>JALORF010000198.1 GCA_025459195.1 Beijerinckiaceae bacterium
AGTTTGAGATTCGCTTGAGCCATCGTCGGCGTCCTTATGGCATGGGGTGTGGCGGGTCACAACGCGTCTGAACCAGCGTTGGCACCAATGTACCATTTTTGTTCTCGCCGTAAAGTTCTTTTTTTGTTCCCTCGAATCCTGACCCGCAAGGCGCTGGTCGGGCGGCCCCTCTCGCGGGTCTTGCCGATGGTCTGGCTTGGTTGGGAAGGTGCCCGGCGCTGGCAGCGGGTGCCATGGGGCGACGTGAAGTGGGCGTCGTCGGTCAGCGCAGCAGGCGGGCCACTTCCTGGCGCACGAAGGGCAGCAGCTCGCGGTCGAACCAAGGGTTGGCCTTCAGCCAGGCATTGTTGCGCCAGGAAGGGTGGGGCAGGGGGATGATGCGCGGCGTGCCGCTCCGGGTGTAGATCGCCTGCCAGTTCTGCACCATCTCTGTCAGCCCGCCGCCGCCGCCGCGCCGGCCCAGGTGCCATTCCTGCGCGTACTGGCCGATGGCGAGGATGAGCTGGATGTCGGGCATGCCCTCGAACACCCTGTCCCGCCAGAGCGGGGCGCATTCGCGGCGCGGAGGCAGATCGCCGCCCTTGGCATCCTGCCCCGGAAAGCAGTGGCCCATCGGCACGATCGCGACGCGCGCGGCATCGTAGAATTCGGCCTCGCCAAGCCCGAGCCAGGCGCGAAGGCGCACGCCGGACGGGTCCATGAAGGGTTTTCCGGTGGCATGGGCCAGTGTGCCGGGGGCCTGGCTGGCGATGCACAGCCGCGCCGTGGCGCTGGCCTGGATGATTGGCCTCGGCTCATGGGCCAGCGGCTTGTCCTTGCGCGGCATGTCCTTGCAGACGCGGCAGGCGCGCAGGTCGGCGACAAGCTCGTCGAGCGTGACGGTGAGAGTCTCGTCGGATCGGATCTTGCGCGGCATGTCTTTGTCTACAGCACGGACGCTGCGTGTCTGTCACGCGTGCCGTGCATCAAGCGGCCCAGGCCGGGCGCGCGGCGAGCGCGGCATGCCAGCGGGCCAGATGCACCAGCTCGGGCGGGATGGCGATGCGCGGCACCCGGGCGAAATCGAGGCTGACGCCGCCGGTGATGTCGGCAATGCTGAAGCTGTCGCCGCAGATGAAGGGCCGGCCATCGGCCAGATGCCGGTCGATCAAAACCATCTGTTCGAGCGCCCGCGCGCGGTTCGCCTCGCCCCAGGCGGGCACCTGCGGCACCTCGCGCTGCGCCATGTGCGGGCTGGTGTGCCGGAAGGTCTGGGCGATGTTCGTGTAAAGGCCCATTTCGAGCCGCCGATTCCACATCTCCACCAGCGCCCGCTCGCGCGCACCCGTGCCGAACAGGGCCGGTGCCGGCTGCATTTCCTCGAAATAGCGGCAGATCGCCACCGATTCGGCGATCACCGTGCCGTCGTCCAGCTCCAGCGCCGGGGTGCCCATCCACGGGTTGAGGCCGGCATAGGCCGGCTCGCGGTGTTGCATGGCCGCCAGATCGAGTTGCACCAGTTCGGGCATCGGCAGGCCCTTTTCGGCAATGAAGATGCGGGCACGGCGCGGGTTCGGCGCGCGGGTCACGTCATGGAGTTTCATGGCGATCTGGGTCCATCAGGGTCTCGGCAGCGGCTACGAGACCACTCGCAGGCCAGCCGGTCAACCTGCCTTGAAGCATGGTCAGTCACGGCACCGACAAAAAAAGACCGCCCGGGAGGGCGGCCTTGAGGTGTAGCTTTGTGTCCAAAGCCGGGAGGAACAAGATCAGGTTAACCGATCTTGTGCACTGCAACAGTCGGGACGATTGCTTAAGGCGTTGTGCGGAAGGGGCGTTCCCGTAAGTTCGTTTCCGCGTGGGAGTGAACTGGCAAGACGATCCTTGCCAGCGCCAGTCAGGCATTCTCCGCGCGGGCAAAGGGCAGCACATGCATGCGCCGGCCGGTGGCGGCGAAGATGGCGTTGGCCACCGCAGGGCCAATCGGCGGCACGCCCGGCTCGCCCACCCCGCTGGGTTCATCGCTCGAAGGCAGGATATGCACCTCCACGCGCGGCATCTCATCGAAGCGGAGCACCTCGTGCGTGTCGAAATTGCCCTCGACCACCCGGCCCTTGTCGAGCGTGGTCTGGGATTTCATCACCGCGCCGAGCCCGAAGCCGATGCTGCCCTCCATCTGGGCGCGGATGTTGTCGGGGTTGATGGCAACGCCGCAATGCACCGCGCAGACCACGCGCTCGACCTTGAAGCGGCCATTCGGCAAGGTCGAGATCTCGACCACCTGCGCCACCTCCGTGCCAAAGCTCTCGGCCAGCGCGATGCCGCGGAACCGGCCAGCCGGCAGCGGCGTCCCCCAGCCCGCCTTCTCGGCAGCCAGTTTCAGCACCGCCGCATGGCGTGAGGCCGGATCGAGCATCGACAGGCGGAAGGCAACAGGGTCCTTGCCAGCCAGCGCCGCCACTTCATCCAGAAAGACCTCCGCCGCATAGGCCGTGTGGGTCGAGCCGACCGCGCGCCACCACAGCACCGGAACCCCGGTCGTGGTCGTGGTCAGATCGACCTTCTGGGCGGCAAACCGGTAGGGCAGGTTGTTCGCCCCCTCCACGGAGGTGACGTCGACGCCGTTCTTCACCATCTGGGCGGCAAACGGTGTGCCGGCCGCGATCGACTGGCCGACAATGTGGTTGTACCAGCCGGTGATCCTGCCTTCCGCGTCGATGCCCGCCTTGAGGCGGTGGACATAGGCCGGGCGGTAGCGGCCGGCGCGCATGTCATCCTCGCGCGTCCACTGCATTTTCACCGGGGCCGAGAAGTTGATCGCCTTGGCCACCGAAACGGCCTCGACGATGATGTCGGCATCGATCACCGCGCGCCGGCCAAAGCCGCCGCCGGTCTTCATCACATGCAGCTTGACCTTGCCCGGCGCGATACCGGCGATGTTGGCTGCCGTGGCCTGATAGATGTCAGGCATCTGGTGTCCGCCCCAGATTTCCAGCGTTCCGTCCGCATTGCGCCGCACCACCGCGTTGAGCGGTTCGAGCGCCGCATGGGCGATGTAGGGGAACTCGAACGTCGCCTCGATGCTGCGCGGCGCAGCGGCAATCGCGGCCTCCGCATTGCCATCCTGCCGGGCGGTGGCAGCGCCCGGCTTCAGCGCCAGGTCGCGGTAGAGCTTGGCCAGTTCGGGGCTGGAGCGCTTTTCGGCGCGGCTGTCATCCCACTCGACGGTCACAGCCTCGCGGCCCTTCAGCGCCGACCACATGTCGCGCGCCACCACGGCCAGTCCGCGCGGGTGTTGCACCACGTCGACCACGCCCTTGATGGCCTTGGCCTTGCTGGCATCGAACGAGCGCACGCTGGCCCCGAACAGCGGCGGGTGGATTGGCACCGCTGTCAACATGCCCGGGAGGCTGACATCGATGGTGTAGTCCATCCGCCCCGATGATTTGGCGGCGGAATCGAGCCGCCTGAGGCGCTCGTTGCCGATGAACACCCAGTCTTTCGGCTCCTTCAGCGCAACCTGTGCCGGCACGGGCTGGCTTGCCGCCCTGGCAGCCATCTCGCCGAAGCGGGCCGTCCGGCCCGAGCCATGGCGGATGACACCATCGGCCACGCTGATCTCGCTGGCTGGCACGCGCCATTCGGCAGCGGCTGCGGCCACCAGCATCTGGCGGGCGCTGGCACCGGCCACGCGGTAGCGTTCCCAGGACGAGCTTGCCCCGGTCGAGCCGCCCGTGCCCTGGATCATGCCGCCCCAGGCCTTGTTGCCATAGAGTTTCGGATCGCCCGCGCCGCCAATGGCCCGCATCTGCGACCAGTCGGCCCCCAACTCTTCGGCCACCAGCGTGGCAATGCCGTCATAGATGCCCTGGCCCATGTCCATGTGGGCCGCGATCACGGTCACGGTGTTGTCGGGCGCGATGGTCAGATAGGCGTTGAACGGCCTTGTGCCGCCGGTTGCAGCCGCTTTATCGTCGAATACTCGACTGTGGCTCATTGGGTTCCGCTTTCGGGATACATCGACGGAGGTGCCACGTCGTTCGTCTGGAGAACGGCTTCTCGCGGTGCTACGTACCATTTCCGGGTTATCAGCGAGGACGCTCGTGGAAACGTCGACCGAAGTCAGCCGAGCGAGGTCGTGTCGCACAACCCTATCTCCTTCGGTGTTAAAATCCATCGCCCGTGGACTGGACGTCATCCTCGGCGGTTGCGATGCTGTCCGGATCGGATTCGATCCTCGCTACACGCTGTCTATCTCGCCCCGCTCGGGCGATCAATCTGGTGGAGAAGCCCCAATGAAATGCGCAATGTTGTTGACCGGAAACGGCCCGATCGTCATTCTCACCTCCTACAATTCGCTCGAAAATCCGGATCTATTGGAACGTCTGAAGGACAAGGGAATCCCGAAATTCCTCGCCTACGAGATCCCCATGGAGCTGGCCGAGGAGCGCTACAAGGGTCATTTCAAGAAGGTCTTGAACGGGTTTACCGAGTCC
>JALORF010000054.1 GCA_025459195.1 Beijerinckiaceae bacterium
GGTGTGCCATCCGGCCCATACCAGGCCGGAATCTGATGGCCCCACCAGAGCTGGCGCGAGACGCACCACGGCTCGATGTTTTCCATCCACTGGAAGAAGATTTTCTCCCGCTCCGGCGGATGCAGCCTGGTGCGGCCCTCGCGCACGGCCGCCATGGCTTTCTCTGCCATCGGGCGCACGTCGACATACCATTGCTCGGTCAGCCAAGGCTCGATCGGCACGCCCGAACGGTCGCCATGCGGCACGGCATGGGCGTTGGGCTCGATCTTCTGGAGCAGGCCATGCTCCTCGAACCAGGCCACGATGCGCTTGCGTGCCTCGAAGCGGTCAAGGCCTTCGAGATGGCGCAGGGCATCGGCCAGCACGCCGCCGGGAATGCCGGTCGCAAAATCCGGATTGCCGTCGATGGTGATCTTCGCATCCGCCGTCAGCACATTGACCAGCGGCAGATCATGCCGCTTGCCGACCTCGAAATCGTTGAAATCATGCGCCGGCGTGATCTTGACCGCGCCGGAGCCCTTTTCAGGGTCCGAGTAGGTGTCGGCCACGATCGGAATCAGCCGCCCGACCAGCGGCAGGCGCACCATTTTGCCGATCAGCGGCTTCCAGCGTTCGTCATCGGGATGAACGGCGATGGCCGTGTCGCCGAGCATGGTTTCGGGCCGTGTCGTGCCGACGGTGATGGTCACTGTTGGATCATCCGCCAGCGGATAGTCGAAATACCACATCTGGCCCTTCACCTCGCGCGGTTCGACCTCAAGGTCGGAGATCGCGGTCAGCAGCTTGGGGTCCCAGTTCACCAGCCGCCGGGCCTTGTAGATCATGCCCTTCTTGTGCAACTCGACGAACACCTTGAGAACCGCCTCGGACAGGCCCGGATCCATGGTGAAACGCTCGCGACTCCAGTCGCAGGAGGCGCCGAGGCGCTTGAGCTGGTTGACGATGGTGCCGCCGCTCTCTTCCTTCCACGCCCACACCTCGCGCAGGAAGGCCTCGCGGCCCATGCTGCGCCGGTCGGCACGGTTCTCGGCTGCGAGCTTGCGCTCCACCATCATTTGCGTGGCGATGCCGGCATGGTCGGTGCCGGGCTGCCAGAGCACGTCCTTGCCCTTCATGCGCCAGTAGCGGCACAGCACGTCCTGCAGGGTGTTGTTGAGGGCATGCCCGATGTGCAGCGACCCGGTCACGTTGGGAGGCGGGATCACGATACAGAACGGATCGGCTGTTTCGCGGCCCGGCCGCATGGCTGCAAAGGCATTGGCCTTCGCCCAGCGCTCGGCGATGCGCGCCTCGATGGCGGCGGGTTCGAACCTGTTGTCCATCATGGAAAGGGCCTCAAAAAGCGCAGCGCCGGGCATCAAGGCCCGGCAGCAAATCAGGATATTCGATGCTGCCGTTCTAAAAGCCGAAGGTGCAGGCTTTCGTCAACTCGCTTGGACGTTTGAGCACCAGTGCTAGCGCCAGGTCGGGATGCAACGGCTATGACGCAGCACAATCCCCGCCTTGCTTGCCGGCGCGATCATGGCCTCAGCGGCCGCCGCGGGCGACGCGTTCGATCTCGGCCTTGACCAGCCGCTCGACAATCGACGGCAGGTTGTCATCGAGCCAGGTCTTGAGCATCGGCTTCATCATGTCCTTGACAAGATCTTCCAGCGTGCGGGCATTGCCCGTCAACAGCGTGTTGGACAGCGACGAAAAAGCCCCGGCAATGGAGGCGCTGGTGGCTGCCGACAGCAATTCCGATTGCATGGCCGGCTGCGGCACCGGAACAGGGATTGGGGTGGGCGGAACCGCCATCACCGCAGGTGGTGCAGGCTCTGGCTCTGGCTCAGGCGCAGGCTCGGGAGCCATGTCAGCGAACATCAGGTCGACATCATCCTGGCTCTTCGCTTCGTCTTGAGCATCCGAAGCCACGGGCGTGGCAGCCACTGCAAGGTCCAGAACATCCTCGTCGACAGGCGCTGGCGCAGGCAACGGCGCTGCCTCTGTTTGCGGTGCGGCGGCCACGACCTGCTGATCATCGGCGATGATGCGCCGGATCGAGGCGAGGATTTCCTCCATGGAGGGTTCGTTGCCTTTTGCGAGAGCCGTCATACTCAACCCAAGGAATCTGCGCGCCGGAACGCAGCGGCGGAATCGCCCCTGCCCTCACATGAATAGATGACGATGCATCGGATGCACAACCGGGCACCTGAACCACACACAGGAAAAACCGGATGGGCGCGCAGCGGAAGCCGAGGCTTTGCGCCCCTAGCGCCCGTCAGGGGTCTGGGTCCCGATCCACTTGTCGCGCACCTGCTCGTAATGCAGGTTCGGATCGTGGCGAGCTGCCTTCAGGCCCAGCATCTGCGCGTTGAGTCGCCCTGAAGCCGACATCACGTTGTAGGAAGCCACCACGCGGTCGCGCTGCGCGGTGACCAGCGATGAGCGGGCTGACAGCAGTTCCTGCTGGGCATTGAGCACGTCCAGCGTTGTCCGCTGGCCGACCTTGGCTTCCTCGCGCACGCCATTCAGCGCAGTTTCGGCCGCCAGAACCTGCGCCTGCGCGGCAATTGTCTGGGCCTTCGACGCTTCCAGCGCACCCCATGCCGTGACCACGGCGGCGCGAATCTGTTCGCGGGTGATATCCGCCTCCAGGCGGCGCTGACCGGCCAACTCCTTGGCCTGCCGTGTCCGCGAATAGACCTGGCCACCCTCGTAGATCGGCACGGTCAGCCGGGCCACGGCACTGGCCGTCACGCGCTGGTCATTCAAGGTGTTGACATCGTTGCGCTGGGCCACCGAGGCAGACAAGCCGAGACTTGGATACAGTTCCGCCTCAGCCACCTTCACGCCGATGTCGGCTGCGTCGACATTGTGCAGCGCAGCAATGATCGAGGGATGCTGGCTCTGGCTGATGCGGGTTGCCTCATCGAGCGATTTCGGCAGGTTGCGTTCCAGCGGACGACCCGGCGCAAGGCGCTTGGGCTGGACGCCGACAATCTGGCGATAGCGGCCAAGGCTCGACTTGAGATTGGCCTGCGCAACGGAAAGCTGTGACCGCGATGAGGCCAGCCGCGCTTCGGACTGTGCCACGTCGGTGCGGGTCACCTCGCCGACATTGAAACGGTCGCGCGTCTGACGAAGCTGCTCTTCGAGCACTTCGACGTTGTTGTTGTTGAGGTTGAGAATCGCCGTGTCCCGCAACACGTTCATGTAGGCTGTGGCCGCATCGAGCAGAACCGTCTGCTCGGACACCCGCAAGGTCTCACGGCTGGCGAGAACGAGGGCCTCGGCCTGGCTGACAGCGTTGCCGGTGCGGCCGGCATTCCAGATCGTCTGGTCAAGCTGCACACCCACACCGCGCGGCGCCTGGCGCACGGATGTGGCGCGGGCCAGCGGCCGGTTGTTCTCAAGATAGGATACCCCGATGTCGGCCGTTCCCGTCACACGCGGGCGATAGCCCGACAGGGCCTGTGAAACGCCTTCGTTGCTGACGCGCAAGGCCGCCCGCTGGGCATTCAATGTCGGATTGGAGCCGTAAGCCTTGGCAAGTGCGCTTTCCAGCGTCTCGGCGGCCTGGGCCGAGCCCGGCGACATGGCAAGCGCGGCCAGCAGCGCACAGGCAAGGGCCGCCGAACTCACGCCGCGAACGCTTCGAAATACCATCTGGTGTTGCCTCTTTCGGACGTCAGGCGGCCGAGTTCGCCGCTCGTGCCGGCATTAACGATATGTTCACCATAACTAACAAGGCAATTCGTCGAGACCAACTGCCGTCTGCCGCCAGACACAATTGAAACGGCACATGCCACATAAAAGTGACACTTGCTTCGGCTTCCCGACCTTCCCGTCACCAGACGCCAACGGGCGGACAGCCCGAATCACTCTGGCTGGCGCAGCACAAACCTAAAGCGCGAAGACCGGGGCCTTGCGGAATTCATGGAGCATGGGAGCGGCTGCATCGAACACGGCGCGCCCCCCGACGGTCTCACCGGACCGCTGATACAGCATCACGCGCCCGGACCGTCCGGCACCTTCGACAAAGACCATCCGCCCGCCATCCGCAAGCCGGTCGGCAAGGTCTGTCGGCATGGTTTCACAGGCGCCGTTGACCATGATCAGATCGAATGACGCGGCAGGCACCTGATCCACCACCGTGACAGCGCCCGCACCGGCTTCGGCGAGGGCCGCGCGTGCGGCATCGCGCAAGGCTGCGGACGAATCGCAGGCCACAACCTCGGCCCCCATGGCCAGTGCAACCGCTGCGCTGTAGCCGGTGCCACAGGCGAAATCGAGGAGGCGCTGGCCGGGCTGGATATCGAGTGTCTGGAGCATGCGCCCGGCTGTCATTGGCGGCAGCAGCGCCCTGCCCGGAGCTCCCAGATCGTCAAGCCGAACCGGCTGGTCGATATAGGCCACCTCGCGGCGGGCTTTCGGCACGAACACTTCGCGCGGCACGCTGTCCATCGCGGCCAGAACGGCGCGGTCCGTCACATCGTAGGTGCGCAACTGGCAATCCACCATGTTGCGCCGCAGTGCGGAGAAATCAGCGGTCATGCGGCCTCCGGGATCGTGATGGCCCGTGACGGAACGGGCAGCGCGGTTTTGTGCGATGCGGTTCGAAAACGCAAGCACCCAAAGCGCCCGTCGAGGCCGATGCCAGACCATTGGATGAGCCAGCCGCAACGCTTGCGACCTGTGTGCGCCCTGAATGTCCAACCATTGGAAAAAGTTGGAGGCCTCGGAGGGAATCGAACCCCCGTACAAGGATTTGCAGTCCTCTGCGTAACCACTCCGCCACGAGGCCATCAGGGCGAGCCGCGTCACGAACGCGTGAGGGCGTATAGCAACAAGGTTGCAGAACCTGCAAGCGGTCATCGGCGAAAAGCCGGGCGGCTGAGCGAACGCGTATGTGCCCGCCCCTGTCCATGTTTGACGATTGCTTAAACACTGGCGTGCGAACGATTAATCCGGCAACGGGGCTTGCAAGCACGTCGACGCGTCTGTATGCACGCATCCCGTTGATCCCGGATAGCTCAGCGGTAGAGCAACCGGCTGTTAACCGGTTGGTCGCAGGTTCGAATCCTGCTCCGGGAGCCAGTTTCGAGAGCCGGGTGTCGCAAGACATCCGGCTTTTCGTTGCGCGGAAGGCAGCGTTGGGCGGCATGCGTCCAAACTGCACACTGGCCTTCGTGGTCGCAGCGCCTTAAGTCCCGACCGATGACCTCTGCGCACATCTCCGGGCCCGCCTCCCCCGTCATTCCTTCCAGCCAGCCTGCGCCCATCGGCGCAAAAGCAACCGGCACATCCATTGTCTGGTTCCGGCAGGACCTGCGGCTCGGCGACAACCCGGCGCTGTGTCACGCGACAGCCCCGACCAGCGATGGGCAAGCCCGCAAGCTGCTCTGTGTCTATGTCCACGCCCCGGAAGCGGGCAAAGGCCGCAGCCTTGGCGGCGCAGCGCGCTGGTGGCTGGCAGGGTCGCTGCGTGCCTTGAAGGCCAGCCTTCAGGATACGGGCAACGACCTGCTGATTCTCGCAGGCGACCCCGCCGCGCTGATCCCGGCGCTCGCCCGGGCGGTCGAGGCGGACGGCGTGTTCTGGAACCGGCGCTACACCAAAGCCGAAACGGACCTCGACGCGATCATCAAGGCGACATTGAAAAGCGATGGCTTCGAAGCCGCCAGCTTTAATGGTCACCTTCTGCATGAACCTTGGACAATCACGACCCGTGCCGGCGGGCCGATGAAGGTTTTCACGCCCTATTGGCGCACCGTGACGGCCCTTGGCCCGCCATCGGCACCGCTGCCCTCTCCGTCAGAGCTGCCAGCGCCGCCCGAAGACCTGGCTGACAGGTTGACCCGCTCCGGTCTGACCCCGGCGACCTTGGACGAACTCGGGCTGGAGCCGACCCATCCGGACTGGGCCGGCGGTCTCAGGGCCGAATGGACACGCGGCGAGGCCGGCGCGCGCGAGCGCCTGGCCGCCTTCGTGAGCCACGGCATGGAGGGCTATGCCGAAGGGCGCAATCGGCCAGACCTGCCCTCAACCTCGCGGCTGTCGCCCCATCTGCGCTTTGGCGAGATCAGCGTGCGGCAGTGCTGGCATGCGGCTGTCCACGCCCATGAGAGCGGCGAAAGCAGCGCCAGCCCGGCAGACATCGAGACCTTTCTCAAGGAACTCGGCTGGCGCGAGTTCTCCTATCACCTGCTCCATCACAATCCCGATCTTGCCCGTGCCAACCACAATATCCGTTTCGATGCCTTCCCGTGGCGCAGCCAGGAGGCGCGCGATGCCGCCGGCGATCTGGCCGCCTGGCAGCGTGGCCGCACCGGCTATCCGGTTGTCGATGCCGGCATGCGGCAACTTTATGCTACCGGCTGGATGCACAACCGGGTCAGGATGATCGTCGGCTCGTTTCTGGTGAAGCATCTGCTGCTCGATTGGCGGGCCGGCGAGGACTGGTTCTGGGATACGCTCGTCGATGCCGATCCGGCCAGCAATGCCGCAAGCTGGCAATGGGTGGCCGGCTCCGGGGCCGATGCAGCCCCTTATTTCCGCATTTTCAACCCGATCATCCAGGGCGAGAAGTTCGATCCGGACGGGGCCTATGTGCGGCATTGGGTTCCGGAACTCGCGCGGCTGCCGCGCAGCCTGATCCACAAACCCTGGACGGCGCCGCCTGCGATCCTGGCGGCTGCCGGGGTCAGTCTTGGCAACACCTACCCTCGCCCGATCGTCTCGCACGAGATGGCCCGAGACCGGGCCCTGGCGGCTTTCAAGGCCATGCCGGGTCCGGCGCACGATCCTTGAGAAACGTTTGGGGGGCCGGCATGTCCGGTGTGTCCCCAGCTTGAAACCGTTCGCGTTTCCGGTGCGTATCCAGTCATGATCTTGGTGCCGCCCGGCAGACACACCCCAGAAGGACGCCTCTTTTCATGCGTATTGCGGTTATTGGTGCCGGCATTGCCGGCAATGCGGCAGCTTGGGCCCTGGCCAACGGATCATCACACCAGATCACCGTCTATGAGCAGGAGAAACGCATCGGCGGCCATTCCGCCACGGTGGATGTCGATTATGACGGCAAGACGATCCCTGTGGATACCGGCTTCATTGTCTACAACGAACTGAACTACCCCAACTTGACACAGCTTTTCGCCCATCTCGGCGTCGCGACGGAAGCCTCCGACATGGGCTTCTCGGTCTCCTCGAACAACGGGGCCATGGAATGGGCCGGCCGACCGACCGGCATTCTCAACGGCATCTTCGCGCGCCGCCGCAACCTTGTCTCGTTGCCGCATCTGAACATGATCCGCGAGATGTTCCGCTTCAACAGGTCGGCGCTCGAGGACCGTGCCGCCGGCCGCCTGACCAGCGAAAGCATCGGGGCCTATCTCGACCGAGGCCAGTATTCGCGCCGTTTCCGCGAGGAATATCTCGTGCCGATGGGCGCCGCGATCTGGTCGATGCCGCCGCAATCGCTGATCGATTTTCCGGCAGACAGCTTCATCGCCTTCTTCGACAATCATCGCCTGCTGCACTGGAACAGGCCGGTCTGGCGCACGGTCAGCGGCGGCAGCCGCGCCTATGTCGCCAAACTGACCGCGAGCTTCGCGGATCGCATCCGCACCGGTGTCGGGGTCAGCCACATGCTGCGCCATGACCTTGGCGTGACGATCACCGACACGACCGGCCATAGCGAGCGCTATGATCAGGTCATCATCGCGGCCCATTCGGATCAGGCGCTGGCCATGCTTGGCGATGCCAGCAACGAGGAGCGCGCCATCCTGGGTGCGATCCCCTATCGCAGCAATGATGTCTGGCTGCACCGCGATCCGGCCCTGATGCCGCGTCGCCGCGCGGCCTGGGCCGCCTGGAACGTGCTGCAAGGCGGCAACGGGTCGGAGATCACGCTCACCTACTGGATGAATGCCCTGCAGAACATCGACAAGCGCACGCCGCTCTTCGTCACGCTGAACCCCGAAAAGCAGCCACGCGACGATCTGACCTTTGGCCGTTACAGCTATGCCCATCCGCAATACCGGACCGGCGCGACCGCAGCCCAGACGATGCTGCCCTCGATCCAGGGCACAAACCACACCTGGTTCTGTGGCGCATGGACAGGCTACGGCTTCCATGAGGACGGTCTGACATCGGGGCTCAATGTGGCCGAGACGCTGGGCGCCGTCATTCCGTGGCGCGTGTCCGAACGCCGCCTTGCTGCTGCCGCAGAGTGAGTGTGGAGCTGTGCCCATGACCGTTTCAACAGAGCGAGGCTAACAGCGGCACATGGCTGCAACGCTTCACGCTGATCCACCGCGCGCCGATGCCGGGCAATGCGGGCAAACGGCCGAACCGCATCGCTTCGCGCCGCCTGATGCCGCTGGCCTGCTCTTTCCTGGCGATGTGATGCATGCGCGCATGAAACCCAAGGCCCACCGCTTTGCCTACAAGGTCTTCTGCCTGCTGATCGACCTGGACAGGCTCGACGAAGCGGCCGCATCGCCGCTGTTTTCGATCGGGCGGTTCAACCTGCTGGGCTTTTACGAAAGCGATCACGGTGGGCAGGACCGCAACGCTCCCCGGGGCCACCTGCGTCGCCATGTCGATGCGCTGCTTGCGCCGGCGGGCATCGATGCAACAGGCGGGCGCGTGCTGCTGCTGTGCTACCCGCGCATGCTCGGCTTCGCCTTCAACCCGCTCTCGGTCTACTTCGTGTACGGGGCGGGCGGCGAGCCGGTCGCGATGATCTACGAGGTGCGCAACACCTTCGGCGAGATGCACACCTATGTCTGCCCGGTCAAGGATGGCGAGATGAACGAGGCCGGCATCCGGCAGGAGCGGGACAAGCTGTTCTATGTCTCGCCTTTCATGGCCCAGGACATGCGCTATCGCTTCCGCATCCTGCCGCCCGGCAAGCGCGTCTCGGTGAGAATCCTCGAGAACGACGCCGAAGGCCCGATTCTCGCCGCCACCTTCACAGGAACGCCACGCGGCTTGACGTCGGCTGAAATTCTGAAAGCATGCATCACGATGCCGCTGATGACACTCAAGGTCGTCGCAGGCATCCATTGGGAGGCAGCGAAGCTGTGGTTCAAGGGAATCGCGTTCTACAACCGCCCGGCACGACCAGAGCCTGTATCCTACAAAGACCCTGCTTCCAGCCATTGAACCGACTGAACGCGGTCAGGCCTTGCCTGCCTGCGGGACCACTGACGAGATCTGCATGGACCTGACGATGACCAGACCGACTGCCCCCGAAGCCCTGCCGCAACTGGTCACGGCGGCCAATCTCGACGAGATCACGGCGGGCATGCCGCCGGTGACGCGCGGCGCCTTCGCCTATGGCACCCGCATCGAGCGCGGCAGCCTCACCATCATCCTGCCCGACCGGCGCCAGTTCATCTTCCGGGGTAACCAGCGCGGGCCCGAAGCCGTCTTCCAGGTCAACGATTTCGCCTTCGCCCGGCGCCTCGCCACCGGCGGTGATATCGGCTTCGCCGAAGCCTATCTGCGCGGCGAGTGGGAAACGCCGAATCTCGCGCGCTTCCTCGAGTTGTTCGCCACCAACTACAACGCCATCCAGACGATGCTGGCTGGCAAGCCGCTGGCACGCCTGTGGCAGATCCTGAGGCATTTCTTCAACCGCAACACGCGGGCCGGCTCGCGCAAGAACATCCACGCGCACTATGACCTCGGCAACACGTTCTATGCGGCGTGGCTCGACCAGACCATGACCTACTCCTCCGGCATCTACGCGCCCGGCGACAATGACCTGTCCTCGGCGCAGACCCGGAAATACCGCGAACTGGCCAGCAAGACCGGCATTGGCCCCGACGACCATGTGCTCGAAATCGGCTGCGGCTGGGGCGGTTTTGCCGAGTTTGCCGCCCGCGAGATCGGCTGCAAGGTCACCGGACTGACGATTTCTCAGGCCCAGTATGACTTCGCCATTGCAAGGATCGCCAAGGCTGGTCTCAGCGACAAGGTCAAGATCAAGCTCCAGGACTATCGCGACGAAAAGGGCACCTACGACCGGATTGCCTCGATCGAGATGTTCGAAGCGGTCGGCGAGCAGTATTGGCCAGCCTATTTCGAGCAGGTGCGCGACCGCCTTCGCCATGGCGGCACTGCCGGACTTCAGGTCATCACCATCAAGGACGAGAGCTTCCAGTTCTACAAGCGCGAGATGGACTTCATCCGCGCCTACATTTTTCCCGGCGGCATGCTGCCGACGCCGACTCACATGCGTGATCTGGGCGCGCGCTACGGTGTCCCGATGGTCAACGAGCGCGAGTTCGGCCTCGACTATGCCCAGACCCTGTCGGACTGGCGGGACCGTTTCCGCCTGGCCTGGCCGAACCTCCTGCCGCTGGGCTTCGATGAGCGCTTTCGCCGCATGTGGGAGTATTACCTCGCCTATTGCGAGGCCGGCTTCCGCTCCGGCAACATCGACGTGCGCCAGATGGTGTTCGCCAAGAACGGCTGACGCGAGACCGGCTGTCAGCGCTTCTGGCAGGCAACCCTGTCTGGTTTGGCAGACACCTCCCCGAGCTTGCTGCCAGCCTAGCCTCTGTGCCGTTCGCGCGCGCCAAGGTTCGCGTGCCTGTTTCCGAACCAGTCCGGGCGCGTTTGCGTAACAAGACCAAGCGCCGCTTCGGCGCTTGAACCCGAAGCAGGCTCCATGACCACTCGCTCCGAACCCTCCGCGCGGCAGTTGCTGGGCTACGCGTTGCCGGCCTTGCCAGTCGCTGCGCTGAGCCTGCCGTTCTATGTGATGGTGCCGGAATTCTACGCGAGGGATGTCGGCATCCCGATCGCCACTGTCGGCCTTGTGCTGCTGCTGGTGCGGATCCTCGATGCAGTGACGGACCCGCTGGCCGGCGCACTGGCAGACTGGACCCGGCCCGGTTTCGGTCGTCGCCGCACCTGGGTCATCGTCTCGGCCCCTCTGGTGGCGCTCGCGGCCTGGTTCGTCATGCGGCCCGCAGAAGGCGCCGGTGCCTGGTATCTGTTCGCCTGGGCGACCGCCCTGTCGCTGGCCTGGACGGCGATCTCGGTGCCCTATCAGGCCTGGGGGGCAGAACTGTCGCGCAGCTACGAGGGACGCACCCGCGTGGCGGCCTTTCGCGAGAGCTTCACGGTTGTTGGCACGCTGATCGCGCTGCTGCTGCCCGCCATCGTCCAGATGCAAGGGGGCAGCAGCCGTGACGGGCTCGCCGCGCTGGCGCTGTTCATTGCCGTCCTGCTGCCGCTGGGCGCTCTCATCGCCGTTCTGGTGGCTCCCGAGCCGGTCGAACGGGTCCAGGCTCGCGTCGATGTCCGGGATGGCCTTGGCCATCTCCTTGCGAACCGGCCTTTCCGGCGGCTGCTGGCGGCTTTCTTCATCAACTCCTTTGCCAATGGCTTGCCGGCGACGCTGTTCCTGTTCTTTGTGGCGGATCGCCTTGGCGCCAAGGATCAGGCGGGGCCCTTGCTCGTGCTGTATTTCCTGTGCGGCGTGGCCGGGGTGCCGCTCTGGCTCTGGCTGGCGAAGCGCACCTCCAAGCATCGCGCCTGGGCGCTCGGCATGCTGCTCGCCTGCGCCGCCTTCGCGGTTGCCCCATTCCTTGGCGCGGGCCAGGTGGCGCTGTTCGCGCTCGTCTGCGTTGTCACGGGCTTTGCGCTCGGCGCTGATGTCGTGCTGCCCGCGGCCGTGCAGGGCGATGTCATCGATGTCGACACGGCGTCGTCAGGGCAGGAACGCGCCGGGCTTTATCTCGGGCTCTGGGCACTGGCCACCAAGCTCGCCTTTGCCGGAGCGGTCGGCCTCGCCTTTCCGCTGTTGGCTGCCAGCGGCTACGATCCGGGCCTTGGCCTGAAGAGCGAGGGCGGCCTGCTCATGCTCGGCCTGCTCTATGCCGGCCTGCCCGTGCTGCTGAAGCTCGGGGCGGTGGCCCTGATCTGGAACTTCCCGCTGAGCCGGGAGGATCTGGCCGATGTTGCCCGCCGCATCGCCGCAAAGGGCTGAGGTCGCGGCTCAGGTTTCGCGCTTGTTCCAGCCGGTCTGCCGCGCCACCAGCGGGAAATACCAGGCATAGGGCAACAGCCGCATGACCTTGAGAATGAAAGCCAGCCGGCGCGGGAAGATGATCTCGAAGCGGCCGCGCTCAAAGCCATCGACGACGCGCCGTGCCGCGTCGTCCATCGACATCAGGAACGGCATCGGAAAATCATTCTTCCGGGTCAGCGGCGTATCGATGAAGCCCGGATTGACCACCTGCATGGTGATGCCGAGATTGTCGCAATCGAATTTCAGCGCCTCACACAGGTGGATCGCAGCAGCCTTGGAAGCGCCATAGGCAGCAGCCTTGGGCAAGCCGCGATAGCCCGCCACGGATGCATTGACGGCAACCTGCCCCTTCTTGCGCGCCCCCATCCGCGCCAGCACCGGGGCAAGCCCATTGGCCGCGCCCAGCACGTTGACCGCCAGCGCCTGCCGGAAGGCCTCCACATCGAGCGCACCGGCCCGCGTGTAGGGCGCGACGCCGGCGTTGAAGAAGGCCAGCGCGATCGGGCCGTGGATGCGCTCGATGGTCTCGACCAGTGCAGCCATGCCGGCCTCGTCCGTGACATCGCCAGCATGGGCCACGAGCCGCCCCGGCATGCCTGTCGCTTCGCCGGCCAGCGCCTCAAGCTCCTCAAGCCGCCGCGCGGTGATGCAGACAGTCCAGCCGCGCCGAGCCAGTTCGAGCGCGGTCGCCTTGCCGATGCCGGAACTGGCACCCGTCAGCCAGGCCACGCCATCGGCAGGCGTCATCGTGGCAATGCTCATGACCCATCCTCACAACAAAAATCGCGAGAGATCGGTGATCCCTCGCGACATGAAACACACGAAATGGTTGATCAGTTCCGGAACAGACCCTGGATCACCTTGCCGACCGGACCCGTGAGCTTGAGCGGGGCATCGGTCACGGCGAAGCAAAAGCAGTCCTCGTCAGCATCGGCAACAGGCTTGTGGTCGACGTCCTGATCGGCGATCGCGACATCGCCGCGCGCATAATGGCCGGACACATCCGAGAACCCTCCGCGCAAAACAAGCGTGAACTCCTGCCCCTCATGGGTGTGGGACGGAATCTTGCGCCCGGCCTTGATCCAGTAGAGCTTGGCTTCGACGCCGTCGCGGTCCGAGACGACATGCTCCTTCACGCCCGGCAACACGGTGCGCCATGGAATTTCCGATGATGCGATGCCGACCAGGCGGCGCAGCCGTGGCGAGAACATCGCATCCGTGACCAGTGCCGAGCCAACTGGCGGCGCGCCATCCCTGACCAACGGCAGGACGGCAGCGTCCTCGCTCTCGTTAAAGATGCGGGTGAGCATCGCATCGCGCGACGTGACAGGAACACGCGGCTGATTGGACAGTTCAGCACCGCACAGCACCTCGAGATCATCGACGAACCGGCGGCTGGCCGGATTGAGCGCCACATGCGCATCGACCAGGGCGTGCAGTTCCTCGCTGAGCGAGCCGGACGCAAAGGCACCGAGCAGCGCATCGAGCGGCCGGGCAGACGACGAAGCTGGGGAATGATGTTTCAACGTCGCAGTTCCTGCTGTCTCAGTTCCTGGTATCGCATCTCGTGGTGTCGCACTTCGTCAGGTCCGGCGAGCACGGGGACGAGCTCGCTCCACCTCTCAAACACCGCGATGTCTACAATTCTGGACCTGTTTACGTCAATTCAACAACGCTGGATCATTGCGATTGAAAAGAGACTTAAGTCTGCAATTACAACGAGTTAAACGTTGAAATCAGAATATGCGTGTTTTTACTTAAAATGGCAATCGCCATTTTCATGGCTTTGCGCCCGGTTTGGCGGCAAGGAAGAACGGTTGCCCCAACCTGCCTGATGACATGCACAGCGATATGCGCCGTCAGCGCTTCCCTTGAGCCTCAACTCAGCCGTATCGTGCGCGCCCACCCCCAACTGGAATGAGCCGAGATGATCCCGACCGCCTTGCTGTTTCGCGATGACGCCTATCTGGCGAGCACGCCCGCGACGATTCTCGGCATCAACGAGCGCGGCGGCATCATGCTGGATCGCACGGTATTCTATGCCAATGGTGGCGGCCAGCCTGGCGATACCGGCTGGCTGGTGCGCGCCGATGGCAGCGAGATCGCCATCGGCGCCACGGTTTACGATCCGGAAGACAGGACGCGGGTTCTGCATGTGCCGCTGGAAGGCCAGCCCGTTCCGCGCGCAGGCGAGGCTGTCACGCTGAAATTGGACTGGGAGCCGCGGCTGAAGCGCATGCGGGTGCACACTGCGCTGCATTTGCTGAGCTGCGTGCTCGCCTACCCTGTGACAGGAGGAGCCATCGGCAACGGCGATGGCAGGCTCGATTTCGACATCCCCGAAGCCGGCCTCGACAAGGACAAGATCACTGAGCGCCTCGCCGAACTGGTAGCGCGCAACGCCGCCGTCACCGACCGCTGGATCACCGATGCCGAACTGGATGCCAATCCTGGCCTCGTCAAGACCATGAGCGTGCAGCCACCGCGCGGCTCGGGTCGGGTGCGCCTTGTCAGCATCGACGGCATTGACCTGCAGCCATGTGGCGGCACCCATGTGCGGAACACCGCCGAGATTGGCACCGTTCTGGTCACCGACATCGAGAAGAAGGGCAAGCAGAACCGCCGTGTGCGGATCGCGCTGGCCTGATACCTGTCACAGCCAAGGAGAGCAAAACGATGAGCCGCGCCGAGATTTTCGTGACAACCGAGTGGCTCGCCGCCAATCTCGGCAAACCTGGCCTCGTCGTGATCGATGGCTCCTACTATCTTTCGACCATGAACCGCGATGCGGCTGCTGAATATCTGGCGGCCCGCATCCCCGGCGCAGTGCGCTTTGACATCGATGCCGTCAAGGACATGGCCTCGCCCCTGCCCCACATGTTGCCCGGAGCCGCCGACTTCGCGGCCAAGGTCGGTGCAATGGGCATCGCCGATGACATGACCATCGTCGTCTATGACGGCATGGGCCTGTTCTCGGCACCACGCGTGCGCTGGACTTTCCGCACCTTCGGCGCACGCGATGTACGCATCCTCGACGGTGGTCTGCCAAAATGGCGAGCCGAGGGGCGCAAGGTCGACAGCGGCCCGGCCTTAGCCCGCGCACCCGCCGTCTTCCATGCGCGCTTCGATGCGACGGCCGTTGCCGGCCTGGCAGAGGTCAAGGCGGCGCTGGACAGCAAATCGGCACAGGTCGTGGATGCGCGCCCGGCCGGGCGCTTTGCCGGCTCCGACCCCGAGCCGCGCCCCGGCCTGTCATCCGGCCACATGCCGGGTTCGGTCAACCTGCCCTTCGCCGCCATCATCGAGAACGGCCAGCTCAAAAACGAAACTGCGCTGACAGCGGCATTCGCCGCAGCCGGCGTTGATCTCGACCAGCCGGTCATCACCTCGTGCGGCTCTGGCGTGTCCGCCGCCATCCTGTCGACCGCCATGGAACTCGTCGGCAAGCCGCCAAAGGCGCTCTATGACGGCAGTTGGGCCGAATGGGCCTCGACGCCCGGAGCAGCGATCATCATCGACAAGCCGTAGCGCGACACGGCACGCGGCAAGAGCGCGCGGACCGGCCTCCTGCCATCAATGCAGGATCTGGCTGAGGAACAGCTTGGTGCGCTCGTGCTGCGGGTTCTTGAAGAACTCGTTCGGCTCGTTCATTTCGACGATCTGGCCAGCATCCATGAAGATGACGCGGTTGGCGACCTGGCGCGCGAAGCCCATTTCGTGCGTCACGCACAGCATGGTCATGCCTTCCTCGGCGAGGCTCACCATGGTGTCGAGCACCTCCTTGACCATTTCCGGATCGAGCGCCGATGTCGGCTCGTCGAACAGCATGATCTT
>JALORF010000199.1 GCA_025459195.1 Beijerinckiaceae bacterium
GCGGGTCATGACGGTCTCCTCGGTGGTGGGTTGGGAGGCGCTGTGCCGGCCTCCATGTCCATTGGTCGCGGCCAGACCAGAAAAGGTTCACACCGGTTCCAATGTTTTTCAGGAATTTTCTGGGTGGGGCGTGACGCCTGAGAACGGTTGGTCGGCGCTTGAAGTCTCCAGGCCAGAGCGCCACGAAAAAGAGCCCGCCGGGGGCGGGCTCAGGTGGGGTCGGGAGGTCGGGCAGGGAAAGGCAGGATCAGTAGACGACGCGGCAGACGCGGCGGTGGCCGACAACCTCGCCCCAGGCATTGACCCGCTGGACCAGCGAGCAGACCCGCTGGGGCTGCGGCTCGTCGTAGTAGGCCGGGCCGGCAGCATAGGCCGGGCGGGAGGCGAGCGCGGCACCCAGAGCGATGCCGCCCAGCGCGCCGGCGGCGATGCCCCAGCCGTAGTGATGCTTCTTCCAGGGGCCGGCTTCGGCGGCGGTGGTGGTGATGGTGGAAGCGGCACCGAGCGTGGCGAGGGCGACGGCAGCGGCGGCGAAGGTCTTCTTCGAAAACAGGCGGGTCATGACGGTCTCCTCGGTGGTGGGTTGGGAGGCGCTGTGCCGGCCTCCATGTCCATTGGTCGCGGCCAGACCAGAAAAGGTTCACACCGGTTCGGTTCACACCGGTTCAAACGTTTTTCAGGAATTTTTCTGAGGCGGCCTGCGGGCAGGCATTCGCCATCGGGGCATGGTCGACCCATGGCGTTCCCGCCGAACGCACAACGACGTCAGGCAGGGCTGCGTACGTCCTCGCCTCTGTCATTCAGGCAGGCAGGCGGCTGTCAGCGGCCCGGTGCCATGCGCGAGAGGGCAGCGCTGATGTTGATCAGGCCTGCGCCGGTTTCGGCATCGCGGCCCGGCGCGCCCAGATCGCGCGCCGTGCCGGTGAGCAGGGTGCGCACCTGGGCCAGATCGAGCCGGGCATCGCGCTCGATCAGCAGGGCGACAAGCCCCGAGACATGGGCGGTGGCGATGGATGTGCCGGTGGTCATGCCGTAGCCGGCCGCCGGCTGCGCCACCAGAACATCGACGCCGGGAGCGGCCAGCGCGATGTGCCGGCCACGGTTGGCCATGGCAAAGACCTTGTCCTGCGCATCAAGCGCTGTCACGGCCATCACGTTCGGGTCTGAAGCGGGAAACAGCGGGGCCGAGGCCGGGCCAGCATTGCCGGCTGCGGCCACCGCAATGACACCGCGCCCGCTGGCAACGGCCAGAGCGCGGGAGACGAGTTCGTCGCGCGGGCCGGCAAAGGACAGGTTCAGCACGCGTGCGCCCTCTGCCACCGACCAGTCGATGCCCTTGAGCACATGCCAGGAGGTGCCCTGCGCCCCGCTGCGATCTCCGCTCGTCGTGCCCTTGAAGGCACGGACGGCGAGGAGGCTGGCGGCCGGCGCAACGCCGGTGAGCTGCGAGCGTGCGAACACGGCGCTGGCCATGCCGGTGCCGTGGCTGTCGGCATCGGCATCCCGGGCCGGCTGGCCGGTGAGCATGTCAGCCGAACGGTCAAGCGCGCCGGCCAGTTCGGGATGGCTGGTGTCGACACCGGAATCGATCACCGCGATCTTGACGCGGGCACCGCGTGAGAACTGGTGCACGTCGCCGAGCCCGAGCTTGTCGATGGCGTATTGTGGCAGGCGTTGCACGGGGGCCGGGGCCGGCATCGTGGCCGGCGCGCTGGCGGGCAAGGACGCAGGCACCGCTCCAGGCACCGAAGCCGGCATGGAGGCGGGTGCCGGTGGTGAGGCACTGGCGGTGCCAGGCCCGGCCTGTGGCTGCACCGCACTGGCCGGGGCGCTGGCCGGAAGGTCCTGCTGCACTTCGGCAGGAGCCGGCGCGGACGCTTCCGTTGGCTGCGGCAACGCTTCGGCGGCCGGGGCGGCAGCCGGCTGGTCCTGTTCCAGGCGATAGACATAGTTGGGCTGGGCGAAGGCGATATTCGTCTCGCTGCGCAAGCCGCCAAGCACGGCGCGCGGGGTCCGGTTGTCGGGGATGCGCAACCGGTGCAGCGTGATGCCGATCAGGGCGATGCGCTCGCTGTCCAGCCGTTCCAGCCGCTGCCGCCGGAACAGGGCAGTGGTCTGCTGCTCGGTGAGCCCGTCGCGCAGGTGGACCAGCACCTCGCGCTCCACCAGCCGCTGTTCGCTGGCGGCAGGAATGATGATCGGCGGGCGGGCGGCGGGCGGCGGTGCCGGTTGCGCCAGGCGAGGCGGCTGGCGAGGCGGCTGGCGGGATGGTTGGCGGGATTGTGGGCTTGGGCGCTCGGTTGCCACGGGCTGGCGCACGCGTTCGGGCCTCGGACGCACCCGGCGAGGCGGTTCGACCTCGTCCTCCTCGACAATCACGCGGCGTCCGCCGGGAGGTGGCGGCGGCAACCCCTGCGGCGGAGGAATGAACAGGCCAGGGTCGATGACAATGCCCAGACCCGAGCCGAACCCGGGACGGGGCCTGCGCGGGAACACGCCGTCGCCCCCTCCGGTCGGGGGACGGTAGACCGAATTGCTGTTGAAGTTCGGTCCACGATACTGCGCGAGCGCATCGGATACCGGCACAATGCCAATGAGCGCGGCGAGCACCGCTGCCGTGAGCCTCGCAGGATGTGTCGCGGACATGGTCATGTCGCCCTCCTCGGTGTGGCCGATGCAGGTTTATGGTGCCGGCGCGGCGAGACGGATCACGCCAGTTTCGGCGCGCAGCCTGGCAGCCAGGGCGGCGCTGGCTGCGGCATCGAGGCTCCTGTCGCCCACCTCGATGCGGTAGATGCCGCCGGCGCGGGGACCATCGACGATGCGCGCACCGGTCCGCTCCATCAGCGCGGCAATGTCGGAAGCCCTGGCATCGGGCTGGAAGATCACGGTGAAGGCCGCGCCTGCCGGTGCTGCCGGAGCCGCGCCATGGGATGCGGTCTGGAAGCCCGCACCCTCGCGGGTGGCCACCAGGCCAACCAGCGCGCCGGCCTGAAGGGCCAGCACGAGCGCCGCCGTGGCCGTGGCAAAGGCCGCCTGGCGCGGGGTCAGCGCCTGAAGCCAGCCGCCAAGCCGCGCCGCAAGGCCGCCCATCATGCCGGCCGCCGCGCCACGCTTCGGCTCGGCGTCGATCGCGGCCATCAGCCTGTCGAGCGCATGGGTGGAGGGACCGGCAATGCCTTCGTTGAGCAGGATCGCCTCGGTCTGCTCCTCCTCGACGAGGGCGAGCCTGCGGCGCAATTCGCCATCGACGGCCAGCACGGCGTCGATCTGAGCCACTTCAGCCTCGGAGAGAACGCCGGCGGCATAGAACGGCAGCAGCTCTTCGAGAGCCTTGCCGGCATCGCTCAGGGGTTGCTTGGTCATGGCGCGATCCTCGCGGGCTGTGTCGCTTGGGGCGGCCTCACGGCCATCCCCGGTCTATTCCGGCTTCCGCCAGCAACTCGGAGAGCTTCTTGCGGGCGTAGAACAATCTCGTTTTCACCGTCGCCTCGGGCGCGCCGGTGATGCTGGCCACTTCGGCCAGCGACTTCTCGTGGTAATAGACCAGATCGACCACCTCACGGTGCTCGGCTGACAGCCTGCCAAGACAGGCCCGGATGGCGGCCCCCTTGTCGTCCTTCTGGAGGGCGACCTCGGGCGTGTCCCGGTCGTCCTCGATCTCGCCGGCCATGTCCTCGTCGAGCTGGTCCTCGCGCCGCTTGCGCAGCGCCGACAGCGCCTTGAAGCGGGCAATCGAGAGCAGCCAGGTGGAGACCGACGATCTGGCCTCGAAACGTCCTGCCTGCCGCCAGACATCGAGAAAAACCTCGCCGATCATGTCCTCGGCGATGCTTTCGTCCTTCACAAGCCGCACCACGAACCGGAAAACCCGGAGGTTGTGGCGTGCGAAAAGCACCTGCATGGCGAGCCGGTCACCCCGGGCGATGCGCGCGATCAGCTCCTCGTCGTCGGGGAGCTGGTTCACGGCGCGGTCGCTGTTCTGGCCGGCTCAGACATGGGTCGCTGCTGCCTTCCGAAAGGTTCAATGCAGGCTAGCTGTTTTTTCGAAGGGCGCAAACGCTCAGGCGCGGAGCGGCAGGATCGAGGCCACAAGGCAGGGGCCGGCATCGCAGTGCAGGTCCGACAGTCTGTCCAGACTGATCCGGGCGGCATGCTCAGGCTCCAGGCTGATCACGTCGTCGGCGGCACCCGCCTCCGGCCCGAGCCGCAGGTGAGCCGGGCCGGTCGGCGCATGCACCACATGGCAGCCGGGCTTCAGGCCGAGGCTGTCGCCGGCGCCGAGCACCACAAGATCGATGGCCACGCGGGTGCGGTCGCCGATCAGGTTGACGACCTCGACCGGACCCTGTTCGAGCCGGCTGGTGATTTGCACCTCGCCGCGATAGCGCACAGGCCGGAAGGGCGTCCGCAGATCGATCTCGCCTTCAGGGGTGACCAGCACCAGGCCTGCCCCGCCGATCACCACCTGGCAGCGGTCGAAGCCGGCCAGATCGGAGAACGGGCCAGGCACGGGAATCGTCGTGCGCCCCAGCCGCCAGACCATGCCCTCCCAACCATGGTCGGCAACCCCTTCAAGCCACTCGGCAGCGATGTCGACCGTGACTCCGCCGCCATTCTTCCAGGGAAAACGGCGGTAGCCGGCGGGAGAGAGAACGGTGATGGACATGGAGCGCACTCGCGAAGGGACCGGAGGCTGGCATGGAACGACAGGTGCAGGAAGACAGCAAGATCATTCCCCAGCCTTCCTCTCTCCCCACCGTCATCCCGGCCTCGAGCCGGGATCGCCCTGCGCGCTCCGATGATGGGCTGCACGGGGCAATCCCGCCGCTGCGCTGCTTACGGCGTGATCCCGGCTCAAGGCCGGGATGACAGGGGTGGGGGATGGATTTGGGGGATGACAACCTGGTTTGATGAAGGGCAATGTGACGCCGAAAGGGACGGCACGATGCCCTACTGGGTCTACATCATGACCAATCGGCGTCATGGCACGCTCTACACCGGCATCA
>JALORF010000055.1 GCA_025459195.1 Beijerinckiaceae bacterium
CGACATCCTTGCGCATGGCCTCGACATCGGGATTGTCGCCCAGAAGTGCGAGTTCGAGCTTGAAGCGCGTCAGGATCGTGCGCAGGTCATGAGAGACGCCGGCGAGCATCGTCGTTCGCTGCTCGATCTGGCGTTCGATGCGCCGCTTCATTTCGAGAAATGCCAGTGCCGCACGCCGCACCTCGCGCGCGCCGCGCACGCGGAAATCGGGCACATCGCGGCCCTTTCCGAAACTCTCGGCCGCATTGGCGAGCGACAGGATCGGCCGGATCTGGTTTCGCAGAAAGACGATGGCGATAGCGAGCAGGACAAGCGAGGTGCCGACCATCCAGAACAGGAAGATTTCGGAGTTCGACGCGTAGGCAGCGTTGCGCCGCGCGAAGATGCGCATGGTCTTGTCGTCGAGTTGTACCCGGATCTCGATGACCGCCGAACGACCGACCGTATCGAGCCAGAAGGGCTGGCGGATCTGGAGTTCGAGTTGCCGGCTCAGAGCCTGGTCCAGCAGCGAGAAGAAAGGGCGCGGGCCGGCTGGCGGCAATTCGGCATTCTTCAGGATGTCGAGGTCGAGGTTGAGCCGCTCCTGCGCAATGCGTTGCAGGGTGAGGCTGTCCTTGTCCTGCGGAAAGCTCTTGTAGACATCGATCATGGCCGAGATGTCGGCGGTGACCGCAGCGGAGAGGCGGCGCGTCACGAGCTGCCAGTGGCGCTCCATGAAGACATAGGCGACCACCGACTGCAGCAGCACCACCGGTGCGATGACGATGACCAACGAGCGGCGATAAAGCCCTCGCGGCAGGAAGCGGCCGAGCCAGCGCATCGGTGCGTTGGTGGACCTCAGCGCATGCCGGCTGGCGCGGGATGAGGCTCCGACAGCCCCGGTCAGTGCGGCATAGGCCTGGCCAACCAGCCGGCCTGCCTGTGCCAGCGTGCCCATGACCTTGCCACCGGTTGGCATCTCAGGCCCGATCGATGACGAGGCGATAGCCGACGCTGCGCACGGTCTGGAGCAACAGCGGGTCGGCCGGGTCGCGCTCGATCTTGCGCCGCAGACGGTTGATCTGCACATCGACGGTGCGCTCGTTGGCCGGGCCTTCCTCGCCGCCGCCCAACTCGTCACGCGAGACCGGCTCGCCCTGGCGCGACGCCAGCAGCGACAGGATTTCGCGCTCGCGCTCGGTCAGCCTCACGGTGTCTTCGCCGCGCCTGAGTTCACCCCTGTCCAGCCAGTAGATGAACTGGCCGAACTTGACGAAATCGGGCCGGGCGGCAGCCTCCGAGATCGGCGATGCCAGCGGGCTGCGCTTGAGGATGTTGCCAAGGCGCAGCAAGAGCTCGCGCGGCTCGAACGGTTTGGGCAGGTAGTCATCGGCGCCGATTTCCAGCCCGGTCACGCGGTCTGCGGCGTTGGCGCGGGCGGTCAGCATCAGGATCGGCACGCGCGAGGTGGTGCGCAGGCGGCGGGCAAAATCGAAGCCGTTCTCGCCGGGCATCATCACATCCAGCACCAGTGCGTCGAAGCTCAGGTTGGCCAGCCGGGCGCTGGCATCGGCCGCGTTGGCTGCGGCGGTGATGCGATAGCCGTTCTCGCCGAGAAAACGCGAGAGCAGGTCGCGCAAACGGCGGTCATCATCGACCACCAGCACATGTGGCGCCTCGTCGGGCAGGGGCTCGCGGGGGCGGGGGGGCATCAGCCGACCGGCCCCTTTCGGATGCGCGAGAGGACCTGCTTGCGTTCCTCAGGGTCGATCATCGCCGTCAGGTAGGCTTCGATGGCCGGGTGAGCCGATGCAGGCACGCTCTGCAGCGCCTGCCGGATGCGCTCGCCCTGAACGGCGGCTAGCCGTGCTGCCAGGGCGTGGCCACTGGCGGTGGCATGCAGGTGGCGTTGGCGGCGGTCGGCCTGCCCGGTGCGAACCTCGATGAAGGCGGTGCCGACCAGTTCCTTCAACACGCGGTTGAGGCTCTGTTTGGTGATCTTGAGAATGTCCAGCAGTTCGGCAATCGTCAGGCCGGGGTTGCGGTTGACGAAGTGCAGCACGCGGTGATGGGCGCGTCCGAATTCCAGTTCGGCCAGGATGCGGTCCGGGTCGCTCACGAAATCGCGGTAGGCGAAGAAGAACAGCTCGATCAGTTCATAGGGCAAGGCTCCGCCTGCCCGTGCCTCGGGGTCGTTTGCGATCTGGGCCTCAACCTTGCCCCGAACCACCGGCGCCTCCATCACGGGTCTCCCATATATGTCAGCCTTATTGACATATCTCAGCCGGTTCGTTACCCGTCAAGTCCGCCGCGCGACATGAAAGATCGTTTTCTGGCCGGCGCAGCACACAAACATGACAATGCCGCAGGCAGAACGCGGCGACAACAGGGAGGTTACCATGGCGATCATTCCTTTCGATGACCGCGACGGCGTCATCTGGATGGATGGCAAGGTGATCCCCTGGCGCGATGCCAAGATCCACGTGCTCAGCCATGGCCTGCACTATGGCTCTTGTGTGTTCGAGGGCGAGCGCGCTTGATGGATTTTGAGATCCCCTATTCGGTCGAGGAACTGAACGCGGCCAAGGACGAGGTCGTGCGGCTGTCCGGTGGCGGCGACCAGTATGTCCGCCCGGTGGCCTGGCGCGGCTCGGAGATGATGGCCGTCTCGGCCCAGCACAGCAAGATCCATGTCGCGATCGCGACCTGGGTGTGGCCATCGATGTTCGACATCGAAACCAAGATGAAGGGCATCAAGCTCGACATCGCCGAGTTCCGCCGGCCTGATCCGCAATGCGCGCCCGTGCATGCCAAGGCAGCCGGCCTTTACATGATCTGCACGATCTCCAAGCACAAGGCCGAGAAGAAGGGCTATGCCGACGCCATGATGCTGGACTGGCAGGGCCGTGTTGCCGAATGCACCGGGGCCAACATCTTCTTCATCAAGGATGGCGTGATCCACACGCCCATCGCCGACTGCTTCCTCAACGGCCTGACCCGGCAGACCGTGCTGGCGCTGGCAGCAGCGCAGGGCATGGAGGTGGTCGAGCGCCGGATCATGCCGGAGGAACTGGCCAGCTTCAACGAATGCTTCATCGTCGGCTCCGCTGCCGAGGTGACGCCGGTCGCCGAAGTCGGGCCCTACAGCTTCAAGCCCGGCAACATGAGCCGCGCCATGGTCGAGGCCTATGCCGCCGCCGTGAGGCCGAAGGGCAAGGCGGCCTGAAAGCGATCCATGCGCGTCATCCTGGAACAGGTCCGGGATGACAGCGCCGCTGATCCGGCCCTCACCAGCGCGCGGCGGCGGCGTCATCCTCGGCCTTGGCCTCGACCCAGCCGCCAGTCGTGCCGTCGATCAGGTGTTCGCGCTTCCAGAACGGGGCGCGGGTCTTGAGGTAGTCCATCATGAAATCGGCGGCCTCGAACGCGGCCCTGCGGTGGGCGGAAGCCGCGATCACCAGCACGATGTCCTCGCCCGGCGCGATCAGCCCGTAGCGGTGGATCGCGGTCAGCCCCATCAGCGGCCAGCGCTCCAGCGCGGTCCGGGCCACGCGCCCGATCTCGTCCTCGGCCATGCCGGGGTAGTGTTCCAGTTCCAGCGCCTTCAGCCGCCCGCCCTCGTCACGGCACAGGCCGGTGAAGGCGACAATGCCACCGATGTCGGCCCGGCCCGCCGTCAGCCGCGCCATCTCGGCGGGCATGTCGAAGGGCTCTGGCTGGATGCGGATCGTGGCGCGGGATAGTGCTGATGCCTGCACCTCACCCCCCCGTCATCGGCGGGAAGAAGGCGATCTCGCGGGCGTTGCCAAGTGCGGCATCATGCTGTGCATGGGTCTTGTCGAGCGCGACGCGGATCACCGAGGCGTGTTCGAAGGCGTGGGCGTATTCCTCGCCGCGCGTTTTCTGCCAGTCGAGCAGGGCGGCGACGGTGGTGACCGAGGCCGGCAGATCGACGGTTTCATCGGGCTTGCCGACGCGTTCGCGCACCCAGGCGAAATAGACGAGTTTGGTCATGTGTCGTGTCAGCCCTTCGGCTTGTCATCCTCGGCCACCAGATAGCGGATGCCGGAGCGGAAGTAATCCCAGCCCGTGTAGATGGTGAGCACGGCGGCCAGCCACAACAGCACGATGCCGATGATGATGGTGCCGGGCAGCACTGCTTCCCCGGCCGGCCCGGCGATGAGAAAGCCCACGGCCACAAGCTGGGCCGCTGTCTTCCATTTGGCCACCCGACTGACCGGCACTGAAACCTTGAGCTCCGCCAGGAACTCGCGCAGGCCCGAGACAAGGATTTCGCGGCACAGGATGATGATCGCCGCCCACAGCGACAGGCCGGCAATGGTCTCGTCGGCGGCCAGCATCAAGAGGCAGGAGGCCACGAGCAGCTTGTCGGCGATCGGATCGAGCATGCGGCCAATGGCCGATTGCTGGTGCCAGGCGCGGGCCAGGTAGCCGTCGAAATAGTCGGTCACGGCAGCGATGATGTAGATGGCCAGCGCGATCCAGCGCACCCAGTCCTCACGCGGCCAGAACAGCAGGCCGACCACGGCGGGAATGGCGAGGATTCGGCCATAGGTGAGCAGATTGGGCACTGAAAAGGGCCCCGGTCGTTTCACGCTGTCCGGCAGAATCGTCATGGGCCTACACAATAGCGATGTGGTGTGACGGTCAACTGAACCCGGCCAGCGGCACGCGGCGCGGGGGCCGCCTTTCCGGCCCCTTCAGGCGATGGTGACAGCGGTGCCGGAGGCCGAGACCATCAGCATCGACTCGCCCGAGCCAAGCGCGCCATAGTCGAGATCAACCCCGATGATGGCATTGGCCCCGCGCGCCCGCGCCTCGCTTTCGAGTTCGGCCAGCGCCGCATCGCGGGCATCGCGCAGCACCTTCTCATAGCTGCCGGAGCGGCCACCGACGACATCGCGGATGGAGGCGAAGAAATCCCGGAAGATGTTGGCACCCATGATGGTCTGGCCGGTGACGACACCGTGATAGCTCAGGATGCGGCGGCCTTCGATGCTGTTGGTGGTGGTGACGATCATGGCGGGCTCCTGTGCCTTAGCCTTCGTGGAAATGGTTGTGGACCGCCCTGGCGGTGGCCAGATTGACGCCCGGTGCCTTGGCGAGGTCCTCGAGCGAGGCGCGCTGGATGGCCTTCAGCGTGCCGAAATGCAGCAGCAGGGCGCGCTTGCGGGTGGGGCCGATGCCCGCGATCTCGTCGAGCGGGTTGGTCATCGTGTCGCGCTTGCGCTTGGCCCTGTGGCTGCCGATGGCAAAGCGGTGCGCCTCATCGCGCAGGCGCTGGATGAAGTAGAGCGCCGGATCGCGCGGCGGCAGCTTGAACGGCTCGCGCCCAGGGGCAAAGAAGGTCTCGCGCCCGGCATTGCGGTCCTCGCCCTTGGCGATGGCCACCAGCGGGATGTCCAGCAGGCGCAATTCGGTCATCACGGCCCGCGCTGCCTCAAGCTGGCCCTTGCCGCCATCGATGATGACGAGGTCAGGCGCGGAGGGGAAGGCGGCGGGATCGGCGCTCTCACCGTCATCGCGAGCGGCGCGAAGCGATCCAGCATCAGCGGCTCGATCCTCGGGATTGCTTGGCTGCGCTTGCAATGACGTGTCCACGCCCCCGGTCTGCGCCGCCGCAAGATCGGTCACGGCACTGGCCGCCCGCTCTTTCACCAGCCGCGAGAACCGGCGCGTCAGCACCTCGCGCATCATGCCGTAGTCATCGCCGGCGGTGGTGTCGGTGCTGATGTTGAAGGTGCGGTAATGGGTCTTCATGAACCCGTCCGGCCCGGCCACCACCATGCCGCCGACAGCATTGGTGCCCATGATGTGCGAGTTGTCATAGACCTCGACGCGGCGGGGCGGCTTGTCCAGCCCGAAAGCCACGCCAAGCGCGGCCAGCAGCTTTGTCTGGGCCGTGGTGTCGGCGAGCTTGCGGCCCAGCGCCTCGCGGGCGTTCTTCAGCGCCATCTCGACCAGATCGCGCTTCTCGCCGCGCTTGGGGCAGGCCACCTCGACCTTGTGGCCCATGCGCGCACCGAGCGCTGCTGCGAGCAGGTCGCTGTCCTCGATCTCGTGGGAGATCAGCACGAGGCGCGGGGCCGGCTTGTCATCGTAGAACTGCGCGATGATCGAGGCCAGAACCTCGGGAACCGGCAGGTTGCGGTCAGCCCGCGGGAACAGGGCGCGGTTGCCCCAGTTCTGGAAATTGCGGAAGAAGAAGATCTCGACGCAGAACTGCCCGGCCTGTTCATCGATGGCAAAGACATCGGCCTCCTCGACGTCTTGCGTGTTGATGTCCTGGCTCGATGTGACGGCGGACAGCGCGGCCAGCCGGTCACGGTAGCGCGCGGCGGTCTCGAACTCCAAGTCTTCGGAGGCCTGCTGCATGCGCCGGGCGAGTTCCTGCTTCACGCCGCTGGCCCGGCCCGACAGGAAGTCGCGCGCTTCGTCAGCGAGCTTGCCATAGTCAGCCAGCGAGATTTCGCCCGTGCAGGGCGCGGCACAACGCTTGATCTGGAACAGCAGGCACGGACGGGTGCGGTTGTCGTAGAAACTGTCCGAACAGGAGCGGAGAAGGAACGCTTTCTGCAGCGCGTCGATGGTGCGCTTCACGGCCCAGGCCGAGGCGAACGGGCCGAAATAGTCGCCCTTGCGCTGGCGCGAGCCGCGATGCTTGGTGATCTGCGGCGCGGCGTGGTCGCCGGTCAGCAGGATGTAGGGGAAGGACTTGTCGTCGCGCAGCAGCACGTTGTAGCGCGGCCGAAGCTGCTTGATCAGGTTCGATTCCAGCAGCAGCGCTTCGGTTTCGGTGCCGGTTGTGACGAACTCCATCTGCGCCGTTTCGGCGATCATCCGCGCCACGGCGTTGGTGTGGGCGCGCCCGGCCGCATACTGGCCGACGCGCTTCTTCAGGTTGCGGGCCTTGCCGATGTAGAGCACATCGCCGGCGGCATCGAACATGCGGTAGACGCCCGGGGCGTTCGGCAAGGTGCGCGCGAAGCCGGCGATGACCTCGGTGCCGGCCTTGAGCCGCTCCGGCAGGGCGGACAGGCCGATGTCAGGGTCGTCATCAGGCACAGGCGGGCCTTCTTCGACCTCGATGTCACCATCGAGATCCTCCGGCAGGTCACCTTCCATGCCACCTGACAAATCATCTGTGCGCTTGCGGCCCATGGCCTGATGTAGTCGCAAGCGGGGTTGCCGGCCAAGGGGGCGGCGCTGATTTCGCCGTATCGGGCGGGCACAGATGAGCCATGCCAGACGCCGTGGAGGACCATCGCTCATTCACAGTGTTTCAAGGTTCCGCACTGTTCCCGAGTCGACTCGGGCTACGGGCAACGCTATGAGCCGACTGAACCACACAAGCCCCGCGCGCAATTGCCCTGCGTGCATCCGCTTCGAGGCCCCGACATGGCGCGTGCACCCCGATGAAACTGATTGCCGGCAATTCGAATCGCCCGCTGGCTGAGGGTGTCGCGAGCTATCTCGGCATTTCGCTGGCCAAGGCCCAGGTCAAGCGCTTCGCGGACATGGAGGTCTTCGTCGAGATCCAGGAAAACGTGCGCGGCGAAGATGTCTTCATCCTGCAAAGCACGTCGTTTCCGGCCAATGACCACCTGATGGAATTGTTGATCATCACGGATGCGCTGCGCCGTTCCTCGGCCAAGCGCATCACCGCCGTGCTGCCCTATTTCGGCTATGCAAGGCAGGACCGGAAGCCGGGTCCGCGCACGCCGATCTCGGCCAAGCTGGTGTCGAACCTGATCACCCATGCCGGCGCCGACCGTGTGCTCACGCTGGACCTGCATGCCGGCCAGATCCAGGGCTTCTTCGACATCCCGGTCGACAATCTCTACAGCGCGCCGATCATTGCGCGGGACATCAAGCAGCGGCTCAACCTCAAGAACGTCATGGTGGTGTCGCCCGATGTGGGCGGCGTGGTGCGCGCCCGCGCTCTGGCCAAGCGCATCGACGCGCCACTGTCGATCGTCGACAAGCGCCGCGAACGGGCCGGGGAATCGGAAGTGATGAACATCATCGGCGATGTCGATGGCATGACCTGCATCCTGATCGACGACATTGTCGATTCAGGCGGCACCCTGTGCAATGCCGCCGAAGCGCTGCTCAAGAACGGCGCTGCCGATGTCTATGCCTATTGCACCCACGGGGTGTTCTCGGGCGGAGCCGTCAGCCGCATCTCGCAGAGCAAGATCAAGGAGTTCGTGGTGACGGATTCGATCATGCCGACCGAAGCGGTCAAGGTTGCCCGCAACATCCGCACCCTGCCCATCGCCGAGTTGCTCGGCGAAGCCATCAAGCGGACGGCGACCGAAAGCAGCGTGTCGAGCCTGTTTGATTGATTGCCCTTGGCACCACGCAGAGCCCTTTCTGCGTTTGAGCGTCTTGGGCCGGATCCGATCAACGCTGGCATGCGTGCGGAGCCTTGCGGACGCGTCTCCCAGTTTCTCGGCACTCGCAGGCCCCAGACATGATGGCGCGTGAGTTCCGGTGACCATCCTCACATTTTTTTTCGAAGCCCATGTCGAAATTCCGGACCGGCCTTCGTCCTTGCCACATCGGAACCAAACAAAGGAGTTCACCGATATGTCACTCATCATCACCACGACCTATGCCCTGCCACTGATCGCCGTCTGGTTCGCGCTCTGGATCGGTGTCACCTCATCACGCCCGACCTACAATGTCTCGATCGGCGACGCCGGACATGCCGAACTGCTGCTGAAGATCCGCCGCCATGGCAATTTCATCGAGTGGACGCCCTTTGTGCTGATCCTCATGGTCCTGGCGGAAGCGCAGGGAGCCGGTGGGCTCTGGCTGCACATGGCCGGCGGCCTGCTGCTTGTCGGGCGCATCGCCCATCCCTTTGGCCTCAAGATCGACAACGTGAACCACCCGCTGCGGTATGTCGGCAACGGGAGCAACATTCTCGCCGTCGTCATCCTCACCATCGCCCTTGTCCGCATCGTGACCGGCCTTTGATGCCGGCTCCTGAACGAAGGAAGACTGCCATGAAATACATGCTTCTGATCTACAATGATCCAGCCCGCGAGCCTGCCTTTGGCACGCCGGAATTCCAGGCCATGATGGAAGGCTACTTTGCTCTCAACGGGCGCATGACCGCCGATGGCGTGCTGCGGGGCGGAGAAGGGCTGAAAGGCGTCGAGACAGCAACCTCGCTTCGGATCAAGGCCGGCAAGGTCGAGACCATGGATGGCCCCTTTGCCGAGACCAAGGAGCATCTGGGGGGCTATTACGTGATCGAGGTTGCCGATCTGGATGCGGCCCTGACGTATGCGGCGCTCATCCCGTCGGCCGCTTTCGGGACAATCGAGGTGCGGCCCCTGATGGACTACAATCCTGCCGGTTGACGGGGTCTGCGCATGACAACGGCCGCCTCCGGCGCACTCGCCGCCACAAGGGCTCTGGAAAGCCTGGCGCGTGAGGACCGGGGGCGGCTCCTGTCTGCCTTGATCGCGCGGCTGCGTGATTTCTCGCTGGCCGAGGAAGCCCTTCAGGACGCCATGATCTCGGCTGTTTCGCACTGGGGCAGGGCTGGTGTTCCCTCTGCACCCCTGAACTGGCTGCTGACTGTGGCCTACCGGAAGGCAATCGACCGTCTGCGCCAGAGCCGATCGCAAGCGAGGTTGGCGAGCGATCTCGTGCCGCTTCTGGGCGAAGAGGCTGACGAGGAAGGATCAGAGATGATTCCCGACCATCGTTTGCGTCTGATCTTCACCTGCTGCCATCCGGCGATCGAACAGAAATCGCAGATTGCATTGACCTTGAGGACACTGGGCGGGCTGTCGACGGTCGAGATTGCGCGGGCCTTTCTCGATCAGGAGGCAACCATGGGACAGCGACTGTCCCGTGCGAAGGCAAAGATCGCTGCGGCCCGAATTCCCTATGCCGTGCCGGAGCCGCCGGAATGGCCCGAGCGGCTGAATGCCGTGCTGGCAGTGGTCTATCTGATCTTCAATGCCGGTTATTCGGCCGGGCCGGTTGCGGGGCGCGATTTTGCGGAAGAGGCCATCTGGCTTGGCCGACTGCTCGATCGTTTGCGTCCGTCCGATGCGGAGATCGAAGGCTTCTGCGCCCTGATGCTGCTGACCCATGCACGCCGCGCGGCGCGGACCGATCAGAACGGCGTGACGATCCCGCTGGCGCGCCAGGACCGCCAATTGTGGGATCACACGATGATCGCCGAAGGCCTTGCGCTGGTCGAGCGTGCGCTGTCGCGCCGCCAACCCGGACCCTATCAGATCAAGGCGGCAATCGCGGCCTGTCATTGTGAAGGCGAAACGTCCGACTGGCCGCAGATTGTCGCGCTTTACACCACGCTGCTGCAGCATGAGCCAACGGCCATCGTCAGGCTCAACCGGGCGGTTGCTCTTGCTGAAGTCGGCGAACTCGAACTTGGCGCGTCTGAACTGGCGCTTCTTGCCGACGCGCTGTCGGACTACCAGCCCTTCCATGCCGCCCAGGCAGAGTTGTTTGCGCGCCAGGGCCGGACATCGGAAGCGATGGGCGCCTACGCCAGGGCCATTGCGTTGGCTCAAACAAGCGCCGATGCCGGCCTGCTCGCCCAACGCCGTGATGCACTTGATGTGTGACCGGACACCGGCAGCGTCTGCCGGTTGCCCATCGCTGGAATGGTGGACGAAGCTGGCAAGCGCATGGTTGCCGGAGCAGCGTGTCGAGCCTGCTTGATTGAGGGAGCGGCTGCCTCGCTTCAGCGGGCGCGCTGCATCAGAAGCGGGCGGCCACCCTCGGCTTTCCGCTTGGCAAAGCCCTCCGCGGTGAGGGCAAAGCCGAGGCTATCGCCATCAGGGCCATAGAGCATGAGATGTGGCCCCTCGATGCGCCAAGAGGCCAGTTTCAGCCGCGAGACAGCGCTGTCGCAGCCTGGAGCCAGGGTCAATGGCCGGGTATCGGCACCTGCCTGCGTCGGGCGCTCGGCAAAGGTCACGGTGCAGAGTGGCGGCCCGCCCGGACGACGCATCTCCCAGCGACCGAACACGGCATCCGCATGGGGCAGGCGGTCGACGCCCGGCACGGCTGGCACCATCAGCAGCTTCTGCCGGCTGTCGGTCAGGATGGCCGTTTCGTCCTCGCTGAATGTGGCAAGGGTCTTGCGCGTGGCATCGCGCAGAACGACACCTTCGCCCATGTCCCAGGCTGCGGCGCTGGCGATGATCGGCACAGTGCGCGCGCAGCTTTCGGCACCCCGGATGACACGCCCGCCGATGGCGCGGCCCGCATCGAGCGTGACGACGCAGCCCGGCTGGCCGTTCGTGGCGGCAATCAGCCATCGGCCTGTCTGGGCGCGGTAGATCTCTTCCGACTGGGACAGCGCCGGGCTTGCCATGCCGGCGGCAAGCATGACAAGCGCGGCGATGCGGGCCCGAGGCAGGCGCGGCCGCCGCGCGGCAGGGAGCAGGGGCGGCGGGTTCAACATCCGTAAACGCGCCTCATCATCTCCATCGTCGTGGTGCGGGCCTCGGTGCAGGCACCGGCCACGTCGGGCTTGAAGCGGTTGGTCGTCATCTTGCGGAAGCCATTGCGTGCCAGTTCGAGGTTCTTCAGGAATTCCTCGCGCTGCTCAGGATCGCGCACCTTCGCCCTGATGCATTGCTCGAAAACCGTGAGGTAGTCGTCGCAAACCGGCTCGCCCGTTGACAGGGGTTGAGCTGAAGCGATCGGGCCCACAAACAACCCCGCGAGCAACAGGCATGCGCTCACACCACCAAGCCTGAGCATGCGCCGCGCCTCCCTCCATGCCGTGCTGCCAATCGAGCTATTGCTTGACCATCTCGACGCGCCGGTTGCGGGCCCGCCCCTCATCGGTGTCATTGGTGGAGACGGGCGCTGCCATGCCCACGCCTTGCGGTGTCAGCCGGTTGGCCGCGATGCCCTGGCTGGCCAGTGCCGCCACCACCGAGGCTGCCCGCCGGCGCGACAGATCGATGTTGTAGTCAAGACCGCCCTGGCTGTCGGTGTGCCCGACAATGAGCACGCGCAGTTGCGGGCTGGCGCGCAGATAGGCCACCATTTCAGCGATCTGGGGCTGGCTCTCGGGCTTGATCTCGGCGCGGGCCGTGTCGAACAGGATGGCATAGAAGGCGACCTTGCCATCGCGGGCCATCGACGAGCCCATGGCATCGGCGCTCACCATCTCCATGCGCTGCTCCCGCGCCTTGGTTTCCAGAATGTTGACGATGGCGATGGTGCGCCCGCTCCAGCCGCCCGTGCGGCACTCGGAACCGGCGTTGTAGTCGCCGAGCACATAGCTCAGCACCGAGACGAAGCCCGCATCACCCGCCAGTTGCAGGGTGGTGAAGCGCTGGCCCGTGCGGTTGCTGTTGTCGACCGCGCAGCCCACCGGGTTGCCGCGTCCGACCGGCACATCATCGCCGGGGATGGCAAGCTGGATCAGCCCGGTCGAACCGCCACCAGACAGGGCACCATAGCGGGTTTCGCCGCCACAGTCGCCGTCGCTGCATTCGTAAAGCGTGCTGCCCCCGGCCTCGCGGACAAGCTGCTGATAGCCCCTGATCACTTCCAGCGGCGAACGCCCCTGCGGGATCACATAGACGAGGCGGGTGCGGCGGCCCTCGGCCTTGCGCATCTCGCGCGGCATGAACACGGCGTTGCCGCGCTTGTCGCGCTGGTCGGGCGCGCGCACCAGCGGGCCGTTGACCAGCACCTGTTCATCGAAAGCCGCGAAAGAGCCGCCGGCGATGATGCTGCCGGCATAGCGCTGGAAACCCTGCGGCTCCCGCACGCTGCCCGTGTCGGCTGCCGGAATCTGCCCGGGCGCGACCGCAGGCCGCGGCTGCGCCTGAAGCGGCTCCGCGCCAAAGGCGGCGAGACACAGGGCACCTGCGATCATGAAGCGGAACATCAGCAACTCCCTCTTGCTGACCTCAAGGTAAGCACAAGGCGGTTTTTTCCGGCAAGAGGTTTTCAGGGGTTCCGTTGCGGGACTGGATCACTGGCCGCATCGTGCAGGGCAAGATCAGGGAGGTCATGGTGACGGCCTCGATCATGCCGACCGAAGCGCTCAAGGCCGCCCGCAACATCCGCACCCTGCCGATTGCGGAACTGCTGGGCATAGTTGCCACGCAACAAGCCGAAGGGTCAATTCCACATCGTCATGGTCGGGCTTGACCCGACCAACCACGTCTTGTGCCGTGCGGTGCTGGGGTGAAAACGTGGATGGTCGGGTCAAGCCCGACCATGACGGCGCTGTCGCTCCCCCCACGCTTGCCACCTTCCGCCTTCCGCGCTATACGCGCGCTGCCCTCTCCAGACACCCTTGGAGGCTAGGGGGCGCTGCCGCCTTTGGCCTGATGCCGGGCGGCGGTTTCATTTCGTGAAGGATCAAACACATGTCCGCTGTGAAGCAGATCAAGGCTTCGGCGCGCACGTCTGGTGGCAAGGGGGCCGCCCGTGCAGTTCGTCGTACCGGCAAGATTCCCGCCGTCATCTACGGTGGTGGCGAAGCCGCTCTCCCCATCGCGCTCGACTATGCCCAGACCAACCGTCTGATCTATGCCGGCCACTTCCTGACCACCGTGTTCGAAATCGATGTCGATGGCACCAAGATCCGCGCCATTCCGCGTGATTTCCAGCTCGAGCCGGTCAAGGACACGCCGCTGCATGTCGACTTCCTGCGGCTCACCGGCTCCACCGCGATCCGCGTGGTCGTGCCGATCCATGTCAGCGGCCAGGAACAGTCCCCCGGCGTCAAGCGCGGCGGCATGGTGCAGATCGTCGAGCACACGCTCGAACTGATGGCACCGGGCGACAACATCCCGGACAACATCGACATCTCGGTGGCGGCGCTCAACATCGGTGGCTCGATCCACCTGGCCGACATCACGCTGCCGGCTGGCTGCAAGGCCATCACCCGCGAGAACCTGACCCTCGTTGCCGTTTCGACCCCGACCAAGATGGTCGAGGCCCTGACCAGCGCCGTGGCGGCTCCTGCTGCCGCGGCCCCTGCCAAGGCTGCGCCCGCCAAGGGCTGAGCACGCCCGGGCGTTTCTGCGATTGTGACGGCCGGGCCAGCCCGGCCGTTTTTCGTTCAGGAGGAGCAGGATGCTGCTGCTTGTCGGCCTCGGCAATCCGGGCGCGCGCTATGCGGGCAACCGGCACAACATCGGTTTCATGGCGCTGGATGGCATCGCCCGCTCACTGCGCGCCCAGCCGTGGCGGCAGCGCTTCCATGGCGAGGTGGCGGAGGCCACGATCGGGACAGACAAGGCGCTGCTGCTGAAGCCGATGACCTTCATGAACCTGTCGGGGCAAGCGGTGGCCGAGGCGGCGCGCTTCTACAAAGTCGAGCCGGCGAGGGTGATCGTGTTCCATGACGAACTCGATCTGGCTCCGGGCAAGCTCAGGGTGAAGCTCGGCGGCGGCAATGCCGGCCACAATGGCCTGCGCTCGATCACGGCCTCGATCGGCAACGAATACCGCCGCGTGCGCATGGGCATCGGCCACCCTGGCGACAAGGCGCTCGTCCATGCCTATGTGCTGAACGACTTCGCCAAAGTCGAACAGCCCTGGGTGGAGGACCTGACCCGTGCCTGCGCTGACCATGTCGGGCTGCTGGCCCAGGGTGATGACGGTCATTTCCAGACCAAGGTCGCGCTGGCGATGGACCAAAAAGGCTGGACAGATGTTGCCCGCGTGGGCGAGAAGCCGAGCAACTGAGATCAGGAGTGCCCGATGGGCTTCAAATGCGGAATTGTCGGCCTGCCCAATGTCGGCAAGTCGACCCTGTTCAACGCGCTGACGCAGACGGCGGCCGCGCAGGCGGCGAACTATCCGTTCTGCACCATCGAGCCGAATGTCGGCGATGTGGCGGTGCCGGATGCGCGGCTTGATGCGCTGGCCAGCATCGGCAAGTCGCAGGTCATCATCCCGACGCGCATCACCTTCGTCGATATCGCCGGCATCGTGCGCGGCGCCTCGAAGGGCGAGGGGCTTGGCAACCAGTTCCTGGCCAATATCCGCGAGGTCGATGCCATCGTGCATGTGGTGCGCTGTTTCGAGGATGGCGACATCACCCATGTCGAGGGCAAGGTCGACCCGCTGGCAGACATCGAGACCATCGAGACCGAACTGATGCTGGCCGATCTCGACAGCCTGGAAAAGCGCGTCGTCAGCCTGGAGAAGAAGGCCCGCTCCGGTGACAAGGATTCCAAGGAGCAACTGGCGCTGATTTCCAAGGCGCTGGTGCTGCTGCAGGAGGGCAAGCCGGCCCGCCTGACCCAGCGCACGGCAGAGGAGGAGCGCTCCTTCCAGATGCTGCAATTGCTGACCTCCAAGCCGGTGCTCTACGTCTGCAATGTCGAGGAAGCCTCCGCCGACAAGGGCAACGCGTTTTCTGCCAAGGTGTTTGCCCGCGCGGCGGAAGAGGGTGCCCGCGCCTGCGTGGTCTCCGCCAAGATCGAGAGCGAGATCGCCGTGATGCCGGCCGGTGAGCAGGCAGAATTCCTCGAAGCAGTCGGCCTGCCGGAGCCCGGCCTCAACCGGGTGATCCGCGAAGGCTATGCGCTGCTCGGCCTGATCACCTATTTCACCGTCGGGCCGAAGGAGGCGCGGGCCTGGACCGTGTCGAAGGGCACCAAGGCCCCGGCGGCAGCAGGCGTGATCCACACCGACTTCGAGAAGGGCTTCATCCGGGCCGAGACCATCGCCTATGCCGACTACACGGCGCTGAACGGCGAGGCCGGCGCGCGCGATGGCGGCAAGCTCAGGCTCGAAGGCAAGGAGTATGTGGTCGCTGACGGCGACGTGCTGCATTTCCGCTTCGCCAACTGAGGCCACTGCGGCATGACGCTGTTCTTCGAGGATTTTGCCGTCGGAGATGTCGCGCACTATGGCCGGATGCCGGTCAGCGCCGATGACATCATTGCCTATGCCAGCATCTTCGATGCGCAGGATTTCCACATCGATGCGGACAAGGCGAAGGCGACCTTCGTCGGCGGGTTGATCGGTTCGGGCTGGCACACGTCGGCGCTGATGATGCGGATGATGACCGAGGGCTTCCTGCTCGACAGCGCCGGCATGGGCGCGCCCGGCCTTGAGGAACTGAAGTGGCTGCGACCGGTCCGGCCCGGCGATGTGCTGGGCATGCGGCACACCGTGCTGGAGCGGAAGGAAAGTCGCTCGCGGCCCGATATCGGGCTGGTGCGCTTCCGTTTCGAGGTGCTCAACCAGAACGACGAGCCCGTGCAGGAAGTGACCAACTGGATCATCTTCGGGCGGCGCGGGCAGGTCGCGGCACCGACCTTCAGGGCCGAGCCTCGCCCCGTGCGCTATGTGCCGCCCGCGAGCATCGGCGCGCTGGTGCTGCCGGAGGAGCCGGCCATGCCGGTGCCCCGCTTCGATGACGTGGTGATCGGCACCGAGACGCGGCTGGGCCACTTCACCTTCACGCCGGATGACATCATCGCCTTTGCCGGTGCCTTCGATCCGCAGCGCTTCCATCTCGATGTGGCGGCAGCCGAGGCATCGCTGTTCGGCGGGCTGTGCGCCTCGGGCTGGCATACGGCAGCGGTGTGGATGCGGCTGATGGTGGCGGCGCGGCGCCGGGCGCAGGCCGTGATGGGGCAAGCCATGCCGCGGCTGGGCTCGTCACCGGGCTTCAAGGCGCTGAAATGGCTGAAGCCGGTGTTTGCCGGCGACACGCTGACCTACACCACGACCGTCAGCGACAAGCGCGCCTCGGCATCACGGCCGGGCTGGGGGCTGGTGTTCCACCACAACACGGCCCGCAACCAGCACGGCGACATGGTGTTCATGTTCGACGGCTGCGTGTTCTGGGAGCGCTGAGGCGCAGCCTCAATACAGCCGGCCACCATTGGGCACGCCATGGCCCGGCTGCAGCAGCACGACTTCGCCGTCCGCATCGGGCACGCCAAGCGTCAGCACCTCGGACATGAACTTGCCGATCTGGCGCGGCGGAAAGTTGACCACGGCCAGCACCTGCCGGCCCGGCAGGGTCTCGATGGCATAGTGCCGAGTGATCTGGGCCGACGTTTTCCGGATACCGAGTTCCGGTCCGAAATCGATCCAGAGCTTGATGGCCGGCTTGCGCGCTTCGGGATAGGGCGCAGCTTCGATGATCGTGCCGACACGGATGTCGACTTTCATGAAATCATCGAAGCTGATCGGACCGGATGGTGCCTTGGCATCCATGGCAGGGGCGCGGGGTCAGACGGCTGTGACGGTATCGTCGCTGCCACCCTCGGCACGCTCGCGCCGGCGCATGCGCGGGGCACGCTCGCAGATCGCTTCGGCCAGCGAGCGGAACGGCGCGGCGAGGCGGCGCACGTCCTCGGCCATGCCAAGCACGCGGCCGCCGCGCTTCAACTCGCGGTCGAGCGTCGCCATGGTCTGGGCCATGCTCTCGTCGGCATCGTCGAGCCAGGTGTCGGCGGTGCGGGCAAAGACCAGCACGGCACCCTGGATCTTCAGCATGCCAAGCGCATCCTCGACCGGAATGCCGACCGAGCCGAGCAGATAGCGCCACGAGTTCAGCGCCGACTGGTTCAATGCCGCTGCGCTGAGCGGATCACGCCGCATGGCACGGCGGATCTCGATCAGCGCCGGCTTGTAGGGGGCCATGGCATCGAGCCGGCGCATGACCAGATCGAAGACGCGCTCATGGGCCGGCTCGCCGACCAGATCTGGGTTGGCGTTGTCGAGCACGGCCTTGTCGAGCATGCGGCCAAAGCCGGCCAGCATCGCGCCCTTGGAGGGGAACAGGTCGCGCAGCGCCGACAGCGGCATCTCGGCCTTGTCGGCGACATCGGCCAGTTCAACCTCCGGCCAGCCGCGTTCTGCCACAAGCGCCATCAGCGCCTCGATGGCGCGGACGCGCGGATCGGGTTTCGGGGCAGCGGTTTCGTTCGCGCTTGCAGGTTTCCTGGCCATGGCGGGCTCCATATCTTGTTTCCAGAACATAGGCCCTGTCCGCCCCAGCGGAAAGGGGCGGCTTGTCGCGGAGAAACAGCATGCCTTCACGGCATCCGGGCGCTCACTTTGCCTTCAACAGGGCTTCGACATCGAGCAGGATCATCTCGTTGTCATCGGCGCGGTTGGGATCGCGCGATGATGAGAAGGGCAGATTGTTGTCGTTGCCGACGATGATGTGCCGCCCGTCCACCACATCGACGTTCTCGATGGTGAAGAACGGGAATGTCAGCACACCATTGTCCAGCGGCTTGCGGGCCTTCTTGTCAGGGTCCTGGATTTTCATCAGGTCGATGTGGCCGATCTTCCGCACCGGGCCATTGGCCATGGCGGCGGTCATCTCGATCTTCACGATGCGCTTGAACTTGGCCGGATCGTGGAAGCAGTTCTCTGCCCGCTGCCCGGCCGGGCAAACCTTCGCACCGACGCCTTCGCCATTGTCGCGCTCGATCACCAGTGCCGTCGTCGCATCCAGCATGTTGAAGTCACCGATGGCGGTTGCGCCGGGTTCCAGCACATACTTGAAGTGACGGCCCGTCCACTTTGCTTCGGCCACGGAGAATTCGAGGATGCGGAGCACAGTGCGGCCTTCGGCGGTTTTTTCCCAATCCTTCTTCTCGGCATCCCAGACCGGACCTTCAAGCAGGCCATAGATGAACCTCCCATCCGGTGAGGAGGCCAGGCCTTCATAGCCGCGCGAACGGCCGAGGTTGACGGATGGATCGGTTGCTGCGCCGGGGTTGGAGGCGACCACGCGGAAGTGGTCCGGCGAGCGCAGCGGCTTGCCGTCGACCTGGGTCTCGAACACGGCCTCGATCTTTCCCGAACGGTCAGCGCGGATCAGATACGGCCCGAATTCCTCGCCGATCCAGAACTTGTTGTCGATGATCTGGACGCCTTCGGGGTCGAAGTCGCCGCCGGTCAGGTAGCGCTTTTCGGTGTTCTCGTTGGTGATGCGGAAAGGCACCTTCTTGTCCGGATCATGCAGCCAGACCGTTTCCAGCGCATCCATCGCGCCGCGACCCCAATCGATGTTGTAGCGGCGCAGGAACAGCATCGCATCCGGCGAGTTGGCCTTTGAACCGAAGCCGTTGTCGGTCAGCACCCAGAAGGAGCCGTCGCGCATGCGCTTGATCCCGGAATGCCCCTGAACGGGTTGGCCGAAGAACGGCACGCGCACGCCTGTTGGGCGGCCCGAGGAGCGGCCCATGACAGTGCCCATGCCTTCGGCGCGGGCCAGGTTCGTGAACTGGCCGGAGATCTTGAGTTGTGCCGGCGCATCTGCCGGCGGCTGGATGTAGGTTTCGGCGGGCAGGATGGCATGGCCAGCGATTTTGGCCGGAAACTCCATGTCGGCCAGGGCCGATGTCATGGACAGCGCGAGGATTGCTGCGCTCAGTGTGAGACGTAGATACATGAAGGAAGCCTCCCGTGTTGAAACAAGCTCGCGGTCTGTGGCGAGCCAGCGTTTCAGCACGATGACGGCTGTGCGACGGTTGGGTGATGGCCGTGGGCGGAGGTGCGACCCGAGCCGCGACACCCGCTCTGCCATGCGCAGGTCAAGCCCAGCATGACAGCATTGCCATGCTGGTGCGGCCCACATTCGCTCGGCCACGAGGGGAGAGGGGGCTTGGGCATGTGTGCCAAATCAGCAAGACGAGGCCTTGCTCAGGCAGCCTCTGTCCTTCACGCCTTCCCAAATCCCCCCGCTGTCGGCGGGATGACCGTCACCGCTTCGCCGGCCTGAAGCACGGTCTGGTCGGAGCCCTTGAGTTCCTCGATGCG
>JALORF010000056.1 GCA_025459195.1 Beijerinckiaceae bacterium
TCTCAGGCCTGGTCGTGCAGCGCACCGGCTCGGGCCGCGTCAGGGCCAGCTTCGATGTCGGCGCCCCGCGCCGGAGCACGCCGCGCTGATCATGCCGGCCCGCGCCGGGCCGCGATCAGGAACTCGGCATTGCCGTCGCCGCCGGTGATCGGGCTGTCGATCCGGCCCATGGCCTGCCAGCCAAGCCCTGCCAGCGTTGCCTCGATCCTGGCCAGCGCATCGGCCACGGCTGCCATGTCCCTGACGATGCCGCCCTTGCCGATGGCGGCGCGCCCGACCTCGAATTGCGGTTTGGCCAGCGCCACGAGTGAGGCTGACGGAGCGGCAAGGCGCGTCAGTGCCGGCAGCACCAGCGTCAGCGAGATGAAGCTGACATCGCAGGTGATGAAGGCCGGACGGCGGGCCAGCCCCGCTTCGGCCAGCGTGCGGATGTCGGTGCCTTCCAGCAGCGTCACGCGGCTGTCCCCGGCCAGGGCCGGATGGAACTGCCCGCGCCCGGTGTCGACCGCCAGCACCGAGGCCGCGCCACGCCTCAGCAGCACATCGCTGAAGCCGCCGGTCGAGGCCCCGCAATCGAGGCTGTCGAGCCCGGCCGGCGACAGCCCGAAATGGTCCAGCGCCGCTGCCAGCTTGACGCCGCCGCGCGAGACATAAGGATGCGGCGCGCTGGCGGCGATCACGGCGTCGGCGGCGATGCTCTCTGACGCCTTGCGCACGATGATGCCATCGGCGCTCACCAGGCCTGCGGCGATGGCGGCCTGCGCCCGGGCACGGCTTTCGAACACCCCGCGCGCCACCAGCACCATGTCGGCGCGGCCTTTCATGGCGCAGCCCGGAAAGGCATCCGACCGGCCAAGGCCAGCCGCCTCAATCGGTGATGCCCGGCAGGTTGAGCCCCTTGTCGCGGGCGCAGGCCACGGCGATGTCATAGCCCGCATCGGCATGGCGCATCACGCCGGTGGCCGGGTCGTTCCAGAGCACGCGGCCCAGCCGGCGCGCGGCATCGGGTGTGCCATCGGCGAGGATGACCACGCCCGAATGCTGCGAATAGCCCATGCCGACACCCCCGCCATGGTGCAGCGACACCCAGGTCGCGCCCGATGCCGTGTTGAGCAGGGCGTTGAGCAGCGGCCAGTCGGACACAGCGTCCGAGCCATCCTTCATCGCCTCGGTCTCGCGGTTGGGCGAGGCCACCGAGCCTGAATCGAGATGGTCGCGGCCGATCACCACAGGGCCGATCTCGCCGCGCGCCACCATCTCGTTGAAGGCGAGGCCCAGCCTGTGCCGGTCACCAAGGCCGACCCAGCAGATCCGGGCCGGCAGGCCCTGGAAGGCGATGCGCTCGCGTGCCATGTCGAGCCAGGTGTGCAGGTGCGCATCATCCGGCATCAGCTCCTTCACCTTGGCATCGGTCTTGTGGATGTCGGCCGGGTCGCCCGACAGCGCCGCCCAGCGGAACGGCCCGATGCCCCGGCAGAACAGCGGGCGGATGTAGGCCGGCACGAAGCCGGGGAAATCGAAGGCATCGGCCACGCCCATGTCCTTGGCCATCTGGCGGATATTGTTGCCGTAATCGAGCGTGGGCACGCCCATGCGGTGGAAATCCAGCATCGCGCGCACATGCGTCGCCATCGAGGCCTTGGCCGCCTGCGTGACGCCGGCCGGATCGCTGAGCTTGCGCTCTTCCCACTCGGCCAGCGTCCAGCCTGCCGGCAGGTAGCCGTTGAGCGGATCATGCGCCGAGGTCTGATCCGTCACCACATCCGGCCTGATGCCGCGCCTGACCAGATCGGGGAAGACCTCCGCCGCATTGCCGAGCACGCCCACCGACACGGCCTTGCCCTGGCGGTGGTGGCTGTCGATGATGGCCAGCGCCTCGTCGATGCTGCCCGCCTTCATGTCGAGATAGCGCGTGCGCAGGCGGAACTCGATCGAGGACGGCTTGCACTCCACCGCGATCATCGAGGCTCCGGCCATGGTAGCTGCCAGCGGCTGCGCCCCGCCCATGCCGCCCAGCCCGCCGGTGAGGATCCACTTGCCCTTGAGCGAGCCGCCGAAATGCTGCCGCCCGACCTCGGCGAAGGTCTCGTAGGTGCCCTGCACGATGCCTTGCGTGCCGATGTAGATCCACGAGCCGGCGGTCATCTGGCCATACATCATCAGTCCGAGCTTATCGAGATGGTGGAAATGCTCCCAGTTGGCATAGGCCGGCACGAGGTTGGAATTGGCGATCAGCACGCGCGGGGCATCGGCATGGGTGCGGAACACGCCGACCGGCTTGCCGCTCTGCACCAGCAGCGTTTCGTCGCTTTCGAGGCTCTTCAGCGCGCTGACGATGCGGTCGAAGCTCTCCCAGTCGCGCGCGGCCCGGCCGATGCCGCCATAGACCACAAGCTCGTCGGGCTTTTCCGCCACCTCGGGGTCGAGGTTGTTCATCAGCATGCGCAGCGGCGCTTCGGTCGCCCAGCTTTTGGCATTGAGCGTCAGCCCGCGCGGGCTGCGGATGATGCGCGAATTGTCGAGGCGTGTGGTCGGGCGGGTCATGGTCTGTCCTTTGGCGGGATGTCGGTCAGCCGGTGCGTCCAAGGCCGGCGGCGGTCGCCAGCACGGCTTCGAGAAGATTGGCAAGGGTGGCTTGCAGCGGGGCTGCACGCGCCGCATCGAAGCGCCACGGCGGCGCTTCCTCGGCAAGGTAGGCGGCCATGCTGATCTCCATCTGGATGGCATGCACAGCGCTTGCCGGCTGGCCATAGTGCCGTGTGATCCAGCCGCCCTTGAAGCGGCCGTTGATGGCATGGCTGAAGCCGCTGGCCTTGATGACATGGGCCGCCACGGCCTCGATGGCAGGGTCCGCCGAGCGCCCGCTGTTGGTGCCAAGGTTGAGCACCGGCAAGGTGCCATCGAACAGGCGCGGAATGCGCGAGCGGATCGAGTGGCAGTCATACAGCACGCAATAGCCATGGATCGCCTTGACGCGCGCGATCTCGGCGGCGAGCGCTGCGTGATACGGCTCGAAATAGGCGTTGATGCGGGCCTTCGTCTCGGCGGCATCGGGCAGCACCGTCCAGATCGGCTCGCCATCGAACGTGGTGGTCGGGATCAGCTCCGTGGTGGCCTGCCCCGGATAAAGCGAGATGCCGGCCGGGTCGCGGTTCAGGTCGATGACGAAGCGCGACAGCGTTGCCTCGATGATCGAGGGGTTGAAGCGGTCGGCAAAGGCATAGAGCTGGCGCATGTGCCAGTCGGTGTCGCCAACCTCGCGGCCCTTGGCATTGAGCGCCTCATGCACGGCATCCGGCAGCCGCGTGCCCGGATGCGGCATCGACAGGATCAGCGGGCTGGTGCCCTGGGTCAGGGTGAAGGTCCGCATCGGCTCATTCCACCATCAGGGCCCCGAGCAGATCCATCTGCCCGTCCGCCAGTGCGCCGCTGCGCACCAGCGCCGCCGTCGCCTCGATCTCGCCTGACAGCACGCGGTCCGTGCCCAGATAGGGCGCGGCGCTGCGGATCACGGCCATGGCGCGGGCCAGGCGCGGGCTGGTCGCCAGCGGCGCCCGCATCTCGACGCCTTGCGCCGCCATCATCGCCTCGATGCCGATGATGCGCGACAGGTTCTCCGTCATCGGCCCCAGCCGCCGCGCGCCGTGGGTCGCCATCGAGACGTGATCTTCCTGGTTGGCGGAGGTCGGGATCGTGTCGATCACCGCCGGTGCGGCCCGCTGGCGGTTCTCGGATGCCAGGGCCGCGCTGGTCACCTCGGCGATCATGAAGCCCGAATTGAGGCCGGGCTCCTCCACCAGAAAGGCCGGCAGCCCCGACAGCACAGGGTCGACCAGCATGGCGCAGCGCCGCTGCGCGATGTTGCCGATCTCGGCGGCAGCCAGAGCCAGCATGTCGGCAGCGAAGGCCACAGGCTCGGCGTGGAAATTGCCTCCGGACAGGATTTCGCCGCTCTCCAGCACCACCAGCGGGTTGTCGGTGACGGCATTGGCCTCGTCGCGCAGCATCGTTGCGGCGCTGCGCACCACATCGAGCGCGGCACCCATGACCTGCGGTTGGCAGCGGATCGAATAGGGGTCCTGCACGCGCGGATCATCGGCCAGATGCGAGCGGCGGATCACGCTGTCCGCCATCAGGTCGCGCAGCGCGCTGGCAACCATGATCTGGCCGGGCTGTCGCCTGAGCCGATGCACGGCCTCATGGAACGGCGTGTCAGACCCCATGATCGCGTCGGTCGACAACGCCCCTGTCACCATGGCGGCGGCAAAGCAGCGCTCCAGCGCAAACAGCCCGTCGAGCGCCAGCGCGGTCGAGACCTGGGTGCCGTTGAGCAGCGCCAGACCTTCCTTCGGCCCGAGCGTCACCGGCTCCAGCCCGGCCAGCGCCAAGGCCTCGCGCCCGTCCAGCACCGTGCCGGCGGCCTCGTGATGCGTTGCCTCGCCTTCACCGATCAGCACGGCCGCCAGATGGGCGAGGGGAGCCAGATCGCCCGACGCGCCGACCGAGCCTTGCGCCGGGATCACCGGCAGCACGCCCCGGTTGAGCATCGCCAGCAAAAGCCGCACGGTGGCCGGCTGCACGCCCGATGCGCCCTGCGCCAGGCTGGCCAGCTTCAGCGCCATCACCAGCCTGACCACGCGGGCAGGCAGCGGCTCGCCGACCCCGGCACAATGCGAGCGCACGATGTTGACCTGCAACTGCGCCAGCTTGTCGACGGGGATGCGCACCGAAGCCAGCTTGCCGAAGCCGGTGTTGACGCCATAGACCGCATCATTGCCGCGCGCGGCCTTCAGCAGCAGCGCATGGCCCTGCTCGACGCGCGGCCAGCATGCGCCGTCCAGTGCCAGCGCGGCACCGGCATGCACGGCGCGCCAGAGTGAGAGCCCCGCCTCGCCCGGGTTCAGCAATGCGATCGTCATGGAACATCCTTGTGTTGCCCGCCGGGCCGGCAGGACAAGTGCGGTTCAGCAGGCATGGTCAGGCTCCCCGCCAGACGCGCCGCCAGAGCGGGTTGAACCCCATCCGGTAGCACAGCTCGGCGGGCCTCTCGATCTCCCAGATGGCAAGATCGCACCACAGTCCTGCCTTGAGCATCCCCGCCTCGGCCTGAAGGCCGAGGGCTTTGGCCGCATGGCGCGTGACGCCGAGCAGCGCTTCCTCCGGCGTCATCCGGAACAGCGTCGAGGCCATGTTCAGCGCCAGCAGCAGCGAGGTCAGCGGCGATGATCCGGGGTTGCAGTCGGTCGCCACCGCCATCGCCACCCCGGCCGCGCGCAGAAGATCGACGGGTGGCACGCGCGTCTCGCGGATGAAATAGAACGCCCCCGGCAAGAGCACGGCCACCGTGCCGGCCTTCGCCAGCGCCTGCGCACCCGCCGCGTCGAGATGTTCGAGATGATCGGCCGACAGCGCCCCGAAGCTCGCCGCCAGCGCTGCTCCGTGCAGGTTGGAAAGCTGCTCGGCGTGGATTTTCACCGGCAGACCCGCCGCTGTCGCGGCCTCGAACACGCGGCGGCTCTGTTCAGGCGAAAAGCCGATGCCCTCGCAGAACACATCGACAGCATCGGCGAGGTTCTCGTCGGCCAGCCGCCGCATCAGCGCCGGGCTGGTGACCAGATCGATATAGCCATCGGTCTGGCCGGCAAACTCGGGCGGCAGGGCATGGGCCCCCAGAAAGGTAGTGCGCACCGTCACCGGCCGCTCCCGGCCAAGGCGGCGCGCGACGGCGAGTTGCCGCAGTTCGGTGTCGATCTCCAGCCCGTAGCCGGACTTGATCTCGATGCTGGTCACGCCTTCCGCCATCAGCGCAGCCAGCCGCCTGTCAGCGCTGGTGAACAGCGCGTCTGCGCTGGCGGCGCGGGTTGCCCTGACTGTGGACAGGATGCCTCCGCCGGCGCGGGCAATCTCTTCATAGCTGGCGCCGCCGAGCCGCATCTCGAACTCGTGCGCCCTGTCGCCGCCAAACACCAGATGGGTGTGGCAATCGATCAGGCCCGGCGTGATCCAGCGGCCCGCGCAATCGATCACCTCTGCGCGGGCACCGGCGGCCGGCAGGTCCGCTTCCGTGCCGACGAAAACGATTCGTCCGGCGGCATCGGCCATGACCGCGCCCTTCTCGATCACCCCGAGGCCGGGCAGCGCCGCATCCATGCTCGCAAGCCGCGCATTGCGCCAGATCCGCACCTGCCGCACCGCCCTCAAACCCTGTTCCACACGCTCGCCATGGCCCGACGATATGCTATCGGTGCTGGCATGCAAGCCGCACCTCGCCAGCGAGGGCCGGCCCGGCAACCCGATCCGCGACACCACCGGAGGCTGCGCCCGATGACCCTTCTGCATCTCGAACAGGCCTTGCTGGATGGCCGGATCGTCAGCGATGTGGCGGTTCTGGTCGAAGGCGGCGTGGTGGTCAGCGCAACGCCCGGCGTGGCGCGCAAGCGCGGTGCGGTGCGCGTCAAGGGCCTGACGCTGCCCGGCATGCCCAACCTGCACAGCCATGCCTTCCAGCGCGGCATGGCCGGTCTTGGCGAGCGCCGTGGGGCCTCCGATGATTCGTTCTGGACCTGGCGCGAGGTGATGTATCGCTTCCTCGACCGGCTCAACCCCGATGATCTGGCCGCGCTGGCCGCACAGGCCTATGCGGAAATGCTGGAAGGCGGGTTCACCGGTGTCTGCGAGTTCCACTACCTGCACCACGACATTGACGGCAGGCCCTATGGCGATCTCGCCGCCATGGCCGGGGCCATCGCGCAGGCAGCGCACGAAACCGGGATCGGGCTCACCTTGCTGCCGGTGTTCTATCGCCATGGCGGTTTCGGCGGGCAAGCTCCCGGCCACGGCCAGCGCCGCTTCATCTGCGATCCCGAAGTGTTCCAGCGAGTGGTGGCCGAAAGCAGCAAGGTTCTGGCTGGCCTCGACGATGCTGTGCTTGGCATTGCCCCCCATTCGCTGCGCGCCGTGGGCCGCGCCGATCTCGATCTGGCCGCATCGCTGGCAGGCACCGGCCCGATCCACCTGCACATTGCCGAACAGGAGAAGGAAGTGGCCGATTGCCTCGCCTGGTCCGGCCAGCGCCCGGTCGAATGGCTGCTCGGGCAAGTGCCGGTCGATGCGCGCTGGTGCCTGATCCATGCCACGCACCTTACCCCTGCAGAGCGCGATGGCATCGCGGCCAGCGGCGCGGTCGCCGGGCTGTGCCCGGTCACCGAGGCCAATCTCGGCGACGGCATCTTCGACGGGGTGGCCTTTGCCGAAGCTGGCGGGTGCTATGGTGTCGGCACGGACAGCAATGTCCAGATCGGCGTGGCTGCCGAACTGCGGCAATTCGAATACTCGCAGCGCCTGCGTGACCGCCGCCGGGCGCGGCTCGCGCCGGTCGATGGCTCGGTCGGCATGGCGCTTTACCGGTCTGCGCTGGCGGGCGGGGCAAGGGCCAGCGGTCGCGCGGTCGGGGCGATTGCCGCCGGCTGCCGCGCCGATCTGGTGACCATCGACACCGATCACCCGGCGCTCGTCGGCCGCAGCGGCGAAGCCTTGCTGGACAGCGCCATCTTCGCGGCGCGCGAACTGCCGGTGCGCGAGGTCAGGGTCGGTGGCCGGCTGATGGTCGAGCGCGGCCATCATGTCCACGCCGTCGCGATCCGCCAGCGCTTCGCCTCCGTGATGCGCCGGGTTCTGGCCTGATCGCCCTGGTGCAGCCGGTCGCGGTCCGGCGTTTGCAAACCTGACGCTCGTCACCGGAAATCGGAGCATGACTGTGCCATTGTGGCACAGCGGCGCTCCGAAACCGGGCAGGAGCCGCCATGATGTCCGCATCCGCCGCATCCCCAACGCCAGACCGCCTGCTCTGGGCCGATGTCGCCCGTGGCTTGTGCATCGTGCTGGTGGTGATGATGCACTCCACGCTCGGGGTGCAGGAGGCGATGGGGGCGGCGGGCTGGCTGAACCCGGTGGTCGAGTTTGCCAGGCCCTTCCGGATCCCGGCCTTCTTTCTTGTGGCTGGCCTGTTCTTTGCGCCGATGCTGACCCGCTCATGGCCGGAGTTGGTCGACCGTCGGCTGCTGCGTCTGGTCTATGTGCTGGCGCTGTGGTCGCTGCTGCTGTTCATGGCCAAGGGCGGCTTTCTGGGGCTCGATGGCCCCCGTCAGGCGGCGCGCTGGTTCCTGCTGGCCCTGATCGAGCCGCCCTCCGCGCTCTGGTTCATCCATGCGCTGGTGCTGTTCTCGCTGGTGGCGCGGCTTCTGGCCGGCCTGCCGGGCTGGCTGGTGCTGGCCGGGGCTGCCGCCCTCCATCTCCTCGCGCCCGTCACCGGCTGGACCGCCATCGACGAGTTTGCCAGCCGCTTCGTCTTCTTCGTGCTCGGTTGCCAGGCTGCCAGCGGTCTCGCGGCCTTCGCGGCTGGCCCCGCCCTGCGGCGCGGGCTGGCGGGGGCCATCGTGCTGCTGGCTGCGCTGGTCAACGCCGTTGCCGTCTGGCCTGCCGCGTTCGGTCTGCCGGCGATCCCGCTCTGGCTTGTCTCGGCGCAGGCACTGCTGCTCGGGGTCACGGGCGCGCTGGCGCTGGTGGTGGCAGCGGTCCATCTGGCGCGCGGCCCTGCCGGTCAGGCGCTGGCCTATGCCGGCACCCGGTCGCTGGCGATCTACGTCTCCTTCACCATCCCCATGGCGGCGACGCGCATCGTGCTGGTCAAATCCGGCCTGATCGCCGATGCCGGCCTGGTCTCGCTGCTGGTGACCATCACCGCGCTGCTCGCGCCCCTCGCATTCGAAGCGCTGGCGCGGCGCTTTGGCCTGTCATTGCTGTTCGATCTGCCGCGCGTCCGGCCGGCTGCCGCCCTCACAGGAACGCGGCAATCTCGCCGATCGGCTTGCGCGTGATCGCCGGCACCGTGACCTTGTCCGCCGGATAGCCCACCACCAGCAGGATCAGCGCTTTCTCGTTGTCGGGCCGCCCGCAGATCTCGTTGAGAAAGTTCATCGGCGCGGGCGTGTGGGTCAGCGTCGCCAGCCCCGCCTGATGCAGCGAGGCAATCAGCAGGCCGGTGGCGATGCCGACCGATTCGGGCACGTAATAGTGTTTGATTTTCCGTCCCTCGGCATCGTGGCCCCAGCGCTGGGCGAAGATCACGATCAGCCAGGGTGCCGTTTCGAGGAAGGGCTTGCTGGCATCGGTGCCCAGATGGGCCAGCGCACCGAGCCATTCCTCGCCGGCGCGGCCCGCATAGAAGGCGCGTTCCTCTTCCTCCGCCCCTTCGCGGATGCGCCGCTTGATGGCGGCATCGGCGATGCAGGCGAAGGTCCAGGGCTGCTGGTTGGCCCCTGACGGCGCGCTGCCGGCGGTCAGCACCGCCGCCTCGATGATGGCGCGTGGCACGGGCCTGCCCGAGAAATCGCGCACGCTGCGCCGCTTCTGCATCACGGCCCGGAAGGCCTCGGCACGGGCCAGCATGTCCGGCTCCGGCAGGGTCTGGAAGTCGAGCGGCATGGTGGCGTGGGGCTTGGCCATGGTGCGGTCCTTGAGGCAGTTCATCGGCGGGCAGACGCATCCTTGTGCCTTGCGGGCGCGCTGGCAAGCGCCTGCGGCCTGTCCAAGCGCCCGCTTGGTTCTAGCCAGCAGGACTTCACTTACCGGTCGTGTGGGGTGATGGGTCAAAATCCTCATCCTGAGCCTGTCGAAGGACGAGGATTTTTGACTCCACAATGTGGCGACCTCGTCCTTCGACAGGCTCAGGATGAGGTCGATCTGCACGTCGCGCCACTCGGTTGGGTGCCGTGCCAATCCCCTGCGGTCTTGGCCGCCCGGCCAACTCGCCATGGACCCGCCCGCGCCTGGGCACTATGGTCCGGCCATGACTGACACCGCATCCGCTCCCGCGCCCGTCTCGCCGCATGATCACGTCGTTCTGGTCGATGGATCGGGCTACATCTTCCGCGCCTACCATGCGCTGCCGCCGCTGACGCGCAAGTCAGACGGGCTGCCGGTCGGGGCTGTCGCAGGCTTCTGCAACATGCTGTGGCGGCTGCTGCGCGACAAGATCGACGGCGAGAAGGCGACGCACATCGCCATCATCTTCGATGCCTCGTCCGAAACCTTCCGCAACCAGCTTTATGATCAATACAAGGCCAACCGCACCGAGCCGCCCGAGGATCTGCGCCCCCAGTTCGGCCTGATCCGCGCCGCAACCCGCGCCTTCGACCTGCCCTCGATCGAGATGCGCGGCTTCGAGGCAGACGACCTGATCGCCACCTATGCCCGCATCGCAAGCGAGGCCGGCGCCACCGTCACCATCATCTCGTCCGACAAGGACCTGATGCAGCTTGTCAACGACAACGTGTCGATGTTCGACACGATGAAGGACAAGAAGATCACCGCACCCGAAGTGGTCGAGAAGTTCGGCGTGCTGCCCGACAAGGTGGTCGAGGTGCAGGCCCTGTCGGGTGATTCGGTCGACAATGTTCCCGGCGTTCCGGGCATCGGCATCAAGACGGCCGCCCAACTGGTCGGCGAGTATGGCGATCTCGAAGGCATCCTCGCCGCCGCCGCAGATGGCCGGATCGCCCAGCCCAAGCGCCGGGAGGCCCTGATCGAGCATGCCGAGAAGGCCCGCATCTCGAAAAGGCTGGTGATGCTCGACGCGGACGTGCCTCTGGAAGTGCCGATCGGCGACCTGCGCGTGGTCGATCCTGATCCGCGCAACCTGATCGCCTTCCTGAAGGCGATGGAGTTCAACACCGTCACCCGCCGCGTCGCCGAAGCCTACGAGGCCGATGCGTCCGCCATTGATGCCGATGCCGCGCTGGCGGCTCGCGGAGCCGGCACCGGCTGGGGAGCCGGCGAGCAAGCCACCGCAACAGACCGGGACGCAACCGAGCCCGGCACCGCGCCGGCTGCCGCCGCGGTCCTGGCCGGCGCAGCCCAGGGTGGCCCGGCTTTCGAGGCCGATCGCCATGCCGGGCTGGTGGCGGATGCCATCAGGGCACTCTCCGTCGACCGCAGCCGCTACGAGACCGTCCGCAGCGCGGGCCGGCTGGCCGAATGGGTGGCCATGGCGCGCGAGGCCGGCGTGGTCGCCATCGACACCGAAACCACCGCGCTCGATGCCATGGTGGCCGATCTCGTCGGCGTCTCGCTGGCGGTCGCGCCCAATGTGGCGTGCTATGTGCCGCTGCTGCACCGGGGCGGCTCGGACCTGTTCGGCAGCGGACTGGAGCCTGACCAGATCCCCGCCACTGAGGCCATCGCCCTGCTCAAGCCGCTGCTGGAAGACCGCTCGGTGCTCAAGGTCGGCCAGAACCTGAAATATGACTGGCTGGTGCTGGTGCGCCACGGCATCGCGATTGCGCCCGCCGACGACACGATGCTGATGAGCTATGTGCTCGATGCCGGCCTCAACAGCCATGGCATGGACAAGCTGGCGGAGGTTCACCTTGGCCATGCCACCATCCCGTTTTCGGAGGTGGCCGGCACCGGCAAGGCCATGGTCACCTTCGACCGCGTGCCGATCGACAAGGCCTCGGCCTATGCCGCCGAGGATGCCGACGTGACCTTGCGGCTCTGGCGCATCTTCAAGGCGCGCCTTGCCGCCAGCGGCCGGCAGTCGGTTTACGAGACACTGGAACGGCCACTCGTTCCCGTGCTCGCCCGCATGGAGCGTCGTGGCGTCGCCATCGACCGCCAGATCCTGTCGCGGCTGTCGGGCGATTTCGCCCAGAAGGCGGCGGCGCTGGAGGACGAAATCCAGCAGCTTGCCGGCGAGCGCTTCAATGTCGGCTCACCCAAGCAGCTTGGCGACATCCTGTTCGGCAAGCTCGGCCTGCCCGGCGCGAAGAAGACTGCGACCGGCCAATGGGCCACCGGCGCCGGCGTGCTTGAAGACCTGGCCGAGCAGGGCCACGCGCTGGCTGCCCGCATCCTCGACTGGCGCCAGCTCACCAAGTTGAAATCGACCTACACCGATGCCTTGCCGACCTATGTGAATGCCGCGACGGGACGCATCCACACCTCGTTTTCGCTGGCCGCCACCACCACAGGCAGGCTCTCATCCTCCGAGCCGAACCTCCAGAACATCCCGGTGCGCAATGCCGAGGGCCGGCAGATCCGCACCGCCTTCATCCCTGAAAAGGGCATGAAGCTGATCTCGGCGGATTACAGCCAGATCGAACTGAGGCTGCTGGCGCACATTGCCGACATCCCCCAGCTTCGGCAGGCCTTCGCCGACGGCATCGACATCCACGCCATGACGGCTTCCGAGATGTTCGGCGTGCCGGTCAAGGACATGCCCGGTGAGGTGCGCCGCCGGGCCAAGGCCATCAATTTCGGCATCATCTATGGCATTTCCGCCTTCGGGCTGGCCAACCAGCTTGGCATCGGCCGCGAGGAGGCGGGGGCCTACATCAAGAAGTATTTCGAGCGCTTCCCCGGCATCCGCGCCTACATGGACGAGACCAAGGGCTTCGTGCGCAGCCATGGCTACGTCACCACCATTTTCGGGCGCGTCTGCCACTATCCGCAGGCCTCGTCGAAGAACCCGCAGGAGCGCGCCTTCGTCGAGCGGCAGGCGATCAACGCGCCCATCCAGGGTTCGGCCTCCGACATCATCCGCCGCGCCATGATCCGCATGGAGGATGCCCTCGCCGAGGCCGGGCTGAGCGTGCGCATGCTGCTCCAGGTCCATGACGAACTGGTGTTCGAGGCCCCCGAGGCCGAGGTCGAGCGCGCCTTGCCGGTGATCCGCAAGGTGATGATCGATGCACCGTTTCCGGCTGTCAGCCTGAAGGTGCCACTCCAGGTCGATGCCCGCGCCGCCGGCAACTGGGACGAAGCGCACTGATCAGCCGGCTGGCCGCGTCACCCGGCGCAAGGTCAGGTTGATCCGCCCGCCCTGCGGCAGCAAGGTCGATGACCCGGCGATGATGCGGTCGATGCCATGAAAGGCCAGCCGCGCCGGCCCGCCAAAGCTGAGCGCATCGCCCGATTGCAGCTTCACCGACACAGACCGGTCGCTGCGCGCGACGCCGCCAACCCGGAACACGGCGGTGTCGCCCAGCGACAGCGACAACACCGGCGCGTCGAGGTCATCCTCGTCGCGGTCCTGATGCAGGCCCATCTTCGCCGCGGCGTCGTAAAGGTTGATCAGGCAGGCCTCCGGCGGGTGCGGATAACCGGCCAGCGCCTGCCAGGCGTCCAGCAGCCGGGGCGGCATGGCCGGCCAGGGCCTGCCCGTCTCCGGATGGGCCGGCTGGTAGCGATAGCCCGTCTCGTCCGAGACCCAGCCCAGCACGCCGCAATTGCTCATCCGGACCGAGAACGGCTTGCCCGTCCGCGGCATGCGCGGCACGAACAGGGGCGCTGCCTTGACGACAGCGCGCAGGTCATCCAGCAGCGCCTGCTGCGCTGACCGGTCCAGCCAGCCGGGGTAGTGGATCACGCCGGGCATGATCTCGAAGCGGCTGGTCATGCTGTTCCGCGTCTCCGTGTCCCGCCAGCTTCATCAGGCCGCCCCCACCAAGTCGCCCCCACCATCCTCATCCTGAGTCCGTCGAAGGATGACCTTCAGGGCTCACCTTGCTGGAACCCATCCTTCGACAGGCTCAGGATGAGGAGCGCAGACGCGACCGGACTGCCCCGCCGCGCTCACCCTTTCAGGATGTCCTTGCTGGCGACGCTGGTATCGGCGTTGAGCCGGTAGATGATGGGTTGGCCCGTGGCCAGTTCGACATGCACGATCTGCTCCGGCGTCAGCCTGTCGAGCACCATGATCAGGGCGCGCAAGCTGTTGCCATGGGCTGCCACCAGCACGCGCTTGCCGCCCATCACGGCGGGCAGGATGTCTGTGACGAAATAGGGCAGGGTCCGCGCCACGGTGTCCTTGAGCGACTCGCCCCCCGGAGGCGGCACGTCATAGCTGCGCCGCCAGATGTGCACCTGCTCGTCGCCATATTTGGCGGCTGTCTCCGCCTTGTTGAGGCCCGAGAGATCGCCATAGTCGCGCTCGTTCAGCGCGATGTTGCGGATGGTGCGCAGGGATGACTGGCCAAGTTCATCCAGGATGAGCTGGCAGGTCTTCTGCGCGCGGCTGAGTTCCGAGGTGTAGGCGATGTCGAAGGCCAGCCCCCTGGCCTTCAGCCGCTGGCCGCCCTCCTTCGCTTCCTGCACGCCGAGCGCGGTCAGGTCAGGGTCCTTCCAGCCGGTGAACAGGTTCTTCAGGTTCCATTCGCTCTGGCCATGGCGGCAGAGCACGAGCAGGCGGTCCATGGGATGTGTCCGTAAACGAGATGTTGCGTGTTTCGTCATGCCCGGACTTGATCCGGGTATCCACGTTTTTCTTGTTCGACGTGCAAAACGTGGGTGGCCGGGTCAAGCCCGGCCATGACGAACTGGCATCATCAGTCCTTCAGTCCCAGCACGTCATCCATGTCGTAGAGCCCCGGCTTCTTCCCGCGCGCCCACAGCGCTGCCCGGATCGCGCCACGTCCGAACAGTCCGCGATCCTCGGCCCGGTGGCCGATCTCGATGCGCTCGCCCTGGCCGGCGAAGATCACGCTGTGTTCGCCGATCACCGTGCCGCCGCGCAAGGTGGCAAAGCCGATCGTGCCGGGCTCGCGCGCGCCGGTCACGCCGTCGCGCACCGCCACCTTGCGCTCGGCCAGCGCCACCTTGCGGCCGTCCGCTGCGGCCTTGCCAAGCAGCAGCGCCGTGCCGGATGGCGCATCGATCTTCATGCGGTGGTGCATTTCCAGCACCTCGATGTCCCAGTCATCGCCCAGCGCCGCGGCCGCCCGGCGCACCAGCCCGGCCAGCAGGTTGACGCCAAGGCTCATGTTGCCGGACTTGACGATGGTGGCATGGCGCGCCGCCGCCTCCAGCCTGTTGAGGTGCTTGTCCTCGAAGCCGGTGGTGCCGATCACATGCACGATGCGCGCCTGGGCCGCGAACGCCGCCATGGCGCAGGACACATCCGGCACGGTGAAATCAAGAATGCCGTGCGCCTCGACGATGGCACCCAGCGGATCATCGCTGATCGCCACGCCATTGGCCCTGAGCCCCGCCACGGTGCCTGCATCCTGCCCGACCAGCGCCGAGCCGGCCCGTTCCAGCGCGGCATGCAGCACCACGTCCGGGTTTTCGGAGATCGCCCTCACCAAGGTCTGCCCCATGCGCCCGCCAGCACCGACGACAACGAGTTTCATGGGATGGGACATGGCGTGTGCCTCCGGTGTCGGATACCGACCGAAAGCGTCTCTAGTTGGTCAGTCTGATACGGGCAAGGGCGCGACCACCCATCACGCCACCGCCCTGATCGTCCGTCTCACCTTCTCGACCAGTTCGTCGATCTGGCTTTCGGTGATGATCAGGGGTGGGGTCAGGGCCAGTGTGTCGCCAGTGTAGCGCAGCATCAGGCCCTCGTTGTGGAAGGCGTGGTCCATGGCGGCGAAGCCGCGCTTGGTTGGCCCGTCCGCATGGGGGCTGAGGTCGATGCCGGCCACCAGCCCCAGCGTGCGGATGTCAACGACGTTGGGCTCCTCTTTCAGGCTCATGATGGCCTCGGCCCAGATCGGTTCGAGGTCGCGCGCCCGCTCGAACAGGCCTTCCTCGCGGTAGATGTCGAGCGCGGCCAGCGCGGCGGCGGCGGCCAGCGGGTGGCCCGAATAGGTGTAGCC
>JALORF010000200.1 GCA_025459195.1 Beijerinckiaceae bacterium
CCGGAGGCTGGTACCCTGCGCCGGGTGCATAAGGATTGATAGCTCTGTCCATGAAACAAAATAAAATTATCGAATTTATCTGTCAACTAGATAAACTCGATAAACTTACTCACATTCCGCCCAAGTGTTCCGCGACCGTGAAGATGTCCTTGTCGCCGCGCCCGCACAGGTTGACCACCATCAGGTGATCGCGTGGCAGCTCGGGCGCAAGTTGCACCACCTTGGCCAGCGCGTGCGAGGGTTCGAGCGCAGGAATGATGCCTTCGAGCTTCGAGCAGAGCTGGAACGCTTCAAGTGCCTCGCTGTCGGTTGCCGAGATATACTCGATGCGGCCCATCTGGTGCAGCCAGGCATGCTCGGGCCCGATGCCGGGATAGTCCAGCCCTGCCGAGATCGAGTGGGCATCGGTGATCTGCCCGTCATCATCCATCAGCAGGTAGGTGCGGTTGCCATGCAGCACGCCTGGACGGCCCCCGGTCAACGAGGCGGCATGCTGGCCTGACTCAACACCATGGCCAGCCGCTTCCACGCCCCAGATCTTGACGGTCGGATCATCGAGGAACGGATGGAACAGCCCGATCGCGTTCGAGCCGCCGCCGATCGAGGCGATCAGCGAGTCGGGCAGGCGCCCTTCGGCTTCCTGCATCTGTGCCCGCGTCTCATGTCCGATCACCGACTGGAAATCGCGCACCATCATCGGATACGGGTGCGGGCCTGCTGCCGTGCCGATGCAATAGAACGTGTCGGCGACATTGGTGACCCAGTCGCGCAGGGCCTCGTTCATCGCGTCCTTGAGGGTGCGCGTGCCAGACTGCACAGGAATGATCTCGGCACCCAGCATCTTCATGCGGAACACATTGGGCTTCTGGCGCTCGACATCGACCGCGCCCATGTAGACGACGCATTGCAGGCCGAAGCGGGCACACAGCGTTGCCGTGGCCACGCCATGCTGGCCTGCCCCGGTTTCCGCGATGATGCGCTTCTTGCCCATGCGCATGGCCAGCATGATCTGACCGGTGACGTTGTTCACCTTGTGCGCGCCGGTATGGTTCAGTTCGTCACGCTTGAAGTAGATCTTTGCGCCGCCCTTGCCGCCCTTTGAGGTGGCCAGCGCCCGCACATGCTCTGTCATCCGTTCGGCGAAATAGAGCGGGGAAGGCCGACCGACATAGTGCTTCAGATAGCCATCGAGTTCCGTGCGGAAGGCGGGATCGGTCTTGGCCTCGGCGTAAGCCTTTTCCAGATCGAGGATCAGCGGCATCAGCGTTTCGGCGACGAAACGCCCACCAAAAATGCCGAACCGCCCCGATTCATCAGGGCCGTTGCGGAACGAGTTGGGGGCCGGATTGACGGTCATGGCAGGCTTCTCACGCTATGGCACCGGCAGCCGCACGCGCCGCCCTGGCAAAATCCCTGATCTTGCCGATGTCCTTTATGCCGGGCGCGCTTTCAATGCCAGAGGATACATCGACGCCGGCAAGGCGCTGCCCCGCAGCCCTGATCCGCGTGATGGCTTCTCCGACATTGTCCGGATTCAGGCCGCCGGACAGCATGAAGGGTTGCTCCCGGTCCAGTCCGGTCAGGATCGACCAGTCGAAGGGCTGGCCGTGACCGCCAGGATAGGCCGCGCCGGCTGGTGGCTTGGCATCGAGCAGCAGCATGTCGGCGGCGGCCGCAGCTTCCGGCACGGCTGCCAGGTCTGCTGCGCGCGATATGCCGAGTGCCCGGATCACCGGCCGGCCTGTCAGCGCACGGATCTGCGCCACCCGCTCCGGCGTCTCGCTGCCATGGCACTGGATCATGTCGGGCGCGGCCACAGCCATGATGCGGCTGAGTGCCGCATCATCATGGTTGACCACCAACGCCACGATCAGGGACCGGCCTCGCGCCTGCGATGCCAGTGCGGCGGCCTGCTGATCATGCACGAAGCGCGGACTGCGGGGGTGGAAGACCAGACCCACCATGTCAGCGCCCGCCTCCAGCGCCGCCGCCATCGCATCGGCGCTGCCAAGACCGCACATCTTGATCGTGATCGCGTCGCGCTTCATCGGCTCTTGCAAACGGCTCGCCCTCGGTGCCCCAGTTGTGACATGATCGTGCTTATCCGAAGCAGAAGCGTGTTACGAGGGACAATCGGCTGATGGGACGTCGCGGCTTTCTGGCAATGGCAGGGCTCTTTGCGCTCTCGGCCGTGGTCGCACTGTCCTTTCATCTGGCGACGGCGCCGACCGTTCTGAGGCTCGCCGTCGGACCGATCGGCTCGGACGACCTGCGCATGGCGGCGGCATTCGTGCAGGCTCTCAACCGGGAAAAGAGCAGCATCCGCGTCAAGATCGTGCTGACCGAGGGCCTTGCCCAGAGCGCGGCGCTGATCGACGAGGGGAAAGCCGAACTGGCCATCATCCGCCCGGACATCAGGATCCCGCTCAAGGGCGAGACCGTGCTGATCACCCGGCGGTTTCTGCCGTTCATGGCCACCGGGACCAGCAAGGGCATCGAGCGCGTCGCCGATCTCAGAGGCAAGCGCATCGGCGTGGTCAGCATGCCTGCCGCCAACATCGAGTTGATGCGCACGATCCTGGCGTTTTACGAGGTGCCGCTGGCCGAGGTGACGATTGTCGGGCTGTTGCCGCCGGACATTCCATCCGCCGTGGCCAATGACCGGATCGATGCGCTGTTTTCCGTCGGCGCGCTCAGTGCGCGCACCCCGTCGCAAGGGGTCGGGATCATCCGGCAGGCCTGGGGCAATGATGCGGTCTTCATCCCGATCCGCGAGGCTGAGGCCCTGGCTTCACGCAACCGCGCCATCGAGACGGGCGAGATCGTGCGCGGCGCCTTCGGTGGAGACCCCTCAAAGCCGGTCGACCCGATGACGACGATTGCTGTCACGCATCGTCTCGTGGCCCATACCGACGTCGATGATAATGCGGTGGCGGAATTGACCCGCAAGATCCTGTCGCAACGCAGCGCCCTGTCATCGGAGGTGCCGACCATCCAGGGCATCGAGGCTCCGTCCACCGCGCGGGATGCGTCGCTGCCGGTCCATGATGGCGCGATTGCCTATCTTGACGGCACCGAGCGCAGCTTCTTTGATCGCTACGGCGACTGGTTCTATCTGGGCGTGATGGCCATGTCGCTGCTGGGCTCCGGCACCGCGGCCTTGCTCAGCCAGGCATCTTCGGCGCGCCGGCGCACGGCGATGGAGGGCCTGACCCGGATCGTGGCCATGATCTCCGAAGCGCGCGAGACCGCCGATCCAGCGCAATTGCTGTCGCTCGAACGGGAAGCCGACGCCATTCTCGCCGCAACGCTGGACAACATGGCGCGTCAGCATATCGATGATTCCGGCCTGTCGGCTTACCGGCTGGCGATGGACCAGTTGTCACGGGCGGTGGTCGAGCGCCGGCGCTTCCTGCTCGACAACCTCGAGCAGGAACACATGGCCTGATCGAGGCTGCGTCCTTCTGACACGGGGCCTCTGCCGCGCTCTGTCCCTGTGCGAGGCACACGCCTTGCTCCATGATGTGTCGGGCTCGGGCATCGAGCCTTGCTTTGCGGAGAGCTCTCATGACGACGAACAGCAGGATTTCTCGCAAGACCTTCGGTGGATCGCTCGCGCGCGTGGCGTTGCTGGCTGCGGCAACTGGCTTCGGCATTGCCTCGGTGCAGGCTCAGGGCTCGCAGCAGAATCCGCCCCAGGCCGAACAGGGCGGCTACACCTGCGGCTCCAAGGCCCGCGCGCCCGCCACCTCCTGATCCCTGTCGGTCTGTCCGGCGAGAGGAAGCGATCTCCGTCAGGGCCGGACCGCACCCAAGGCTCAGTCGCGCTGGTGCGTGTCCCGTGCCTGTCAGCTTTGGCTGATCGGCGCGGCGCGGCTTGCGCTGCTTGCCCCTGACGACACAATCCGCTAAGAGCGCATCGTCGCGCGAGGGGTTTGCCTTGCGGATGCATGCACATGCTGCCGGTTTTTTGCACCGGCGCGCCGCTCCACAAGCGGCCCGCGTTTTCAAAGCGCCCCGATTTCGAGCCTGCCAGGGCTTCTGATGGGCCGCCTGCAACGTGTGTCTGGTCGATCAACACCAACCCGCGGTGCTCCTGGCGTCCAAGGAGATCATATGTCTGGTTTGAATTATGCCCCGTCGCGCGAGGATTTCGCGTCGATGCTTCAGGAGTCCTTCACCAAGGTCGATGTGCAGGAAGGTGCGGTCATCAAGGGCCGCGTCGTCGCCATCGAGAAGGACATGGCCGTCATCGACGTCGGCCTCAAGACCGAAGGCCGCGTGGCCCTCAAGGAATTCATGGGCCATGGCCGCGAGGTCGCCCTTGCTGTCGGCGATGAGGTCGAGGTTTATCTCGACCGGGTCGAGAACGCCATGGGCGAAGC
>JALORF010000201.1 GCA_025459195.1 Beijerinckiaceae bacterium
GCCGTCTCGTCCGAGTAGTTCATGGCCAGTTCGTTGTAGCGGTCGAGCACGGCCTGCTGGGCGGCAACGCCTTCCATGACGTTCTCGCGCACGGTCTTGGTTTCATCCAGCTTCGGCTCCTGCGGCAGGTAGCCGACGCGCGCGCCCTCGGCCACCCAGGCCTCGCCGGTCCACTCCTTGTCCATCCCGGCCATGATCTTGAGCAGGGTCGACTTGCCCGCGCCGTTGACGCCGAGCACGCCGATCTTGGCGTCGGGATAGAACTGCAGGTGGATGTTGTTGAGGATCTGCTTGCCGCCCGGATAGGTCTTGGACAGGCCGCGCATGTGGTAGATGAACTGGCGGGACATGGGCGTGGGGTGCTCCGGAACGGCATCGAGGGCCAAGGTTGCCCCGCAGGTAGCAAGCGAGGCCCGACGGTTCAAGGAGATTGCGCGACTGGCGCGGTTTTGCGCCCCAGGCAGACTTGGCGGCGCGGTGGAACGACTGATATTCGAGAAGCATGGCTGTCCCTCGTGCCTTTGCTGTAAGCAGGAGGTCGGCTTCGGCCATAAAGCGGCTGATTTCTTCTGGGGTCTTGTCAGCGATATGGTAACGAGGCTGCCCCGCAAGCCGGCCGGACAGGCACAAGATGGATAAAGCACAAACCGGACCGAAGATCACAGAGCCAGCCGGATCTGACGCGGCGGATGCGCCCGACATCGCGCGGATGATGCACAATGCCCGCGATGCCAGCGACTACCTCAAGGCTCTCGCCCATGAGAGCCGGCTGATGCTGCTATGTTTCCTCGCCGAGAAGGAGCGCTCGGTGAGCGAACTGGAAACGCTGCTTGCCCTGAGGCAACCCACCGTCTCGCAGCAACTGGCGCGTCTCAGGGCAGATGGCCTCGTGTCTGCCCGGCGCGATGGCAAGGCCATCTGGTACAGCCTCGCCGACGACGACACCCGCCACGTCATCCGACTGATCTACGACAAGTTCTGCAAGCGCTGATGCTGTATGGTCAGTTTCGCGGGCCGTGTGAGCCCGTGACCGGACCGCCAGTCGCCGCCGGCCTGTCGTCTCATGCTGCGGCAAGCCGGCCGGAAGGCGCGCCTGCCCTCCGGCCTTGTCTTGCGCCTTATCTGGATCATCCATGGATTCCTCTCCCCACCCCGTAACGGTTCGAAAGCGGGGGGCTGTTTGCCTGATCGTGATCGACCATCCGCCGGTCAACGCCGCGTCCCATGCGGTGCGGAGCGGTGTGATGCAGGCCCTGCTGGCCGCCGAGACAGACGACACCGTGAGCGCCATCGTGATCCGCTGCGAGGGCCGCACCTTCGTGGCCGGGGCGGACATCCGGGAATTCGGCCAGCCGCCAGGTGACCCCACCTTGCCGGCCCTGTGCCTCAGGATCGAGGCCGCCAGCAAACCAGTGGTCGCGGCCATCCATGGAACGGCGCTGGGCGGCGGCTGCGAGATCGCCCTCGCCTGCCATGGCCGCATTGCCGATGCCAGCGCGCGGCTGGGCCTGCCAGAGGTCAAGCTCGGCCTTATCCCCGGAGCGGGGGGCACCCAGCGCCTGCCAAGGCTCATCGGTGTGCCGGCGGCGGTCGGGATGGTGGCCACAGGCCGGATGATGGCTGCTGCCGAGGCCCTCGACCGAGGCCTGATCGATGCCGTAGCAACCGGCGACCTGACCAGCGACGCCGTGTCCTTCGCTGAGAAGCTGGCCGGCGACACGGCGCGTGCGAGCGAGGGTGCGGATGCGGCCATGGCCCTGCCCTTGCGCAGGACGGGAGACTTGCCGGTTCCTCCTTTCGATGCGGCGGCCATAGCAACCGAAATCGATGTGATCGAGCGCAAGGCGCGGGGGCAGCTTTCGCCGGGTGTCGGCGCGCGCTGCGTCCTCGCTGCCGCGACGATGGATCTGGCTGCGGGACTTGCCCATGAGCGGGGCGCGTTCGCAAATCTTCTGGCCAGCGAGCAGTCCGCCGCCTTGCGACATGTGTTCTTTGCCGAGCGCGCCGCTTCCCGGGTGGTGGCGCTGGAAGGGGTGGCGGCCCGCCCCGTCAACTGCGTTGGCGTCGCTGGAGCCGGCACGATGGGGGCCGGCATCGCCGTTGCCCTTGCCGAGGCGGGCTATCAGGTCATTGTCGCCGAGCGCACGCAGGACGCAGCCGAAGCCGGGCGCAGCCGGATCGAGGGGCTGCACCAGCGGGCGGCGGAGTCCGGACGCATCTCGCAGCAGGCCGCAGCCGCGCGGATGGCTGCGACCATTGTGGGCCACGACATCGCAGCCTTCGCGCCCTGCGATCTGGTGATCGAGGCCGTGTTCGACGATCTCGCCGTCAAGCAGGACCTGTTCGCGGCGCTGTCCGGCATCGTCCGGCCCGATGCCGTGTTGGCGACCAACACCAGCTATCTCGATCCCAACCAGATCGGAGCAGCGGCCAGCCAGCCCGAGCGGGTGGTGGGCCTGCACTTCTTCTCGCCAGCCCATGTGATGCGGCTTGTCGAGATTGTCGCCACAGGCCAGACCGCGCCAGATGTGCTGGCCACGGCCTTTGCCGTCGCAAGGCGGCTGAACAAGCTGGCGGTGCTGGCGGGCTGCTGCGATGGCTTCATCGGCAACCGCATCTTCTCGAGCTACCGCAAGCAGTGCGAATACATGCTCGAGGACGGCGCGCTGCCGCACGAGATCGATGCGGCGATGGAGGCCTTCGGGTTGCCGATGGGGCCCTTCGCGGTGTTCGATCTGGCGGGGCTTGACATTGCCTGGGCGCGGCGCAAGCGCCTTGCGGCCACGCGCAACCTCGCCGAGCGCTATGTGCGCATCGCTGACCAGTTGTGCGAACTGGGTCGCTTCGGCCAGAAGTCCGGTGCCGGCTGGTATGTCTACGAGAATGGCAAGCGCCGCGTCGATGCCGGCGTGACCACGATCATCGAAGCAGAGGCGCAGCGCAGTGGCGTGCAGCGGCGCAGCATCGGGGCCGACGAAATCCGCACCCGCATCATCGCCGCCATGGTCAACGAGGGCGCGCGCATTCTCGGTGAAGGCATGGCCCAGCGGGCGAGCGACATCGATCTGGTGTTCATCAACGGCTATGGCTGGCCAGCCTGGCGCGGCGGGCCGATGTTCCAGGCGGATCGCATGGGTCTTGGCACCATCCTCGAGGAAGTGGAGCGCATGCAGGCGCGCGACGGGGCCGGCTGGGAGCCCGCGCCGCTGCTGGTGGAGATGGCGCGCTCGGGCCGGCTGTTCGGCGGCTGACCGGCCCGGTCAGCGCTGCGCCAGTTCCAGGGCAAGGCGAGCCGCCAACCTGGCATTGTTCCGGATCAGCGCGATGTTGGTGGCCAGGCTCCGGCCTTCGGTCAGGTCCAGCATGCGGCCCAGAAGGTAAGGCGTGACGGCCTTGGCCGAAACGCCGGCGGCTTCGGCATCGGCCAGCGCCTGCCCGACCAGACGGGCGATGTCCGGCGCGGCGATCTCGTTTTCGGCCGGAACCGGATTGCAGACCAGCGCCCCGCCCTTGAGGCCGAGAGCCTGCCGGGTGCGCAGCATGTCCGCGATCTGGCGCGGATGATCGAGGCGGATCGGCGAGGCGATGGCGCTGTCACGGCTCCAGAATGCCGGAAGGTGATCGCAGCCATAGCCGATGACGGGGACGCCGAGTGTTTCCAGCATCTCGAAGGTCTTGGGCAAATCGAGGATGGCCTTGGCGCCGGCGCAGACCACCGTGACCGGCGTCATCGCCAGTTCCTGAAGATCGGCGGAGATGTCGAAGGTGTTCTCGGCATGACGATGGACCCCGCCGATGCCGCCCGTGGCGAACACGGCGATGCCAGCCAGATGCGCCGCGATCATGGTGGCGGCGACTGTGGTCGAACCCGGCAGGCCGGCGGCGACGGCGTGGGCCAGATCAGCCCGCGAGAGCTTGAGCACGCCGCTGGCCTGCCCAAGCCAGTCCATCTGCGCATCCGTCAGGCCGACGTGGATGCGCCCTTCGAACACGGCAATCGTGGCTGGCACGGCCCCCTCGGCCCTGACATCGGCCTCGACCGCACGCGCGGTCTCGACGTTGGCAGGATAGGGCATGCCGTGGGTGATGATGGTCGATTCCAGCGCCACCACGGCCTTGCCCGCATCAAGCGCAGCCGCGACGCCGGGCGCAAAGGTGCAGAGCGGATGGCCGGAGAGCGTGACTGGCCGGGATGTGCGCGTCATGGCTTCTGACTTTCTGCAAACAGGATGGGTGTCGGCACGGATGCCGGCACAGACAGGAAGGCATCCAGAAGAGCCGGCGACAGCGTGTGATCGACGCTGAGCGGCGACGCGACAGTGCG
>JALORF010000202.1 GCA_025459195.1 Beijerinckiaceae bacterium
GCCCGAGCCGGTGCGAGGGGTCTGATCAGGCCGGCTTGCGGGCGATGAAGGTCATCCGCGCGCTGTTGTGGCCGATATTGTCCCGTCGCTGCACGCGGTCAAAGCCGGCCCTGTGCAGGCGTGTATCCATCTGGGCGGCCGTATGCATCGACAACCCCAGTGTCTCGCGCAGCTTGCGGTAGTCCGACAGTGCCGTGCGGACCAGCCCGGCAATGGCAGCCATGAGGAAGCCGCCTTGCCAGGCGAAGGTCAACAAGGCGCGGGTGTCGGTCACCATGCCCGCGTCGGGCGGAATCACATCGCCGATCACGAGGGCACCGCCCGGCTTGAGCTTGCGCAGCCAGATCGAGAGCGCCGCCGACAATTCGTCCTCGGTGAGATACTGAAGGACCGAAATCACGGTGATCAGATCGAGGCTGTCATCGGCAACGCCAATCTCGATCGTCTCCGGTGCCACGATCTCGACATGCGCCAGCCGGCCAAGTCGGCTCGCCAACTGGGCGCGGATCGAGGGTGCGGAGTCGCACAGCCAGAGCTTGCCGGAGGCAGCGGCGAGGGCTTCGGCATGCAGCGCCTCGCCGCAGCCATGGTCGAGCACATAGGGCTTGTTGTTGCCGGACGTGGCCTCGCGCGCGAGCCCGACCAGCGCCCGCTCGATGATGCGCGCGTGCAGCAGTTTGTGCCGCTCGGACACATAGATGCTGTGCTCACCATTCCAGAACTCGCGCCAGTTCATGGCAGGTCAGGCCGCCCTCTTCGCCTTATGATCTGCCATCATCGCCACGAAGCGGTCGAACAGGTAGTGGCTGTCCTGCGGTCCGGGCGAGGCTTCGGGATGGTGCTGCACCGAGAAAGCCGGCCTGTCGGTGAGCGCGATGCCGCAATTGGAGCCATCGAACAGCGAAACATGCGTTTCGCGCGCATTGGCCGGCAAGGTGGCGGGATCGACGGCGAACCCGTGGTTCATCGAGACGATCTCGACCTTGGCCGTGGCGTGCTCCTTCACCGGATGGTTGGCGCCATGGTGGCCCTGCTTCATCTTCATGGTGCGCGCACCGATCGCGAGGCCAAGCATCTGGTGGCCAAGGCAGATGCCGAAGGTCGGGATGCCGCTGGCAAGGATGCCCTGGATGGTCGGCACGGCATAGACGCCCGTGGCGGCCGGGTCGCCCGGTCCGTTGGACAGGAACACGCCGTCAGGCTTGAGTGCGAGGATCTCGTCCGCTGTGGCGCGGGGCGGCATCACGATGACCTCGCAGCCAGCGCGCGCCAGCAGCCTCAGGATGTTGCGCTTGACGCCGTAGTCGATGGCCACGACCCGATAGCTGTGGCCCTGCCGCTCGCCATAGCCGGCGGGCCAGACCCACGGTGTCTGCGACCACTCGTAGCGCTGCGGGCCGGTGACCCGTGGCACAAGGTCCAGCCCGTCCATCGAGGGCAGGGCGGCAGCCTCGGCCTTGAGCGCGGCCAGATCGAACACCCCGTCCGGTGCGTGGGCGACGATGGCGTTGGGCATGCCGTGATCGCGGATCAGCGCGGTCAGCGCTCTTGTATCGACGCCGCCGATGCCGACGATGCCGCGCGCCTTGAGCCAGGCATCGAGATGCCGTGTCTGCCGCCAGTTGGACGGATTGGTGATCGGGGCATGCAGCACGATCCCGCAGGCTCCGGTCGCGGCGGCGGCGTTCACCGTCTCGGTATCGTCCTCGTTGGTGCCGACATTGCCGATATGGGGAAAGGTGAAGGTCAGGATCTGGCCATTGTAGGACGGGTCGGTCAGGATTTCCTGGTAGCCGGTCATGGCCGTGTTGAAGCAGACCTCGCCGCGCGCCTGACCGGTGGCGCCGATGCCGAAGCCTTCGATCACCGTGCCATCGGCCAGAACCAGCACCGCGGTCGCGCGCGGCTCGCTCCAGCCGCTCGACGCGGGGTTTTCTTGTGCGCTTGTCATGCTATGCCTGCTTCCAGACCGGACGTGCCGGGATTGAAGGATCCAGAGGCCACTTGCTCTGATGTCTGGAGCGGGAGCCTTAAATTGCCAGTGCCACTCCGTCAACGCGGGCGGCACAATTGATGAAAGAACCAGCCATGTCATCCTCACCCACCCTGCGCGAACGCCTCGTGGACGAACTCAAGCTCGCCATGAAATCCGGCGACAAGGCCCGCGTCAGCGCCGTGCGCCTGATCCAGGCGGCGGTGAAGGACAAGGACATCGAATCGCGCGGGGCCGGCCGCGGCCAGGCCAGCGATGACGAAATCCTGTCGGTGATGCAGAAGATGATCAAGCAGCGGCAGGAATCGGCGGCGATCTATGCGGCCAATGCCCGCCCGGAACTGGCCGAAACCGAGAATGGCGAGATTGCCGTGATTGCCTCGTTCATGCCCAAGCAACTCTCGGAGGATGAGGTCAAGGCGGCCATCGCCGACGCCATCGCGCAAGCCGGCGCAAGCTCGATGAAGGACATGGGCAAGGTCGTGGCCGTGCTCAAGGCGGCCTATGCCGGGCAGATGGATTTTGCCAAGGCCAGCGGGCTGGTGAAGAACGCGCTGTCCGGCTGAGCGCCACGCCACCGATGAGGATCCTCTTCGTTCACCAGAACTTTCCAGGCCAGTTCCGGCACACGGCCATTGCGCTGGCGGCAGACAAGGCCAATCAGGTCGTGGCCCTGTGCATCAATCCGCCAGCCTATGAGACGCCAGGCGTCACCATCGCCCGCTATCAGCCCCGGCGCATGTCGGCGAAGGATGTGCACCCCCTTGCCGCTGATTTCGAGACAAAGGTGATCCGCGGCGAGGCGGCGGCGGCGGCCGCGATCGAGTTGAAGAAGCGCGGTTTCGAGCCCGATATCATCGTCGTCCATCCGGGCTGGGGCGAGCACATCTTCATCACCGATGTCTGGCCCAAGGCGCGGGTGTTGCTGTTCCTCGAATTCTTTTACCGGACGGAGGGCTATGATTTCGCCTTCGATCCGGAACTGAGCCGCGACAACTTGCAGGGCCGTGCCCGGCTCAGGGTCAAGAATGCCAATCTCCTGACCGGGTTCGATGTGATGGATTGGGGCATCAGCCCGACCAACTGGCAGAAATCATCGTTGCCTGCCGCGTTCCACGACAAGGTCAGCGTGATCTTCGATGGCATTGATACAGGCTTCATCACGCCCGATCCCGAGGCGGAATTCACCTTGCCGGATGGCCGCACGGTGCGGGCAGGCGATGAGGTGCTGACCTTCGTCAACCGCAACCTCGAGCCCTATCGCGGGTTTCACATTTTCATGCGTGCCTTGCCGTCCATCCAGAAGGCAAGGCCAAACGCCATCACCCTCATCGTCGGGGGCGACGATGTCAGCTATGGCGGCAAGCCGGCGGGCGGCGGCACCTGGCGCGAGGTGATGATGAAGGAGGTCGGAGACCGGCTCGACATGAGCCGCATCGTGTTCCTCGGCCGCATCCCCTATCCGACCTACCGGCAATTGCTGCGCGTCAGCCGCGTGCATGCCTACATGACCTATCCGTTCGTGCTGTCTTGGTCGATGCTGGAAAGCCTCGCCGCCGAATGCCTCGTCGTGGGCTCGTCAACGAAGCCCGTCACCGAGGTCCTGCGCCATGGCGAGAACGGGCTGCTGGTCGATTTCTTCGATGTCGAGGGCTGGTCGAAAGCCTTGTCAGAGGCGCTGGCACAGCCGGGCGCGCACGGCGACATCCGCAAGCAGGCCCGCCGCGATATCGTCAAGCGCTATGACCTGCACGGCATCTGCCTGCCCAGGCAACTCAAGCTGATCAGGCGCGTGGCGGCGATGTGAAGGGCCGACTGAACCGCCCCCGGGTTTGTCTGAGGCTCCGACGTCCAAGAAAGGGATGGAGCCGTGATGAGCAAGACGACGAACAGGTTTTCTCCCCAGATGCGCGAGCGCGCTGTTCGATGGCTGCTGGATCACGAGGGCGGTGACCCCTCGCGTTGGGCGGCTTGCCAATCGGCTTCCGGCAGGATCGGCTGCGCGGCGCACACGCTGTGCCGCCTGACGCGCCGTAGATCAAGCTGTGTTTTGACGGAACCCTCAAAACACAGATAACTTGATCGATAACAATAGTTTAGAACATGCTAGGAGCGAAAATCCGTTGCCACTTTTTCGCAGCATGCTCCCGCGGCGCTATCTCGCCCGCCGAAGCCGAAGAGCGCTGCAACGCCATGCTGGACCAGCCAGCCATGGCCGCATGACTTGACCCAAACGGTCTCCGACAAACCATGGGCGGTTCAAATTGTCCAATCGCGCGGGCAGTGCGAG
>JALORF010000057.1 GCA_025459195.1 Beijerinckiaceae bacterium
CATCCGCCACCGCAATGGTGAACACCGTGTCGGCGAACGAGCCGTCGGCGCTGGTCGCCCGGACCGTGATGTTGGTGCTCGCACCCACCACCTCGCGGTCGATGGCGGACGCCACCGTCACCACGCCCGTGCTCGCGTTGATCGCGAACAGCCCGCCAGGGTTGCTCGCAAGCGTGTAGCCCACCGTGTTCGTGGTCGCATCAGCATCCGACGCCGAGGCCGTGATCCCCACAGCCGTGCCAATCGCCGCGTTCTCCGTCACCGCATCAGCCGCCACGTTGCCATCAACCGGTGCGCTCCAGTGTCATGCTGGCTTCGGTCTCGCGGTTGAATGATTGCCCCGCGCGCAGCCGCAAATTGCCTCCCGAAACCTCGAAGCGAGCATCGGAGACGGTATAGGTAAAGACACTGCCGGCATCCGGATCCGTGACAGAAACGGCACCGATGACCGCTCCAGTCGCATTTTCGGCCACGAGGCGCGGCCCGGCGAGTGTGAGGGCGCTTGGTCCCTCGTTCAGATCGCTGATCGAGACCGTGATATTGAGACTGAGGTCCGGCGTGGCACCGACCGTCACGTCATCGACCAGAACAGTGACCTGATAGCTGGCCTTCGCCTCGAAATCCGGACTGGGGCCGACGAAGAACAGTTCCGTGCCGACAATCTGGAAAAAGCCGGCATCCGGCCCGGCCAATGCCAGCGTCTCCGTGCCGAGCGCATCGTCCGTGATCGCGATATCGCCGACCTTGACGCCGCCAGGCGGGATGACGCTGTTTTCCTGCAAGACAAGGGCAGGGTTGGCCAGCACGGCCGCGGTTGGCGCTTCGTTGACATCGACAATCCGGACAGAGAGGGCCTGCGTGTCGAAGCCACCAGCATTGTCGGACACCTGGACGGTGACATCATAGATGTTGTCGCCGTCGGCATCGGCCGCCGCCTCGAAGTTTTGCGGCGAGGTAAAGCGGAGGGCACCGCTGGCATCGATGGTGAAGCGCCCCGAATCAGGCCCGCCGATGATCGCGTAGGAGCGGGTCGAACCGGCATCCGGATCGACGGCGGTCACGTTGGTGACGAAGGTTGAATTCTCGCCAATGTCGAGCGAGGCGCTGGCGCCGCCGCCATCCGACGTGATCTCGGGGGCTTCGTTGATGCCGGTGATGTTCACCGTGATCGTCTGCGTATCGAAACCGCCGGCACCATCCGAGACCTGAACGATCACCTCATAGCTGTTGTCGCCTGCCTGGTCTGCAGGGCTTTCGAAGTCACGCCCGCTGATGAAACTCAGTTCGCCGCTGGCCGCGTTGATGGTGAAAAACCCGACATCGGCACCGCCCACCAGAGAGAAACTGCGCGTTGCACCCAGATCGGGATCGGTTGCCTGGACGGTGGTGACGAAGGTGCTGTTTTCCTGCACGCTCCGGGTTGCCGTGTCGCCGCCGCCATCTGAAATGATGACCGGGGCATCGTTGCCGTCGCGCACCTCGACAGAGATGGTCTGGAGATCGACCCCGCCCGCACCGTCCAGCACGCGCACGATCACCTGATAGGTGTTGTCGCCGTTGCTGTCTGCTGGTGCCTCGAAGTTCGGCGTTGCAATGAAGCGCAAGGCACCGCTGGTCGAGTCGAGTGCGAAAAGGGAGGCATCGAGGCCTCCGAAGATCGTGTAGATCAGCGTTGCTCCGACATCGTCGTCGCTGGCCTGAACGGTCGTGACGGCCGTGCTGTTCTCCGTGTGGAGAATGAGCGCTGTGTCACCACCGCCGTTGGAGATGATGACGGGAGCATCGTTGGCATTCTGAACCACGACGCTCAGGACCTGCTGATCAGTCAAAACGCCATCGGAGACCTGAACGACGACCTCGTAGCGGTTGTTGCCGTCGGCATCACCGGGGTTTTCGAAGTTGGCCGGTGCATTGAGCGTCAGGTTGCCTGTCGTGGCGTCAATGCTGAAGAGCCCGCCGTCTGCTCCTCCGACGATTGTGTAGGTCAATGTCGCGCCAGCATCCGGGTCAATCGCGTTCACATCCGTGACCGCGTTGCTGTTTTCCAGAATGTTGATGGTTGCTGCCGGTCCGCCTCCATCCGACACGATTGTCGGAGCCTCGGGCATGTCGAGCAGCGTGATGTTCAGGGTCTGGCTGTCAGCAAAGCTGCCATCGAAAGCCTGGACGGTCACGGTATAGACATTGTCGCCGTCGCTGTCGCCAAGTCCCTCGAAGTCCGGATTTCCGATGAACGACAGGACGCCGGTGCTCGCATTCACGGTAAACAGAGCCGCATCGGCACCACCGGAAATGGCGTAGGTCAGGGTTGCGCCCTCGGGGTCGACAGCGGTGATCGTCCCGACGGACAGTGCATTTTCCGGATGCGTGAGCGCAACCAGGTCAAGCCCGCCATAGGACGTGATCTCGGGAGCCTTGTTGACGATGACGTTGACCGCCAGCTCCTGCTGGTCGGTTCCGCCCAATCCATCACTGGCTTCGACAATGAGAAGATAGACATTGTCGAGGTTCGCATCACCTGGCAGTTCGAAGTCGGGACTGACCCGAAAGCTGACCAGTCCGGTGACCGCATCGATCTGGAATGCGGCAGCATCGGCCCCGCCGACGATGGCATAGGAGATCACGCTGCCGGCGTCCTCGTCAGAGGCCGTCACGGTCGTGATGATTCGGGCACCCTCGCCAAGGGTGATGGCAGCCGAACTGCCTCCGCCGTTCGAGGTGATGACCGGGGCATCGTTGGCATCGGTCACGCTGATCACGATGGGCCGGTCGAGGCTGAGGCCATCCTGATCGCTGACGCGTACGATCAGCAACTGGCTGTTGCTGGCTTCGAAATCGATCAGGTCGCCGCGGATCACCGAGACATCGCCGGTGATGGCATCGATGGCGAAGCGACCGCCGGCATCCCCGCCAGGCGCAAAGCTGTAGCTCAGCACAGCCCCGGCATCCGGATCCGTGCCCGTCACGCGGCCAAGAAGGAAGCCCGCGACGGCATTCTCGCCAAGCGTCGCATTGCTGATGCTCGCATCGATCGGGGCTTCGTTGACGTTCTCCACCGTGATCAGCAGCGTCTGGTTGTCGCTGAGCTGGCCATCGCTGACCCGGACGATCACTTGATAGGTGTTGGAGCCCCCAAGTGCATTGTGCGCTTCGAAGTCAGGTGCCTGCACGAAGTAGAGACGGCCATCGGCACCGTTGATCGCGAAGCGCGCCACGTCGTCTCCGCCGACGATCGAGAAGACCAGGATGTCGCCGGCATTGGGATCGGACGCGGTGATGCCGGCCACGCTGATCTGGTTCTCGACCATCGTGATGGCAGCGGAACTGCCCCCGCCATTCGAGGTGATCGATGGGGCATCGTTGGGCGGTGTCACATTGCCGGGATCGACAATGGCATTGCCGACCTGACCGGAGATCTTGTCCGAGCGTTCAGTGAGGGCACCCTCGCCCTTGAGACCGGCGGCCTGCTGCTCGCCGGCCCGTGCGGAGTCGGAACGGCCAACCGAGCCAGTGTTCAGTGCGTCGATGGCACCGCGGCTTTCGCCATCCCCGCGCGCTGTCGGCGGAGCCGTGTGGGCATAGGACTGGCTGGCCGTCATCTGCACGACCTGCGCGCTGGCGGCTTCGCCATTCTGCTTGTCGGCCTCACCCTGTCCCTGGGTCTTGGCGGAATCGGACAAGGTCAGTTGCGGCAACTGGTCGACGAGGGCGACATCGCCGGCGGCAGCGATCAAGGATTGCGGATCGACCGCAGCACCGTTGAAGGCCAGCTTTGGCGGATCGGCGCTGATCATCGACAGAACAAAGGACGGCAGGATCAGCCTGCCACCATTGGCGAAGGTCAGCACCACATCAACGTCGACAATGCTGATCGTCACATCGGCGAGATTGAACCCGAAAGTGAGATGCCGCGCACCGGCCAGATCCACGACCTTTCGTGTGCCCGCTTCAGGTGCGGCAACGACCATCATGTCGGCCATGGCCGCCGCCATCACGGGCGCGGCAGAAAGGACCGCCTGCGTGCGTTCCTCACCTGCTTTCTGCGGCTCGGCGATTGTCTGATCCGGGTTCACATCCGCTTCCAGGTTCTTGTCCGCTGCATTCTGCGCGGATATGCCCGGGTCGGTGAGAACGCACAGCCCATGGCGCTGATCACCATAGGCAACAGGACTTTAATCGTGCCCTAACGGGAAAGCCTGTTTCGACGGCTTCTTGTTGATTGAGGGACCAGAACCTGCCGTTGCTGGCGCTCCACTCTCAAGGCAAGGTTCAATTCTGGCGCGACAGCACGGCTGTCAACGAACCGGTCGCCTTCAGGATGTCGAACATCGCGCGCTGGCCTTCATACTGGTTCTCGATCTGGCTGCGGCGGATCGTGTAGAATGACATCTGGCTGTCGAGCAGTTCGAACACCGTGCGCTTTCCGCCTTTGAACTGCTCCAGGTAAAGTTCGCGCACCTTGACGGCGGAAGAAACGCCATCGGCGACGAGCTTGAGCTTGCGACCGGCCGAATCGATTGCGCGATAGGCCTGCCTGATGTCGGCTTCCAGTTGCTCGCGCTCGTTCAGATAGCTGAATTCGCCGCCTTCGATACGGGCCAGGATCTGCTGCTCGGTGGCTGCCCCAAGGCCGCCGTCCATCAGCCGGTAGCGCATCGACAGCATGGCCCGCGCCTCGGCTTGCGTGCGCCCTTGCGGGCCGTTGCGGAAGTTCTTCGATTCGGTTTCGAGTTCCAGATTGATCTTGGGCAGGATCGAGGCCCGCTGGAAGTCGAGTTCCTTGCGGCTCGACTGGGTGTTGGTCTGCAGGGCCGCCAGCCTCGGATTGCGTGACAGCATTTCGGCGATGGCGGCAACCGGAGTGGCCGGCAAGGAGCGGCGCAGGTCCGGCGGGGCCACGAGCCGGGCGGGTGACTGGCGGGTCAACCGCTCGAACTGGTCTTCAGCCGCCTTCAGTTGCAGCGACACATCCGAGCGGATGGCCCGCACATCGACCAGACGAGACGAGACGCGCTGCACATCGGCCACCGTGCCGTGGCCCTCGCGGGCATGGGCCTGCACGACCCGGGCGAGTTCTTCATGGGCACCGATGATCTCGTCGACCAGCTTGAGCAGTGACCGGTGCTCCATCACCTTGAGATAGCTCTGGGTGGTCCGGTAGGCGATCTCGTCGATCTTGTCCTTGAGCTTGAGCCGCTCGGTATCGCGCAGCAACTCGGCCCGCTGGATATCGCTGCGCGCCGCCCCGAAATCATAGACGAGCTGGCGCAGGATCACGCCGCCGTCGAAACGGCCATCGACCGTGTTGACCGATGTCCGATAGGGAATGGTCTGGCCTTCATGCGAGCCGGTGAAGTTGCCGCCCGCAGCCAGCCTCAGATCAGCATTGGGATAGAGCGCTGACTGGGCGATGGCGATGCCGGCCTTGGCCTCGCGCGCCTTGGCCTCATGAATCCTGATTTCCGGATAGCCCATCACCGCGCTGGCCACGGCATCCGCCAGCCTGATCGGACGCGCGGCTGCGCGCGCTGGCTGGTTTCGGGCCTTGCCCGGCAAGGACCCGGTCTGTGCCGGGTCAACACCGGCCTTCCCGGCCACCGGCTCCGGGCTCAGACCCGTCTGGTCCCGCGCGTCCTGGCGCAGGTGCGGCGGCAGGCGCAGGTCCTTGCGGGGGGCTTCAGACCGAGCGCCAGGAGGTCCGGCGCCAGTAGATCCGGCGCCAGGAGAACCGGCGGCAAGAGGCATTCCGGCAGGAATGCTGCCGGTGGTGGTCTGCAGATCCGCTGGTGCGGCCGAGATCTGCGCGGTTTCGCCCGAGCGACGCATGCAGCCTGACGCCGCCAGCGCCAGAAGGCACAACATGGCAGCACGCGCTGCCAGCCCGGCCCCGCGTCCCGTCCAAACCTGCCCGATCTGCGCGGTCAAGAAACGCACCGCTCTGCCCAACCCATAGTCCACCCTGTTCACCCGCTTCGATCATCAGTCATTAACCTTAATGCCTGCTAAACAAGGACTTGGCCCTGCTGGTTCAAACCGGCACGCGAGCTGGCAAAGCCGTTGCGATGTGGCTGGCTCACGGGGCTGGCAGGCCAACCCGGCCTCAGGCTTGGTCGGCATGCGTGAGGTGGTTGACTTTGCCAGCCGTTTCCCCGATACGAGGGTCGAATTTGCCGCCGGCTGATGAGGCCGGCGGTTTCTTGTTGCATCGCGTCACGGCCTTGCGGGCCCTGGCAGAAGAGGAGTGGCGTCATGAAGATCCGCAATTCGCTCAGGTCGCTGCGTGGCCGGCACCGTGACAACCAGTTGGTGCGCCGCAAGGGCCGCATCTTCATCATCAACAAGACGCAGAAGCGCTTCAAAGCCAAGCAGGCCTGAGGTCTGGCCTTCTCGCTGCCCGGTGACGTGGCAGCAGAAGCGTTCCGGGACGTGATGAAACGGCACGGCGTGCCGGCCTGATCACGATCCGGTTGATCACGGCAGCGGTCCTCGCAAGGGCCGCTGTTTTCGTTTGACGGTCCGGGCAAGGGCGCTATCTTTTCAGGCATGGTGTTTCCGTCCGGCTCCGGCATTGTCCTGTCTTTCGCGCTCTCCGCGCTGGTGCTGGCCGGCAGCGGAGCAGGTCTGGCCTCAAGCGGTCTGGTTGGACAGGCCTTCGCCGGTGATCTGGTCCAGGTGCAGCAGCAAAGGCCTCCTGCAGAGCCCGCGCCCCGATCCCAGGCGACGCCCGCACAGCCGCCGCAAACACTGGCCACCTTGTATGAACGCCTGAAGGGTGCCGGCTCGGCGCAGGAGGCGGAAGTGCTGGTGCGTCAGATCGCGCGACGCTGGGCCCGCTCCGGAAGCGACACATCCGATCTGCTGATGGCGCGCGCCCGGCAGGCCATGGGCCAGCGCAACGGTCCGCTGGCTGTCGAATTGCTGGACCGGGTCATTGCCTTGCAGCCCGGTTGGGCCGAGGCCTGGCATGTGCGCGGCCTCGCCTTCTTCGTCATGCAGGATGATCTGAGGGCCCTTGTCGATTTCCGCGAGGCCCTGCGCCGCGAGCCTGGGCACTTCATGGCGCTGGGCATGGCAGCGGCAGCCTTGCAGCGACAGGGAGACGAGAAGGGTGCGCTCGGAGCCTATCGCGCCTTGCAGGAACTGCACCCGTTCTTCAGCGGCGCGAAGGATGCGATCGAACGTCTCACGCCGAACGTCGACGGGCGGGACGCCTGATCCGTGCGCGTCTGACCCGCCGCGCCATGCTGCTTGGTTCCTTGAGTGTCATCGGGCTGGCCGGTGCCGGAAGCTGGAGCGCGACCGGCCTTGTCGGTGCCGCCGCAGAAACCCGGCATCCTCCCCGAGGGCAGTTCGTCAATCTGCCGGGCGGCCGTCTCCACCTTGTGGACACCGGCGAGCCCTTTGCCGGCGCACCGACCATGCTGCTGATCCATGGCGCATCGAGCCTGCACGCCGACCTGTTCTCGGTGCTGGCGCCCCGGTTTGCCGGCAAGGCCCGCGTCATCGCCATCGACAGGCCGGGACATGGCTGGAGCGAGCGCCTCGGCGGGCGCGAGATGGCCGATCCGGGCCGACAGGCCGCAGCCATCGGTGCTGCGCTGGCGGGCATCGGCGCGGCGCGCGTGACCGTCATCGCCCATTCGCTGGCCGGTGCTGCCGCAACACGCCTGGCACTGGACCAGCCAGCACTGGTCGGGGGGCTCGTGCTGCTGGGTGCCGTCACCCATCCGTGGCCCGGCAAGGCGATAAGCTGGTATTATCACCCGACCTCGATGCCACTGGTCGGGCCGCTCTTCTCGCGCCTGCTCGGCATTCCCGCAGGCAGCCTCGTGCTGGAAGGCTCGATTGCCGGCGTGTTCGCGCCGCAGGCTGCCCCGCCCGACTATGCCGACACGGCCCAGATCAGGCTGTTGCTGAGGCCGGCGACCTTCGAGGCCAATGCACAGGACGTGGCCGCCCTGTGGGACTTCGTCAACGACCAGGCGGGCCGCTACGGCGAATTGGCGATGCCGGTGGTGGCCATCGCCGGCGAAGCGGACACCATCGTCTCGACCGACATCCACTCCCGCGCCATCATCCGGCAGGTCAACGCCGGGCGACTGGTGACCTTGCCGGGCGTCGGGCACATGCCGCATCATGTCGTCCCCGACCTGATCGTGCGCGAAAGCCTTGCCTTGTCAGGCGCACAGCCCTGATGCCGCCCGTTTGTCGACCTGTCCCAGGCGATGTTGCTGCTTCGTCCGGATCACTCATCCCCTGTGGCGATCAGCGTGGCATTGCCGCCGGCTGCTGCGGTGTTGACGGTCACGGTCTGCTCGGTGACAAAGCGCGCCAGATAGTGAGGCCCGCCGGCCTTCGGGCCCGTGCCGGAGAGGCCTGATCCGCCAAAGGGCTGCACCCCGACCACAGCCCCGATCATGTTGCGGTTGACATAGATGTTGCCGACCTGCAGCCGTTCGACCACGCGCTTCACGGTCTCATCGATGCGCGAATGAACCCCCAGCGTCAGGCCATAGCCCATGGCATCGATGGCATCCAGAATTTGGTCAAGCTCCCCGGCCCGGTAGCGAACCACATGCAGGATCGGCCCGAAATGCTCCGCTTCGAGATCCTGCACCTGCTTGAGCGCGATCACATGGGGAGCGACGAAATGACCGGCCCCGGCAGGCACCGCGCCGGCATGCAACACCTGACCCCGTGCCCGCATGGCGGCGACATGGGCCTCAAGCCGTGCCTTTGCGGCTGCATCGATGACCGGCCCGACATGCACGGACAGGTCCGTCGGGTCGCCGATCTTCAGTTCGCGGGCCGCACCGATGATCATGCCGATGACCTTGTCCGCCACATCCTCCTGCACACACAGCAGCCTCAGCGCCGAACAACGCTGCCCGGCGGAGCGGAAAGCGGACAGGACGACATCATCGGCCACCTGCTCCGGCAGCGCGGTCGCATCCACGATCATCGCGTTGAGCCCGCCCGTCTCGGCGATCAGTGGCACGATCGGGCCGTCCTTGGCCGCCAGAGCCCGGTTGATGGCCCGCGCCGTGGCTGTCGAACCGGTGAACGCGACGCCGGCCACATGGCGATGCGCCACGAGGGCGGCACCGATTGTCCCGTCGCCAACCACCAGATGCAACGCGCTGGCCGGAACGCCGGCCTCGTGCAGGAGCTGCACGGCTTCGGCGGCGATCAGCGGCGTCTGCGGTGCCGGCTTGGCAACCACGCTGTTGCCTGCCACCAGCGCTGCCACAACCTGACCTGCGAAGATCGCCAGCGGAAAGTTCCACGGCGCGATGCAGACGAAGACACCGCGCCCGCGCAAGGCAAGCCGGTTGTCCTCGCCGGTCGGACCCGGCAACATCTCGGCAGCACCAAACTGGCGACGCGCCTGGTCGGCATAGTAGCGGCAGAAATCGATGGCCTCACGCACCTCCGCCAGGGCATCGTCCAGCGTCTTGCCGGCCTCTGCCTGAAGCAGGGCCAGCAGCCGGGCGCGCCGCTCCTCCATCAGGTCAGCGACCTTTTCGAGAGCAGATGCCCGGCTGGCAACATCCGTTGCGGCCCAGCCGCGAAAACCGGCCTGCGCTGCCTCCATGGCCAGATCCGCATCCGCGACGTCCGCTTCGGCCACCGCAGCCAGCACGGTCCCCCCGGCGGGCGACAGCACAGGCCGGAGCGGTCGCGCCACACGCTTGCCATTGATGATGCTGGCGGCATCGGCAAACGACGACACGCCCGAAACCTCGGCACTGAAGGCGCGGAGACTGGCATCGTGGCCGAACTCGACACCTGCCGAGTTGCGACGGGACGGACCATACAGATCTGCCGGCAGCGGTATCCGGCTGTTCGCGGCCCGCTCCGCCGCCGCAATCCTGGCAGCAGGGCGCACCAGCAGGCTCTGGACCGGCACGGACACATCACCCGCAACGCTGACGAACGAGGAGTTGGCACCGTTCTCCAGCAAGCGGCGCACCAGATAGGCCAGCAGGTCCTGATGGCCGCCCACAGGGGCATAGGTCCGGCAGGCAAAGCGCGGATCGTCAGCCAGCAGGGCCGCATAGCTGGCCTCGCCCATGCCGTGCAGGCGCTGGAACTCGTAGCCTTCCGGACCGCCCGCCATCTCGGCAATGGTGGCGATGGTCAGCGCGTTATGCGTGGCGAATTGCGGATAGATCAGCGGCCTCAGCGCCAGCATCTGCCGTGCGCAGGCCACATAGTTGAGGTCGGTCATGGCCTTGCGCGTGAACACGGGGTAGCCCGCCAGGCCACGCTCCTGCGCGCGCTTGATCTCGCTATCCCAATAAGCTCCTTTGACCAGCCGCACCATGAAACGGCGCTTGTGGGCGCGCGCCAGAGCCGCAATGTGGTCGATCACGGCGGGGGCGCGCTTCTGGTAGGCCTGAATGGCAAGCCCGAATCCCGTCCAGCCCGCCAGCGAGGCATCGGCCACGACCTGATCGATCAGGTCGAGCGACAGTTCCAGGCGATCCGCCTCCTCGGCATCGACGGTGAAGTTGAGATCGTGGGCCTTGGCCATGCGGGCCAGCGCGATCACCTTCGGTGTCAGTTCAGCCAGCACCCGCCCGGCACTGACCGCTTCATAGCGCGGATGAAGGGCTGACAGCTTGACCGAAATGCCGGGCCTTGCAGGCAACGGCTCGTTGCCCGCCCGCGCGCCGATCGCAGCAATCGCGTCGGCGTAGGAGGTGTAGTAGCGCGCAGCGTCTTCGGCAGTGCGCGCGCCTTCGCCCAGCATGTCGAACGAGTAGCGGAAGGCGCGCGCTGCCCCGGAGCCGGCACGCTGCAAGGCTTCCTCGATGGTCTGGCCGAGCACAAAATGCGATCCCATGATCCGCATCGCCTGCCGCGTCGCGCTGCGCACCGCCGGAACCCCGAGCCGCTTGGCGATCTGCCCGAGGATGCTTTCAGGCGTCTCGCCCGGCTGGATCACCCGCGCCGTGATGCCGAGGGCCCAGGCGGATGCCGAGACCAGCAGGGAGCCTGATCGGGCATCGTGGTTCTCGAAATCTCCCTGGCCCAGTTTGTCCTCGATCAGCCGGTCGGCCGTGGCGCTGTCCGGAACCCGGAGCAGAGCCTCGGCCAGCACCATCAGCGCCAATCCTTCCTTGGTGGACAGCGAATAGGCGCGCAGCATCTCCTCGACACCACCAAAACCGCCCGATTGTGCCCGGATCGCCTCGATCAGCGCCGTGGCCCGCCGGTCAATCCGCGCTTCCGCTTCGGCAGGCAAGACGGCATCGGCCAGAAGCTGGCGGGCCAGCTTCGCGTCATCGTCGGCATAGGGCGCAACAAAGGCATCGGGGCTGCGGCTGTGCATGGAGAAAGACCTGTCAGGAGCATGGCGTGATGATCTGAAGCCTATGGCAAATATGAAGGGATTTCATCTGTTGTTTCGTTGCAATGACAACGCTAAATCAGGTCATACAGATATCAAACCGGATTTCATCATGCTGGACAAGATCGACAGAAGGCTTCTGAGCGTGCTTCAGGCCGATGGCCGGATAGCGGCCGTCGATCTCGCCGACACGGTGGGTCTTTCGGCAACCGCGACAGGGGAGCGGCTCAAGCGACTGGTGCGGGAGGGCTACATCACCCAGTTCCGGGCCCATCTCGATCCGGCACGGCTGGGGCTGGGCCTTCTCGTCTTTGTCGAGGTCTATCTCGACAAGACCACACCAGACGCCTTCGAGAGGTTCGCGGCTGCGGTGCGGCGCGCGCCGGAGGTGCTCGAGTGTCACATGGTGGCCGGCGGTTTCGACTACCTCGTCAAGACCCGCGTCGCCGACATGGCCGCGTATCGTCGCTTTCTCGGCGACGTGCTGCACACCTTGCCCGGCGTTCGGGAAACCCGGACCTACGCCGTGATGGAAGAGGTCAAGACGGACGGGTTGCTGCCGGTGTGAACATGGCCCATGCCCCGAAGGTCGGGCTTGGCGCGCACAGGCAATCCGGTTCACATCAGCCCGCTCATGTCCTGACGTCACACGGGGCGCGAGCGTTCATCTTGCTTTCGACGGCCTGTCCGATCTAAGCACTTTCCAGGAGCCGGAGGGATCTGCGGTGGCATCGGCCATTCAGACAGCTTGCGGCCCTCATCACGACAGGAACATCCCATGCGTCTTGACGCCATCTCCATCGGCAAGAACCTGCCCCACGAGGTCAATGTCGTGATCGAGGTCGCCATCGGCGGCGAGCCGATCAAATACGAAATGGACAAGGAAGCCGGCACGCTGGTCGTCGACCGCTTCCTCTACACACCGATGCGCTATCCGGGGAACTACGGCTTCATCCCGCACACGCTCTCCGAGGATGGCGACCCTTGCGACGTGCTGGTGGCCAACACGCGGCCGATCATTCCCGGCGCCATCATTGCCGTCAGGCCCATCGGCGTCATCATGATGGAAGATGAAGGCGGCGGCGATGAGAAGATCATCGCCGTGCCGGTGCCCAAGCTGACCAAGCGCTACGAGAACGTCCACAACTACACCGACCTGCCGCAGATCACGCGCGATCAGATCCAGCACTTCTTCGAACATTACAAGGATCTGGAGCCAGGCAAGTGGGTCAAGCTCACTGGCTGGGGCGATGCCGACAAGGCCCGCGCACTGATCCTCGAGGCCGTCGAACGCGCGAAGAAGGCCAAGGGCTGAAGGCTCGGGCCTGGGCGGTTCGGGGCCGACCTGGCCCTGCTCGCCGCCAGGTCATGCAGCGGATGGGCGAATTTCCACCTGTTGTGCGCATTACACTGTAGGCTTGTCCCTCACGCGAAGGGCCATGCCGCATGCAGATCAGATTCGGCTACGAGATCACCATGACCTGCGTTGGCGCGACCGAGATGGTGTGCCTGCTCAATGTCCATGATGACCACACGGGCAGCCTCAGCACCGGGCCGCATTTCACCACGGCCCCTTCGACCCTGACCCGCACCTACAACGACCTGTTCGGCAATGTCTGCCGTCGCATCAGGGCACCTGCCGGCGACATCACCTTGCGCAGCGATGGCGTGATCGAGGATGACGGCGAGCCCGATCCGTTCGAGCCTGCGGCGCGGGAGGTCCCGATCGGCGACCTGCCGGACGCGGCTCTGGTCTACCTGATGGGCAGCCGCTATTGCGAAACCGACAAGCTCAGCCAGACGGCCTGGGATCTGTTCGGCAAGATCGCACCGGGCTGGGGCCGCGTGCAGGCCATCTGCGACTTCGTCAACCGCCAGATCAGCTTTGACTACATGAATGCCAGTTCGACGCGCGGCGCGGTCGAGGTCTTCCATGGCCGCATCGGGGTCTGCCGGGACTATGCGCACCTCGCCATCACCTTCTGCCGCTGCATGAACATTCCGGCCCGCTACATCAACGGGCACCTTGGCGACATCGGCGTGCCGGTGGTCGATCCGATGGATTTCAGCGCCTGGATCGAAGTCTGGCTGGAGGGGCCGCAAGGAGCCCGCTGGTACACCTTCGATCCCCGCAACAACATCCGCAGGATCGGCCGCATCGTGGTGGCTCGTGGCCGTGACGCAGCCGATATCCCGCTGGTCAATTCCTTCGGGCCACACGTGCTGAAGGCCTTCACGGTCTGGACCTACGATCTGGCGCATGCGCCAGCGAGCGCGGCGGCGCTGGGCTGAGCCGGCACAAGGCGCCGCCCTCACCCGAACGGGTGATACTGATATAGCCAGGTTTCGCTCAGCACCTTGTCGCCGAGCCTGAGGAAGGCCCGCATCTCCACCGGCTCGTCACCTTGCACGGTCAGATCGAACTGGGCCCGCCAGTGTCCGGGAACATCGTTGGGCACAGCTTCGGTGAAGACATAGGAGAAAGTGCCGCGCGAGGCTGACAGGATGACGTCAGGCTTGGCCCCGAATGGCACGTTCTTCAGCGCATCGCCCAGGAACTCGACCATGAACTTGCGCACGCCGCGCGGGCGCACCGTGCCGGGCTGCCCGCCATTGCCCATGCGGGTCGAGACCACGCGGGCCAGCGGCGGTGGATAGGGCTCATCGGCCATCCATGACATCGTGTAGGCGTAGTCATAGCGCTGGCCGGCCTTGACCGGCTGCTCCGGAACCCACATCGCCACGATGTTGTCATGGATTTCGTCGTCGGTCGGAATCTCGATGAGTTGCACTGCGCCCTTGCCCCAGGCGCCAACCGGCTCGATCCACAGCGACGGGCGTTTCTCGTAGAACACGCCGTCCATGTAGTGGCCAAACACGCGGTCCCGTTGCATCAGCCCGAAGCCGCGCGGATTGTTGTCCACAAACGAGGAGGCAATCGTCCTCGGCGGGTTGTTGAGAGGCCTCCAGGCGCGCTCGCCGGCCCCGGTCCAGATCGCCAGACCGTCGCTGTCATGCACCTCGGGCCGCCAGTCCACCGCCGTCGCCTTCTTGTTCTCCGAATACCAGTACATCGAAGTCAGTGGCGCGATGCCGAAGCGCTGGATGTCCTTGCGGATGAACAGGCTCTTCTCGACCCCGATCGTCACTGAGGTGCCGCGCGTCATCACGAAGCGGAAGGCCCCGGCAACGGAGGGCGAATCGAGCAACGCGCAGACCACAACCGATTTCGCATCAGCAGCAGGCGTTTCCAGATAGACATGGGTGAAGTCGGGGAATTCCTCCGGACCGGTCGGCACCGCCGGATCGATGGCAAGGCCCCGGGCCGACAGGCCATATTGGTAGAGCTCGCCAATGGCCCTGAAATACGAGGCACCGAGGAAGGCCACCCAGTCATTGCTGCGCCAGTCGAGCGGCGTGCCTTTCGGACCTGGAAAACCGGCACGCGCCTCCTGGAAACGGAAGCCCGCGAAGCCTGCCCCCTCCGGCAACGCATGCGCCGGGCTGTCCTTCGGCATGTCGAAATAGCTCTCGTCGTAGATGATCTCGCGCGCGCGCGGATCGCGACCCTGTGCCCGGCTGACCACATGCATGCGCACCGGCTTCTGGAAGAACCGCCCAAGATGAAAGAAGGTCACTGGCCAGGGCGAAGGACCGTTGGCCCAGAGCGCCAGATCGGTCTTGTAGCGGATCTTGCCATGGGCATCGTAGTCGATGCGCTCAAGCACATCGGGGCGCGGGCGCGGCGGCGGATTGTAGGGCGCGGCGGCCATGGCCTGCGCCCGGCTCCTGAGCGCGTCGAACGAAAACGCAGCCTCTGGCCCCAGTTTCAGCCCGGATTGTGCCAGCGCCTCTGCCGAGAAGCCCTGGGCGGCGGCGGCACCGAGTGCGGCGGTTCCAGCCAGAAGTGTGCGGCGATCAATCATGGTTCAATCCGGTTGGGCGCAGGTTCCGCGCGTCTGATGCTCGATATTGCGCCGATTCGAGCGAAAGCAAGGCGGCGCCGGCCCGCTCAGCCCTTGAGCTTTTCGGTTTCCGGTTTGTCCTGCCCCAGCGAGACGATGCCGCGGCGGATCGCCCGGGTCCGGGTGAAGTGCTTGTGCAGCGTCTCACCGAGAGATCCTCACTGAAGCGGCCGAGCATTTCGAGCACGGCTTCCTTGTTGTGGAGAAAGACATCGCGCCACATGGTCGGATCGGACGCGGCAATGCGGGTGAAATCGCGAAAGCCGCCTGCCGAGAACTTGATCACTTCCGATTGTGTCACCGCTTCGAGATCGTTGGCAGTGCCGACGATGTTGTAGGCGATCAGGTGCGGCAGATGGCTGGTGATCGCGAGCACCAGATCATGGTGCTGCGGCGTCATCACCTCGAC
>JALORF010000058.1 GCA_025459195.1 Beijerinckiaceae bacterium
CCACATCAGTGCTCGGCGCTGGACCGAAGCGCCCCGCGCCTGTATGCGTGCGCGCAACAGGTCATGACACTCATCTCGGCGGTCTTGGCTCTTTGGGCCCCGCACCGCCGGATCAAGAAAGACACCGCATGTTTGGCGCGTTTGCGAAGAAGTTGTTCGGTTCGGTCAATGACCGCCGCGTCAAGGGCTACCGTCCGCGGGTCGAGGCCATCAACGCGCTCGAGGGCGAACTGGCCAAGCTGACCGACGAGCAGCTCGCAGCCCGCACCGTCGCCTTCCGCCAGCAACTCGCCGAAGGCAAGACCCTCAACGACCTCCTGGTTCCCGCCTTCGCCACGGTGCGCGAGGCCGCCAAGCGCACGCTCGGCCAGCGCCACTACGACGTGCAGTTGATCGGCGGCATGGTGCTTCACGAAGGCTCGATTGCCGAAATGAAGACCGGCGAAGGCAAGACACTGGTGTCGACGCTGGCGGTCTATCTCAACGCCCTCGCCGGCAAGGGCGTGCATGTCATTACCGTGAACGACTATCTCGCCCGCCGCGACGCGGAATGGATGGGGCAGATCTACAGCTTCCTGGGCATGACCACCGGCGTTGTCGTGCACGGCGTCGATGACGATGGCCGCCATGCTGCCTATGCCTGCGACATCACCTACGGCACCAACAACGAGTTCGGCTTCGACTACCTGCGCGACAACATGAAGTATGACTTCGCGCAGATGGTGCAGCGCGGCCACAACTTCGCGATCGTCGACGAGGTCGACTCCATTCTGGTCGACGAAGCCCGCACGCCGCTGATCATTTCAGGCCCGACCGAGGATCGCTCCGAGCTTTACGTGGCGCTCGATGCGCTGATCCCGAAGCTCGACCGGGCGGACTATGATCTCGACGAGAAGCAGCGCCAGGTCTCGCTGACCGAAGCCGGCACCGAAAAGATGGAGGAGCTGATCCGGGCTGCTGGCCTGCTCGGTGATGGCGGCCTTTACGATGCGCAGAATGTCAGCATCGTGCATCACCTCAATCAGGCCTTGCGTGCCCACACCTTGTTCACGCTCGACAAGGACTACATCGTCCGCAACGACGAAGTGGTGATCATCGACGAATTCACAGGCCGCATGATGCAGGGCCGGCGCTACTCGGAAGGGCTGCACCAGGCACTCGAAGCCAAGGAAAAGGTCTCGATCCAGCCCGAAAATGCAACGCTCGCCTCGATCACCTTCCAGAATTACTTCCGGCTCTACGACAAGCTGGGCGGCATGACCGGCACGGCCGCCACCGAGGCCGAAGAATTCCAGCAGATCTACAAGCTCGATGTCGTCGAGATCCCCACCAACATGCCGGTGCAGCGCGTCGACGAGGACGATTCAGTTTACCGCACCTTCGAGGAAAAGGTCAGCGCCATCATCGTCGAGCTCGAAAAGGCCTCGGCCCGCATGCAACCTGTGCTGGTTGGCACCGCGTCGATCGAGCGCTCCGAACTGGTGGCGGAACTGCTGATCAAGGCCGGCTACAAGCAGCTCGACTTCACCCAGCCCAATGCGCTCGACAGCCTTTACAAGGCGGCCCGCGAAGGCAAGGCGACCAAGCAGTTCGCCGTGCTCAACGCCCGTTTCCACGAGCAGGAAGCCTACATTGTGGCCGAGGCCGGCGTGCCCGGGGCCATCACCATCGCCACCAACATGGCCGGCCGCGGCACCGACATCAAGCTCGGCGGCTCCGTCGAGATGCGCATCAAGGCCGAGACGGCCGGCATGGAGGATGGGCCTGCCAAGGACGCCAGGATCGCCGAGATCAAGGCAGAGGTCGAGCGCTTCCGGCAGATCGTGCTGAACGCCAGGGAAGAGGTCGAGATCGAACCGGCCAAGGGCTCGCGCGCGGCCAAGACCGTGACCATGCCGGGCGGCCTCTACATCATCGGCACCGAGCGCCACGAAAGCCGCCGCATCGACAACCAGTTGCGCGGACGCTCGGGCCGCCAGGGCGATCCCGGCCGTTCCAAGTTCTTCCTGTCGCTCCAGGACGACCTGATGCGCATCTTCGGCTCGGACCGGATGGACGGCATGCTCCAGAAGCTCGGGCTTCAGGAAGGCGAGGCCATCATCCACCCCTGGATCAACAAGGCTGTCGAGAAAGCGCAAGGCAAGGTCGAGGCCCGCAACTTCGACACCCGCAAGAACATCCTGAAATACGACGACGTGATGAACGACCAGCGCAAGGTGGTGTTCGAACAGCGCCGCGAGTTCATGCGTCAGGCCTCGATCCGCGAAACCATCAACGAGATGCGCAGCCAGGTCGTTGACGACGCCGTGCGCCATCACATCCCGGAAGATGCCTATCCCGAACAGTGGGATGTGGTGGGGCTCAAGGCCGAGGTGATCAAGACACTCAATCTCGACCTTCCGGTGGATGAGTGGGCCAAGGAAGACGGCATCGCGGATGAGGAAATGCGCGAACGTCTGCTCAAGGCCGCCGACGAGGACTATGCCGCCCGCATCGAACGCAATGGCGATGAGGTCATGACCTATGTCGAGAAGCAGGTGCTGCTTCAGATGCTCGACCATCTCTGGCGCGAGCATCTCGTCACGCTCGACCATCTCCGGCAGGTGGTCGGCTGGCGCGGCCTTGCCCAGCGCGATCCGCTCAACGAATACAAGTCGGAGGCCTTCCAGCTTTTCGACGGGCTGATCGACAAGCTGCGCGAGCAGGTGACCAGCCAGTTGATGCGTGTCGAGGTGCGCTTCGAGGAGCCACCCGCCGATGCAGCGCCGGCGTTGGGCCAGCTTCCCCGCTCCGACCAGCAGGCCATGTTCGCCCCGGCCGAAGCGGTTGCGCCGGCGCAGCGCGATCCGAACGATCCGTCGACATGGGGCCGTGTCGGCCGCAACGAGCCGTGCCCATGCGGATCAGGCAAGAAGTTCAAGCATTGCCACGGCCAGGTCGGCAGCACGGCCTGACGCGGCTTGTGACGTGAGCCACGGCCTGCCTGATGGCCCCGGCTGTCAGGCGAAAAGCCCCATGAGCGGGATCGGCATTGCGTGCCCGGACCTTGCGCCATTGGTCATCGGCCTTGAGGGACAAGCTGATGGCAGAGGCGAATGCGCACCCGAGCTGACGCGAGGGATGCCATGGTCTGTGATCAATCACAGATCATGACCATTGGTTTTATGGAATGGCTGCGACGTTGGGGGTGCCGGGCGCGGCAGCCTGAGGCGCTGCCCGGCGGGGCGGCTGCGGCGTTGCCTGGGTGGCGCGCCCTGCTGGCGGCGTGACCGCCACAGGTGCCGCCGCCGGCGTTTCGGCCACTGGCTGGGCGGCGCCGAACGGGCTGAACGACAGCATGCGCTGCATCATCGACGGCTGCGGCGGTGCCTCTGGCACGGCGGCTGCCTGGGCTGCGGGCTGGTTGCCCCCCGAGCCGCGCACCACCTGGGAGGTGCCGCCCGAAGGAGCGGTGCCGGGCTGCGCCGAACCTGCCCGTGCCGTCGCTGCCGGAGCAGTGACGCGCGTGGTCGTCGTCGATGCCAATGCAGGACCAGCCGGCGCGGCTGCAGCCGGACGCGGCGTGGCAGCGCCGGGCGAGGCCACGACAATCTCCTGCGGGCCTGCGACCACGGCATCGGGGCGGCTGATGCCCACGGCGCGCGAACCCCAGGCGGTCTTCTGTTCCAGAGCCTCTGGGCCGCTGGCCATCAGAACCTGCGTGAATTTCTGGTGCTGGCCGCCATCCTGATAGACCAGCCGGATGGCCGGCGTGCCCTTGGCGACAAGGGCTGCAACCTCGGCATCATCCTGACGGCGCTTCTCCGCAGCCGCCGCCGCGATCTGCTGGGTGCTGGGGTCCTCACGGCAATCGCCGGTGCGGTTGAAGGCATAGCGCCCCTGGCACACCGAAACCTTGGGTTCCACGCGCGCCACCTCGAACTTGTCGGTGCCTTCCTTGAGGTTCCGCCAGAACGGCATGTTGGCATCATAGCGATGCCTGGCGAGGTTTTCAGCCGTCATGCGGAAGGGCAGGGCCTGCATCTGCACGGCCCGCTGGCCCCCATTGTGGGCCTCGCGGACAAGGGCATAGATTTCGGCGATCTGGTCATCGCTCATCGAATAGCAGCCCGCCGACGAGCAGGCCCCATGCACCATCAGGTGGGCACCGGTGCGGCCATGGGTTCGGTCGAAGGCATTGGGAAAACCCATGTTGAACGACAGGTAGAACGCCGAGTTCGGGTTCATGTTGGCGGGCGTGATGTCGTAGAAGCCTTCCGGCGCCTGCCGGTCGCCCTCGCGCTTCTTGGGGCCAAGCTGGCCGGACCAGCGGCACATCGGATAGCTCTTGAGCAGCGCATACTGGCCATTGCTGGCCATCTTCCAGATCTCGAGTTCCGACTCCTTCTTGAAGGAGCGGATCAGCACCGGGCTGTTCTTGTTCATGCCCTTGGAGGACATCAGCGCCTGCACATCCGGCGGGATCGGGATGTTGTGGCGTGCGGCCCCGCGCGGACGGTTCTCCTCACAGGCGGCCAGGCCGAGCCCGAGAACCAGAACGAGCGAGATGGGCTTCCAACGCAAGGCACGTATCCCGGGTTGCTGTCCCGCCATGGGACGATCAGACTGACGCTTCGACTATATCCGTTAGCCTTGCCGGATGGTTACCACAAGCAGACGCCATCTTGAACCATGGTCAACAGTTCGTTAACGGCGAAACTGTGGCGCTGACCTGCCTGGGAGCCAGCTCACATCAGTTTTCGGCCAATGGCGAGGAACTTGTCGGCGCGCTGGTTGCGCAACTGCTCCGGCGAAAGCCCCGCCAGTTCGCCAAGTGCGGCCGACATGGCATGCCCTGCCCGCGTGATCGCCTCTTCCGGGGCACGGTGCGCCCCGCCGGCCGGCTCGGAGATGATCCGGTCGATGATGCCGAAGCGCAGCAGGTCCTGCGCGGTGATCTTCATGCCGGTGGCGGCATCCTGCGCGCGGGCGGCATCCCGCCACAGGATCGAGGCCGCCCCTTCCGGCGAGATCACCGAATAGACGGCATGTTCGAGCATCAGCACCCGGTTGGCGGTGGCGATGGCGACAGCACCGCCCGAGCCACCCTCGCCGATGATCAACGACACGTTCGGTGAGCCGAGCGCGAGGCAAGCCTCGGTCGAGCGGGCAATGGCCTCGGCCTGGCCGCGCTCCTCGGCCTCGATGCCGGGGAAGGCACCGGCTGTGTCGACAAAGCACAGCACGGGCAGCCCGAACCTGTCGGCGAGCTCCATCAGCCGCACGGCCTTGCGATAGCCTTCCGGCTTGGCCATGCCGAAATTGTGCCTGAGCCTGGTCTCGGTGTTCGAGCCCTTCTCCTGTCCGATCACGCAGACAGGTTGGCCTTCGAAGCGGCCGAAGCCACCGATCACGGCCTCGTCCTCGCCGAAACCGCGGTCCCCCGCCATCGGCGTGAACTCGCTGATCAGCCGGGCGCAGTAATCCACGAAGTGCGGGCGCTGCGGGTGGCGGGCAACCTGGGTCTTTTGCCAGGGCGTGAGGGCCATGTAGAGGCCCTTCAGCGACTGGTCCGACTTGGCCTCCAGCTTGGCGATTTCCTCGCCGATCGCCACCGCATCGCCCTTGGCAGCCATGGCCTTCAACTCGTCCACCTTCGCCTCGAGATCGGCGATGGGCTTTTCGAAATCGAGGTAACTTCTCATTGTCAGGACTGGTCCGGCGACGGGGCTCTCGAACTGAGGTCGCCCGGCAGGACGGCCAAACCGGAAGGGCCGCGGCAGCGCGCCGGCAGGCACTGGTTCGGCCCTGATGTGGCGGCACCAGGCGTGGCTGTCAAGTTTGCGCCTGCCGCCCGGCGCTGGGCGAAGGGGCCGGCAACGGCACCAGAACCTGCCTGAGCGCGAAAGCGCGGCGGCTCTGGGCGGGTGCGCGCCGGTAGAACTGCTTGGTGGCGTCGATGACGTGGACACCGGAGAACGGCAGGCCAAGCCCCGCTCCCAGCTTCTCCCACATCGGGGCGGAGCGCAGGACCGACTGGCGCTGGAGCGGCGGCGTGAACAGGGCCTCGGCCCAGTTCTCCGGCGAGAACAGCGTGTCCCGCATCAGCCGTTCGAGCTGCCGGCGCGAAAACGGCCGGCCATGGCCAAAGGGGGTGCCGTCCATCCGCGCCCAGAGCCCGCGCCGGTTCGGCACGATCAGCATGATGCGGCCTCCAGGCGCCAGAACCCGCCAGCATTCGGCCAGCAACTCCTCGGCGTTCTCGCTCGATTCCAGCGCATGCACCAGCAGAACCCGGTCCACCGAGGCGTCATCGAGCGGCAGCAACAGCGGATCGACGAGGGCAGACGATGAACCGCTGCCCGATGACCAGTTCACCACGCCCTGCGTGGCCGGCATGAAGGCAAGGCAGCGCTCGGTCTGGTCACGCAGCAAGGACAGGTATGGCACGGCATAGCCGATGCCCACCAGCCGGCTGCCGCCGACATTGTCCCAGAAACGCAGCACGGCCTTGCCGATGAAACGGCGGGCGACATGGCCAAGCGGGCTGGCATAGAAACTGCGAAGATCGACGACATCCGTGCTCATGGCGCGATACCATTGGCGGATCGCTGGACAAGCGCAAGGCCTGACGCCCATGATGGTGACTGTCGTGGTGGCGATTGTCGCCACCCGTCAGGAGGATGCCCGCTTGCCCGTCGATCTGCATGTGTTCCGCCTGCTGTCCGACAATTGCGGAGCGCTTGTCCATGACCGTGCCACAGGTCTGTGCGCCGCCATTGACGCACCTGAGGCCGGCCAGACCCACGCAGCGGCCATCGCCAGGGGCTGGACCATCAGCCACCTGTTCATCACCCATGAGCATGCCGACCATGTGCAGGGCGCGACAGAACTCGCCCGCCGCACCGGCTGCGAAATCATCGGCCCGGCGCAGGCCCGCCCCATTGCCCCTCTCGACCGCGTTGTGGGTGAAGGCGACCAGGTCTTGCTGGGCGAGACCGCCTTCGAGATCTGGGCAACGCCGGGGCACGCCGCCGGACACCTGAGCTGGGTCTCGCACGGCGCGAAGCTGGCGGCCGTCGGCGATGTGGTCTTCGTCATGGGTTGCGGGCGCCTGTTCGGCGACACCGCGGCGCAGATGTGGCATTCGCTGTCGCGGATCGCGGCCCTGCCGGATGATGTCACGCTGATCACCGGGCACGATTACACCGCCTCCAATGCCCGCTTCGCGCGCGCTGTCGAGCCGGGCAACGCGGCCATCGCCGAGCGGGCCGAAGAGGCCCAGCGCCGCGCGGCATCCGGCAGCTTCTGGGCGCTGACCACGGTCGGCGAGGAAAAGCGCACCAACCCGTTCTTCAGGGCAGGCGAGCCGGCCATCATGGCGGCGCTCGGCCAATCCGACCCGGGCGCCAGCTTTGCCAGCCTGCGCCAGATGAAAAACGACTTCAGGGGCTGATGACATGACCACGCAGGATCTGGACGGCCTTGGCGCAGCCGAGGTGGTGGCGTTGCTCGGGCTTCAGCCACACCCGGAAGGCGGCTTCTACAAGGAGACCTTCCGCGACACGCGGCTTCTGGCCGATGGCCGGGCAGCATCGACCGCGATCTACTACCTGCTCGGCGTCGGCGAGGTCTCCGAATGGCACCGGGTCGATGCGGCTGAGGTCTGGCATTGGCATGCAGGCGCACCCATGGTCATCACCATGTCGCCCGATGGCCACGATGCCGAAGCCCACCATCTTGGCCCCAACCTGCGCATGCGGCAGCGCCCGCAACTGGTGGTGCCGGCCCATTGGTGGCAGACCGCCACAAGCCTCGGTCACTGGACGCTGGTCGGCTGCACGGTCGCGCCAGGCTTCGACTTCAAGGGCTTCGAGCTGGCCCCGCCCGGCTGGCGGCCGGTGCCGCGCAAGCCATCCGTGGCGTGACGGCGGGCATCAGCGCCGCGAAGGGACCGATGCGGTGACAGCCCCTGCCACGATCAGCAGGCAGGCCAGACCGAGCGTCCAGGTGGCCGCTGCAGCGCCGGTGAGCACAAGGGCCAGCGTCGAGATCACCGGCGCGGCATAGCTCGCCACGCCCAGCAGGCGGATGTCGCCGCGCTTCATGCCGATGTCCCAGACGAAGAAGGCAAGCCCGACCGGCCCAAGCCCAAGGCCGATCAGCGCCAGCCAGCCCGTTGCATCGGGCATGACCGTGGTCTCGAAGGCCAGATGGCACAGGGCGGCCAGCAGCGCCGTGATCAGGCAGGAACCCGCCACGGCCTCGGTCGGCACCGAAGCCATGCGCCGCGACAGCACCGAATAGGCCGCCCAGACCACAGCGCAGCCTGCTGCCAGCACATATCCTGGGAGATGGCTCGCCTCCAAGCCGGCGACGCCGCGCCCTGCGGCCAGCACGCCGACACCGGCAAAGCCGATCAGCGCGCCGAGGACATGGCGCGGACTGAGGTGCTCGCCCGGCAACAGGCCCGAGAAGATGACAATCAGCAAGGGCCAGAGATAGGCCACGAGGCTGGCCTCTGCCGGCGGCGCCAGCTTCAGCGCGGCGAAATACAGCGCATGATAGCCGAACAGCCCGCCAATCCCCAGCGCCAGGGCCAGGGGCGGCTGGCGCAGAAGGGCGAGCTTGCCCTGCTGCGCCACAATGGCAAGCCCGACACCGCCACCGATGGCAAAGGTGATCGCCGTGACCTGGAAGGGCGGAATGCCGGCTGTCGCGGTTGTGAACAGCGCCAGCAGCCCCCAGAGCAGGATCGCGACAAGGCCGAGAAGCGTGGGGCGGGACAGGGGCATGGGCATGGCTTGTCGGGGCAAGGACAACAGGACGGAAAAAGCAGAAGGCCGGCATCGCTGCCGGCCTTCACCAAGGCAAGACTGACCGGATCAGGCCATGTATTGCCCGCCATTGGCGCTCAACGTCGAGCCGGTGATGAAGCCGGCCTCATCGGCAGCCAGGAACACGACGGCCCGTGCGATTTCCTCAGGCTCGCCAAGACGGCCAACCGGGATCAGCGGCAGGATGTTCTTCTCGACCACGGCAGGGTCGATGGCCTTGACCATCTCGGTGGCGATATAGCCAGGGCAGATCGTGTTGACGGTGATGCCGGCGCGCGCGCCTTCCTGCGCCAGCGCCTTGACGAAACCGATGTCGCCGGCCTTCGCCGCAGAGTAGTTGACCTGCCCCATCTGGCCCTTCTGGCCGTTGATGGACGAGATGCAGATCACGCGTCCGAACTTGCGGGCGCGCATGCCCTCCCAGACAGGGCGGGTCATGTTGAACAGCGAGTTGAGGTTGGTGTTGATGACCCCATACCACTGGTCCTTGGTCATCTTGTGGAACATGCCATCCTTGGTGATGCCGGCATTGTTGACCAGCACCTCGACCGGGCCAAGATCGGCCTCCACCTTGGCGATGCCGGCAACGCAGGCGTCGTAGTCCGACACATCCCACTTGTAGGTCGGGATGCCCGTCTCCCGTGTGAAGGCCGAGGCGGCCTCGTCATTGCCGGCATAGGATGCGGCCACCTTGTAGCCGGCGGCCTTCAGCGCCTTCGAAATGGCGGCACCGATGCCGCGGCTTCCCCCGGTCACGAGAGCAACACGTGTCATGAATTTTCCCTTCCCTGATGTTTTTTTGGATTTGGTGACGTTACTGCAATGAAAGATCGAGGTCGGGGGCGTAGCGGACGCCCTCGACATCCTTGGTGATGGCCTGGCCGCAGATCACGCGGCCGGTCTTGTCGTCGAAGGCCAGGGTCGGATTGCCATAGAGCGTCCAGCCCCTGCTCAGCGCCTCCGACACCCGATGACAGAAGGCCGCGTCATCGGGTCCGGTGAGGTAGCGATACAAGGTCGCGGGCCGGGAGGCCGACACTCAGCGCTCCAGGCACATGGCAACGCCCATGCCGCCGCCGATGCACAGGGTGGTCAGGCCCTTCTTGGCGTTGCGCTTGCCCATTTCATGCAGCAGCGTCACCAGCACGCGGGCACCGGATGCGCCGATCGGGTGGCCGATGGCGATGGCACCGCCATTGACGTTCACCTTGGCCGTATCCCAGCCCATGTCCTTGTTGACCGCGATGGCCTGGGCCGCAAAGGCCTCGTTGGCCTCGACCAGATCAAGATCGGCAGCCTTCCAGCCGGCCTTCTCCAGCGCCTTGCGCGAGGCCGGGATCGGCCCGCTGCCCATGATGGCTGGATCGACGCCGGCAGTAGCCCAGGAAGCGATGCGGGCCAGCGGCGTGAGACCGCGCCGCTGCGCTTCCGCAGCCGTCATCAGCACCACGGCTGCGCCGCCATCGTTGATGCCCGAGGCATTGGCCGCCGTCACGGTGCCGTCCTTGGAGAAAGCAGGCTTGAGCTTGCCCACGCCTTCCAGCGTGGTGCCGTGCTTGGGATATTCGTCGGCATCGACAATGACGTCGCCCTTGCGGCCAGAGATCGTGAACGGAACGATCTCGTCCTTGAACTTGCCGGCCTTCTGGGCCGCTTCAGCCTTGTTCTGCGAGGCGACGGCGAAAGCATCCTGCTCATCACGGCTGATCTGCCACTTGAGCGCAACATTCTCGGCGGTGTTGCCCATGTGGTAGCCGTGGAAGGCATCCAGCAGGCCGTCCTTCAGCATCGAATCGAGCATCTTCAGGTCGCCCATCTTGGTGCCGGCGCGCATGTGCGCGACATGCGGCGCCAGCGACATCGACTCCTGGCCGCCGGCCACGATCACGGTCGCGTCGCCATTGGCAATCTGCTGCATGCCGAGGGCTGCGGCGCGCAGGCCGGAACCGCAAAGCTGGTTGAGGCCCCAGGCCGTGGCTTCCTGCGGGATGCCAGCAGCAATGGCTGCCTGCCGTGCAGGGTTCTGGCCCTGCCCGGCAGAGAGGATCTGGCCCATGATCACCTCGTCGACATCGGCAGGATCGACCCCGGCGCGTGCCAGTGCGGCCTTGATGGCGGCTGCGCCCAGTTCGTGGGCAGCCGTGCCGGCAAAAGCACCATTGAAAGCCCCGACCGCCGTGCGCGCGGCGCCGACGATGACGATGTCCTGTGAAGCCATGATGTGTCCTTCCCTTGTGTTCGCCCGGCCTCGTCGAGGCTTGCCCGCGCGTGAGGTGTCCCGAGCAGACGATGGTTGTCAAAGCCAAACGACGATCCGTCAAGCATCCAGATCAATTGTCTTGTTCGACTTTGCGCCATGTCCCGCGCGTTCGGGAGCCTCCAGGCTCGGTTCTGGCCGGCGGGCGCCGATACGGGATGTCTTGCGGCACGTGCAGACATCACGTGCAGACTTCACTTGCAGGCACCACTTGCAGGCACCGCACAACGCGCTATCGTGGCTGCACCTATTTTATGCGCCGGTTCATTTGAAACGCCGACGGGACAAGGATTGCCATGGCCGCTGACAAGGAGCCGACCGTCATCAAGAAGTACGCCAACCGGCGGCTTTATCACACGGGCACGAGCTCATATGTCACGCTGGAGGATCTCGCCCTTCTGGTCCGCAACGGCGAGGAGTTCCTCGTCTATGATGCCAAGAGCGGCGAGGACATCACCCGCTCGGTTCTGGCGCAGATCATCTTCGAGGAAGAGAGCAAGACCGGGCAGAACCTGCTGCCGATTGCCTTCCTGCGCCAGTTGATCCGCTTTTATGGCGACAGCATGCAGGTGCTGGTGCCGCGCTATCTGGAAATGTCGATCGACAACCTGACGCGCGAACAGCACACCTATCGTGACCATCTTTCCAAGGCGTTCGGCGCGACCCCGTTCGGCTCGAAGGCTGTCGAGGCGATGGAGGCGCAGACAAGGGCCAACATCAAGATGTTCGGCGATGCGATGCGCATGTTCACACCCTTCGGCATTGCCGGCACGGCCGAAGCCACCTCCGCAACTGGCGACGACAGGGCCACTGCTTCGGCCGGTTCGCCTGCCAAACCGACTGCCCATGCCGCTACCGGCGAGGACGAACTCTCGACCCTGAAGCGCGAGATGGCAGCGATGCGCGACAAGCTCGACAGGCTGTCGTCGAAATCCTGACAGTTCAAACGGCGGGAGCGGCGTTCAGGCCGCTCTGACAAGGCTGGTGGCACCCGGAGCCCAGATCTCGGCGGCGCCGGTGAGGTGACCCTGGAGATAGGTCACGCCCCAGTCGGTCAGCATGCGCGCGGCAGCTTCCGTGTCCACCCATTCGGCCACGGTCTCGACCCCCAGATGCTGGGCGAGGTCCAGCAGCGTGCGCACGAAGAAGCGGTCATCGGTCGAACGGGCCAGGTTCTGCGTGAAGGCACCGTCGAGCTTGAGGATGTCGATCGGAAATTCGCGCAGGTGCCGCAGCGAGGTGTGGCCCGCACCGAAATCGTCGATGGCAACCTTGCAGCCGCAATCCTTGATGGCATGGATGACGCGCAGGCTCTCCTGGGCATGCGAGATCGTGGCGGTCTCTGTCACCTCCACGATCATCCGCTCGCTGAGGCCTGCATGCGTGCGCATCAGCAGGCGGAAGGCATCGAGCCAGACCGGGTCGGTCAGCGAGATCGGCGAGACATTGATGGACAGGATCGCTGATGGCTCCTGGACCAGGCCGGCTGCCGACAGTTCCAGCACCCGATGGTCGAACAGCCGCACCAGGCCTCGGCGCTCCAGCATGGGCAGCAGGTCACCGGGCGCGAAATAGCTGCCATCCGGGCGCTCGATCCGCACCAGCCCTTCGTGAAAGGCAAGGCTGCGATCGCCGGCCCGCACAATCGGCTGCCGCGCCATGCGGATGCGCCGCTCGTTCAGCGCGCCGAGCGCATCGAGATCCATGCTGGCCGTCTCGCTGATCACCGCAGGGCTCGCGCTGCGCGCGACGACCACCGCTTCCAGTGAGCCGCGGCGTGCGTCGAGCAGCGCACCCTCGGCGGCTGTGAGCAGCGCCCCGCTATGGCGCGTCAGGTCTGGCGCGATGGCCGCACCGATGCGGATGCGGGCCAGCGCGACCCCGCGCGTCGTTTCGATGGCGGATTTCGAGACCGCCCGCACGAAGCGGCGCGCCGCCGTTTCGATCTGGCCGACAGGGCAACCCGTGAGGATGATGGCGAAGCGGTTGCTGGAATAGCGCATCAGCCGGTCGCGCGTCCGCATCACACCACGCAGGCGTTCCTGCACCGCGATCAGGATCTCGTCCGTGGCCTCGTGGCCAAAGTCATCGTTGATCCGCGTCAGGTCATCGATGGCAGCGGCCAGCACCACCACCGAGCGGTCAGCCGCCATCTGGTCGGCCATCAGTTCGTCAAGCCGCTGCACCAGCGCAGAGCGGTCGCAGATCGTGTAGCTGGGTGCGCCAAGGTCCGTGTCGGTGACAGGCCGCTCCAAACGCAGCACGCCGCGCGCCCTGACCGGTGTCCCGTCGATCCCTGCGAACCAGCGGCCCGTATCCTCGGCCCACATCTTGCGCTCGCCGAGCAGAACGGCATAGCGGGTGCGATAGGGCACGCCGTCCCCGAGATCGGCCCCCGAGGCATCCATGATGGCGTCATAGCGGCTCCGTCCCGCGCCCGGCTCGAGCAGTCGGGCAAAAGCCAGGCCCTTGTTCAGGGTGCCAGCCTGGGCGTCTCCGAGGATATCGCTGGCGTTCGGGCCCCAGCGCAGGTCATCGCTGGGCAGGTCCCAGGTGTAGACCACCTCGCCGATCGAGCTCAGCACATCCTTCGGATCGACCGGATCATGGCTCCGGCGTGGATCGTTGAACATCTGAGGCTCCCGACTGGGTTGTCCCGCGCACCCGTAGCGCGAACCAAGACCCTGATTCTGTCTCGGAACGATGCCGCTTGCCTGCTTAAAGGCCGGTTAAGTCCAGCCCGGATCTTGCCATGTGGCTGGCAAGACGTTCCCGCATCCAGGAAATTGCACCATGTCCGGACAGTTTGATGCCACAAACGAACACAATGGCACCGGTCGTGCGCTTGTGCTGGTCCGCGATGGGAACGCGGATGCGACCGCCGGACAAGACCGGACGGCGTGCGGTCCGGCCCCTGCCATGCCGCCAACCGAGATCGGCTTCCTCGCCCAGCTCCTGGCCTGCCGGCACGGGGTCAGCGCCTATCGCCGCCATCGCCGTGAGGAACCTGCGGTGGCAATCAGGCGCTATCGGGCCGGTGCTGTCGCAGGAGAGGCCGCCAGCGCCTGGCCTGAGCGCCGCACGGCAGCGGAGTCCGCAATCCGGCCAGACACGAAAAAGGCCGGCGTGAGCCAGCCTTGACATCGCTTCTATGACAAGCGGGATACCCCGGCCCTGACCGTCGTGATCAGGGCACCGGATTCCCGGTGCGGGCCAGCATGGCCTACAGCCGGTATCAGCCCTTGGGCTTCAGGATCTGGCGACCACGATACATGCCGGTCTTGAGATCGACATGGTGGGGGCGGCGCAGTTCGCCCGAATCCTGTCTTTTTCTTGGGAACGGCCATAACGAAACTCCGGGAGCATCTCCGAGGCGTGGCCAGTTCAGGCCTGCAAGTCAGAGACGGTTGTTCAACAGAAGCGCGCACATACACGCTTGCTGGCGTGCTGGCTAGAGCTTTTCAGCAATCACACCACAGGGGCAGCGTCACGAGCGGCCAAGCACGCAGGAAGCCTTGTCGCCCAGCCCCGCCATGCGCTGCTGGATGCGGAAGCTGTTCGTCCTTGCCCGCTGCGACGGCATCGCCGGATTGCGCAGGCGCGGATTGGGCAGGCTGGCCGCGAGCGAGGCCGCCTCCCGACGCGCCAGGCTGGCCGCGCTGCGGTTGAAATAGCGCTGCGACGCGGCCTCGACACCGAACAGGCCTTCGCCGAACTCGGCCACGTTGAGGTAGAGCTCGATCATCCGGCGCTTGGACCAGACCAGATCGGCCAGCAGCGCCAGCGGCAACTCGATGCCTTTGCGGACATAGGAACGCCCATGCCAGAGGTAGAGGTTCTTGACGGTCTGCATCGCGATGGTCGAGCCACCGCGCTGTGGTCCGTCCTCATCGCCCAGCACCTCGCGCAGCGCGCCCCAATCGATGCCCCAATGGCGGCAGAAGCGCTGGTCTTCCGAGGCGATGACGGCCCGCACCAGTTCGGGCGACATGCGCTCCAGCGGCACCCAGACACGCGTCACCGATTGCCCGCTCGCCAGACGCCAGAGCATCAGCGTCGAGGGCATCGGCAGGATGGTTGCCACCAGCAGCAGGGTCGCGACCAGCCCTGCGCCACCCGCCACCAGCCACAGAGCGCGCCGCCGCCAGTGCCCCCGCAGCCGGCGCGATGATCCGGCTCTTGGCGACATCTCGTCTCCCTGGGCATCGGCTCTTGTGCTCAACGCGCTGTCCTGGCTGCTGCGGTTCGGGTTGAGACAGGCCGGCAGGCGCGATACACCGGATGGCACATGCCTTCCCGCAGACCGCCCCATGCCAACCGGACACTCCCATGAGTGATAGCACAACCAGCCCCGATGCCAGCTTCGCCGCGCGGCTGGCCGAGACCGCCGGCCGCATCGAAACAGCCCTCGCCGCATTGCTCGATGACCGCCAGCGCGATCACGAGATCGCCCGGCCCGGAAGGCTGCTGGCTGCCATGCGCCATGGTGCGCTTGGCGGCGGCAAGCGGCTGAGGCCCTTTCTGCTGATCGAGACCGCACGGCTGTTCGGCGTGGCACAGGAGGCGGCCCTGCCCGCTGCGATGGCCATCGAACTGATCCATTGCTACTCGCTGGTCCATGACGACCTGCCATCGATGGACAATGACGATCTCAGGCGCGGCCAGCCGACCGTCCACAAGGCCTTCGACGAAGCCACAGCGATTCTCGCCGGCGACGGCCTGCTGACGCTGGCTTTCGAGGTGTTGGCCGACAGCGAGGCGGAGGCGTCCATCCGGGCAGACCTCGTGCTTTGCCTTGCGCGGGCGTCCGGTCTGGCGGGCATGGTCGGCGGGCAGATGCTCGATCTCGATGCGGAGGGTCGCCACGCGGCCGGGACCCACCGCCACCCGCCCTCTGCGGGTGACGTGCGCCGCCTTCAGGCGATGAAGACCGGCGCATTGCTGACAGCGGCCGTCGAGATGGGCGCCATCCTCGGCGGGGCCTCGTTTGGCCAGCGCATGTCGCTATCCACCTTCGGGCAGGCTCTCGGTGCATGCTTCCAGGTGGCGGATGATGTGCTCGATGTCGAAGCCAGCCCGGATGTCATGGGCAAGGCCACGGCCAAGGATGCCGATGCCAACAAGGCGACGCTTGTCGCAGCCCTCGGGCTTGAGGCCGCGCGCGCCGAACGCGACCGGCTGGCCATGGATGCCGTCGGAGCCCTGCGCCGTTTCGGGCCGGAGGCCGACACGCTGCGCGCTGCGGCCCGCTTTGCAGCCACGCGGACAAACTGATCGGCCCTGAACCCGGGCCGCGAAAACCCTGGCCCCTAAACCGTGACCTGCGTGCCGACCTCGACCACGCGCCCGGTCGGGATCTGGAAGTAGCTCGTGGCATCGGTGGCGCTGCGCGCCATCGAGATGAACAGCTTGTCCTGCCAAAGCGGCATGCCCGAATTCACCGATGGCTTGATCGAGCGGCGCGACAGGAAGAACGACGTCGACATGATGTCGAACTTGAAGCCCTGCTTGCGCAAGATGCCGAGCCCCTTGGGGATGTTCGGGCTTTCCATGTAGCCGTAGCGCAGTTCCATCTTCCAGAAACCGTCCGAGATCGGCTCGATCTTGACCCTCTCATCCTCGGCAATGCGCGGCACATCCAGCGAGCGCACGGTGAGGATGGCATTCTTCTCGTGCAGCACCTTGTTGTGCTTGAGATTGTGCAGCATTGCGGCAGGCGCGACCACCGGATCGCCGGTCAGGAACACGGCGGTTCCCTTCACCCGGTGGGGCGGGCTCTTGGCCAGCATGTCGAGCAGTTCCACGAGCGGCACATCCGCCTTGCGGGTTTTCTCGAACAGGATGCCCGACCCCCTGATCCAGGTCGCCATCAGGATGACCAGCACGGCGGCCAGCAACACCGGCACGAAGCCGCCATGGAACAGCTTGAGCATGTTGGCCGAGAAGAAGGCCACATCGATCGCGAGGAATGGCAGGATGACGCAGCAGGTCGCGGCCAGGCTCCAGCGCCAGCCCTTCCAGATCACGATGAAAGCCAGGATGGCGTCCACCGTCATCGCGCCGAACACCGAAATCCCGTAGGCATTCGCCAGCCCCGAGGATGATCGGAATGACCAGACCAGACCAAGCACCACCACCAGCAGGATCCAGTTGACGCGCGGCATGTAGATCTGGCCCGACGTGTGCTCGGAGGTGTGACGCACCTCCATGCGCGGCAGGATGCCGAGCTGGATCGCCTGCCGCGTCAGCGAGAAAGCACCGGTGATCACCGCCTGACTGGCAATGATGGTGGCAACCGTCGCCAGGATGACCAGCGGCAGGATCAGGAAATCCGGTGCCAGCTTGTAGAACGGATTGTCGATGGTGCTGGGGTCATGCAGGATCAGCGCGCCCTGCCCGAGATAGTTCAGCCAGAGGGCCGGAAACACCATGAAGAACCAGGCACTCTGGATCGGGCCACGGCCGAAATGGCCCATATCGGCATAGAGCGCTTCAGCGCCGGTCACCGCAAGACAGACCGTGCCAAGCACCACCAGCGACACGCCTGGATGGTTGATGAAGAACTTGACGCCATACCAGGGGTTCACCGAGGCGAAGACACCGACATCATCCTGGATGTGATAGATGCCGAGGCCGGCCAGCGTCAGGAACCAGATCATCATGATCGGCCCGAACCACTGCGCCACCTTCTCGGTGCCCCGGCTCTGCACGGCAAACAGACCGATCAGGATCGCTGATGCGATATAGACCACGTAAGGCTCGAACGCCGGCGTGACGAGCTTCAGGCCTTCGACCGCCGACAGAACCGAGATGGCCGGCGTGATCACCGCATCGCCATAGAACAGCGCTGCCCCCAGCATGCCGAGCGCCAGCACCCAGCCCGTGCCCTTGGCCTTGCCGACCGCGCGCTGCGCCAGCGCCACCAGCGTCAGCGTGCCGCCCTCGCCATTGTTGTCGGCCCTGAGCAGGATGAGGACATACTTGATGGTGACCACGAACACGAGCGACCACAGGATCAGCGACAGCACGCCGATGACGATGTCGCGCGGCACTTCCCGGATCACCGCGGCGCCATGCCCGCCATGGCTCCCGATATTGCCACTGACCGCGGCATTGATCGTCTCGCGCAGCGCATAAAGCGGACTGGTGCCGATGTCGCCATAGACCACGCCGAGCGCGCCCAGCGCCAGGGCCGCAAAGCCGGTCTTGCCGTGCCCATGGCCATGGCCAGGCGGAGGCAAGCCTTCGCCGTCATTCGGGGCGGGGTCGCCAAGGCCGAACCTGTGATCATCCTTCGAGAAGGACGTCTTGTCGGTAGCCATCAAGGATCTCCGCTCATGCGGCGCTGCAACAAAAGGCTGGCGGCTCTACCACATTCATGAGGGCGATCAAGGGCAAGGACAAGGGCAGGCCATGCCAGGCGCTAGCGGGCGGCACGGCCGGACGCGCCATAGCGGGTTTCCACATAGCGGTTGACCATGTCTTTGAACTCCCCGGCAATCCCGGCGCCACGCAAGGTGGCGACCTTCTTGCCGTCGACAAACACCGGCGCGGTGGGCGCCTCACCCGTGCCGGGCAGAGAGATGCCGATATCGGCATGCTTGGATTCGCCCGGCCCGTTCACGATGCAACCCATCACGGCCACATTGAGGGTCTCTACGCCCGGATAGCGGGTCTTCCATTCCGGCATCGAGGTGCTGATCCAGGTCTGGATGTCGCGGGCCAGTTCCTGAAACACGGTCGAGGTCGTGCGCCCGCAGCCCGGACAGGCCGCCACCAGCGGCACGAAGGCCCTGAAACCCATGGTCTGGAGCAATTCCTGCGCAGTCTTGACTTCGATCGTGCGGTCGCCGCCCGGCTCCGGTGTCAGCGAAAAGCGGATCGTGTCACCAATCCCCTCCTGCAGCAGCACGCCGAGCGCAGCGGACGATGCGACAATGCCTTTCGAGCCCATGCCGGCCTCGGTCAGCCCCAGATGAATGGCATAGTCGGAGCGGCGCGCCAGTTCGCGGTAAACCGAGATCAGGTCCTGCACCCCCGACACCTTGGCGGACAGGATGATCCGGTTGCGCGGCAGGCCGATCTCCTCGGCCCTGGCTGCCGACAGCAGAGCCGACTGCACCATGGCCTCGCGCGTCACGGCCCGTGCTTCAAGCGGGGCTGCCGAGGCCGCGTTGAGGTCCATCAGATGGGTCAGCAATTCCTGGTCGAGCGAGCCCCAGTTGGCCCCGATCCTGACCGACTTGCCGTGGCGGATCGCCATCTCGACGATCTGTGTGAACTGCCGGTCCTTCTTGTCCTTGAAGCCCACATTGCCCGGATTGATGCGGTATTTGGCCAGCGCCTCGGCACAGGCCGGATGGTTCGCCAGCAGCGTGTGGCCGATATAGTGGAAGTCGCCGACCAGCGGCACCGTGACGCCGATCCGGTCGAGCCGCTCGCGCACATGGGGCACGGCAGCCGCAGCCTCGTCGCGGTCGACCGTGATGCGCACCAGTTCGGAGCCTGCCCGCGCCAGCGCCGCGACCTGGGCCACCGTGGCAGCGATGTCGGCCGTATCGGTGTTGGTCATCGACTGCACGACGATGGGAGCGCCACCGCCGACCATGACGCCGCCGACGTCAACGCCGACGGTGCGATGCCGGATCGCCGGGCCGGCTTCGGCTACACCTGCAGCAAGCGCTAGATCACCCATCTGCCAGATCACTTCCTCTTCCGCGCACAGACGTTGCCCAGCCCGATGCCGGCGTCAAGCCGCAATGATCCGGACAGGGGCGCTTCGCCGCAGCGCCTTTGGCCCCTTTGCGCAGGGGCGCAGGATTGTTACATTGTCCGCAACAGGGCCGCCACGGCCCTCCCGAGGATTGTTCCATGCAGCGCGCCACCAGCATTGTCCGCAAGCCCGCCGTCAAGGCCGACAAGGTCATTGATACTGTCGTGCTGGCCCATGAGGACCGCATGCGCCGCCGCGCCGTGCTGAAGACGCTGCAGGGCAGCGAGATCCTGCTCGATCTCGACAAGGCAGGCGTGCTGTCCGAAGGCGATGCGCTGAAGATGGATGATGGCGGGCTGGTGCTCGTCAAGGCTGCTGCGCAGGATCTGATCGAGGTGCGTGCCGAGAACCCGCTCAGGCTGATGCGCGTGGCCTGGCACATCGGCAACCGCCACACCCCGGCGGAGATCACCGCCGATGCCCTCTACATCGAGGACGATCATGTTCTGGCAGAGATGATCAGGGGTCAGGGCTGTTCGACAACAAAGGTTTCGCGCCCGTTCAAGCCCGAGCGCGGTGCCTACGACCATGCCGGCCATGACCACGGACATGCCCATGATCATCATCATGATCACGAGCATGGGCATCACCATGATCACCATGCCAAGGCACACGTGAATCCGCCCCATGGCCAGCCCGGCCACGTGCATGGTCCCGATTGCAATCATGACCACAGCCACGATCACACGCACGATGTGCTTCAGGTCGGCAGCCATGATCACAAGCATGATCATGACCACAAGCATCATCACGGCCATGACCACGGCCACGCACCGCGCGCCAAGCACGACCACTGATCCGGCTTGAGAACCGCGCAACTCCTGCTGCTGAGCTGGTTCTCGCCGTCCTATCCGGTCGGCGCGTTCGCCTATTCACACGGCCTCGAATGGGCGCAGGAGGCGGGCGATCTTGCCGACGCGTCCAGCCTGGCCTTGTGGCTCACAGACCTGATCGAGCGGGGCGCCGCGCGCAACGATGCCATCCTTGCCGTCGCTGCCTGGGATGCGGTGACGGCAGGTGACTGGCCGGAGGTCGCAGGCATCGCCGAACTCGCCCTCGCCATGGCGGCCTCGACCGAGCGGCGCATGGAAACCGTGACTCAGGGCAATGCCTTCCTGCTGGCCACGGCAGCCGCGCACCCCGTGCCGGAACTGGCCCGGCTCCGGCAGGTGGCCGGCCCCGATCTGGCCTATCCCGTCGCGGTCGCCGTCGCAGCCGCCGGCCACGGCATCGCCAAGGCGGACCTGCTGCCCGCCTTCATTCTGGCTTTCGCCGCCAATCTGGTGTCGGCTGCCGTGCGGCTCGGCATCGTGGGACAAACCGACGGTCAGCGCGTGCTGGCAGGCTTGATGCCTTGTATCAGCAAGACAGCGGCAGCGTTGGCCAGCGCATCGCTCGATGATCTTGGTGCTTGCGCCTTTCGCTCCGATCTCGCTTCATTGCGTCACGAAACCCAGTATTCGAGGTTGTTCCGTTCATGAACCATTCACCACATGGCCCGCTGCGTGTCGGCATCGGCGGCCCGGTCGGCTCCGGCAAGACCGCGCTGATGGAATTGCTGTGCAAGGCGATGCGCGATGATGTCGACCTGTGCGCCATCACCAACGACATTTACACCAAGGAAGATGCCCGCCTGCTGACGGTGGCCGGTGCCCTGCCGGTCGAGCGCATCATGGGTGTGGAAACCGGCGGCTGCCCGCACACGGCCATTCGCGAGGATTGCTCGATCAATCTGGCCGCCGTGGCCGAGATGCGCAGCAGGTTCCCGGATCTCGACCTGATCCTGATCGAGTCGGGCGGCGACAACCTGGCGGCCACCTTCTCCACCGAACTGGCCGACCTGTGCATCTATGTCATCGATGTGGCCGCCGGCGAGAAGATCCCGCGCAAGGGCGGGCCGGGCATCACCCGCTCGGACCTTCTGGTGATCAACAAGATCGATCTTGCGCCCCATGTCGGGGCCGACCTTGCGGTGATGGACCGCGACGCCAGACTGATGCGCGGCAAGCGCCCCTTCGTCTTCACCAACATGAAGACGGGCCAGGGCCTCGCCGAAGTCCGCGCGTTTATCGAACAGGCCGGGGGCTTGGCGAAGGCGGCGGCGTGAGATCTCTATGGCTCCTCGCGGCTCCTGACAGTGATCCATGGCGTTGGCGGAAGCAAGCCAAGCGGTGTATAAAAATAGCTTTTCATCAATGCGGGTATTCCATGAACAGCAACATTGACACCATGCGGATTGTCATCGTCGTCAAAAAACGCTGTTGTGTTGTGCAAAAGATGTTTATTCGCAATTTTAAAAATACTTAAAAAGGATTTTTCTGCATCTTCTGCGGGCCCTCTGTATCTGCTCAGGGCAACATGGGGGGAAAGTATCTTCAAAGGACCATCCGCATTCTTGAAATGCTCTATGCCGACATCATCATTTCTCCGCTTTTTGAGCTCGACTAACTTTACCGAACCAGCGTTGCCTTTCTCTGATGCCTGCAATCCCAGGAATTCCAGAAGTGCCCGGCAGTGGAGGAAACCTGCCTCCATCATTGGGTTGGTGATGGCAGACAGATTTCCTTCGACTATCAGACGCTCATTGACGAGTATTGAGAACGGTGGAGCTCGGTCCCAGCATGATCGCAATTCCAGCGCCCACATGAGCCCAAAAACTGCTTGCATTCGATAGTCGAGCAGGCTCTTGACCTTGGGGTTCTCAGACAGCATCGACAGGTTCGATCCGGTCCAGTTCAGCCTTGATCGCATCGCCTGTCGTCTCGATGACATAGCGCATGTGCAGGTTGAGCCAGAACTCGGCGCTGGTCCCGAAATAGCGCGCGAGCCGCAGCGCATTGTCTGGCGAGAGATCGACCTGCTCAGCGGCCAATCGCTCGATGCGCGTGCGCGGCACGCCCAAGGCCCGTGCGACGGATCCTGCAGACAGGGCCATTGGCTGCAGAAATTCCTCACGGAGCACTTCACCTGGATGAACCGGTTTGAGAAGGGTCATCAATGGCACCTTTCAACGATGATAATCGACAAATTCGACGCCGTCTGGGCCTTTTGAAGTCCACACGAAGCAGATGCGAAACTGGTCATTGACACGGATGGAGTGCTGGCCCGCGCGATCACCTCGCAACGCTTCGAGCCGATTGGCGGGCGGAGAACGAAGGTCGTCGAGACTCAGGGCCGCATCCAGCATGACAAGTTTGCGCCGTGTCACAACGGCCAAGTCAGCCGGAAAACCCTTTGGAACCCTTCGCCCAAGAATGGCTTCCAAGCGTTGATCCCGAAAGCCGACGATTGCCATGACAAAGAATGTATCATGTCATGATACATCTCGCAATCCCCGGCATCTGGACAAACGCAACGCTCATTGCCAATACCCTGACATGCACACCGCCTCCCCCTGGCGCTTCTCGGTCGCCCCGATGATGGACTGGACGGACCGGCATTGCCGGGCCTTCCACCGTGTGTTGTCGCGCCATGCCCTGCTTTACACCGAGATGGTCACCGCCAATGCGATCATCCATGGCGATCCGGACCGGCTGCTGCGCTGGAACAGGGCCGCAGAAGGCACGGTCGCACTCCAGCTTGGCCGAGGCGTTCGGCTACGATGAAATCAACCTCAATTGCGGCTGCCCGTCCGACAGGGTGCAGGGCGGCGCTTTCGGTGCCTGCCTGATGCAGACCCCTGAGGTGGTCGCCGAATGCGTCGCTGCCATGAAGGCCGCCGTGCGCGTGCCGGTCACGGTCAAGTGCCGCATCGGCGTCGATGATCAGGATCCGGAGCAGGCGCTCGATGCACTCACATCCAGCGTGCGGGCGGCGGGGGCCGATGCGCTCATCGTCCATGCCCGCAAGGCCTGGCTCCAGGGCCTGTCGCCAAAGGAGAACCGCGAGATTCCACCGCTCGATCATGCCCGTGTCCATCGCCTGAAGGCGGCCAATCCGGGCCTGCCGGTCGCGATCAATGGCGGTATCCGCGCGCCATCCGAATGGCTGCCGCATCTTGATCACGTCGACGGTGTGATGATCGGGCGCGAGGCTTACCAGAACCCGGCTGTGCTGCTTGAGGTCGATCCGCTGCTGTTCGCTTCGGTGCCGCCCGTCGCGGACAGCTTCGCGGCCATGACGGCCTTCGAGCCTTATGTGGCGGCAGAACTGGCGCGCGGCACACGGCTGCATGCCATCACGCGCCATCTCACCGGCCTGTTCACCGGCCTGCCCGGCGCGCGCAGCTTCCGCCAGATGCTGGCCACCGCGTGCATGGCCCCCGATGCCGGGCTCGACGCCTTGCGCGCTGCCGTCGCTTGCGTGACCCGCCCATCGGAACAGGCCGGCCGCGAGCCGGAAGGCCGGGCCGCATGACGCGCGATACGCCATCGGCCGACATGGCCACGGCCAGGGTTGCCGCCAGCTTTGCCAGACAAGGCCTGATGCACACGCTCAAGGCCACACTTGGCCCTGTTGCGCCCGGCGCGGTCGAGATCGTGCTGCCGGTCTCGGCCCATGTCGGCCAGCAACATGGCTTCGTTCATGCCGGGGCTGTGGCGGCGATCGCTGATTCCGCTGCCGGCTATGCCGCCCTGTCGCTGATGCCACCCGGATCGGGCGTGCTGACGACGGAGTTCAAGATCAATCTGCTCAGCCCCGCCGGCGGCGATCGGCTGGTCGCCCGCGGCCGCGTGATCAAGGCCGGACGCACGCTGACGCTGGCCCTGAGCGAGGTTTTCGCCGTGCGCGATGGTCGCGAAAAGCTCTGCGCCATGCTCACGGCAACGCTGATGACGGTCGAGGGCCGCGACGGCATCGCCGATTGAACGGCCGAAGGCGGGCGGCTGCGCCGGCATTCGACCAATGTTCCACAGCAAGGCGCGCCGGCTGCGGCTTTTCGCCTGCCTGTTCGGGTTGCGCGGTCCGGATCAGCATGCTACGGCACCCCCGCTTTCCGGGAAAACTGGTTCCCGCGAAGTCTCCATTCATGCGCATCTCGCGCGGTCCGGATGCATCCCTGAACGGGGTCTTTGCACCCGGCGATCGTGAACAAGAGAGATCAGAGACGTGGCCCAAGGCGGTTCAATCGTATCAGGCGTGAGCGGGCGATATGCCTCGGCGCTGTTCGAACTGGCGCAGGAGATGAAGGTGGCCGATTCCGTCGGCGCAAACCTTGATCGGTTCGGCGCGATGATCGATGACAGCGCCGATCTTCAGGCCTTGATCCGCAATCCCGTGTTCACCGCCGAGCAGCAGGTCGCAGCCGTGAATGTCGTTCTGGCCAGGGCAGGGATCGACGGCCTTGCCGCCAAGTTCATCGGGCTGGTGGCCGCCAAGCGCCGCCTGTTCGCGCTGCCGGGCATGATCACCGGCTTTCGCCAGCTTCAGGCCGATGCCAAGGGCATCGTGCGCGCCGAGGTGACGGTGGCCGAGCAGCCCTCCGCCGCCCAGGTCAAGGATATCGCCGCCGCCCTCCGGGAAACGGCTGGCAAGGAGGTCGAGATCGACCTCAGGATTGATCCCTCGCTCATCGGCGGGCTCATCGTGAAGATGGGCTCCCGCATGGTCGATGCTTCGCTCAAAACCAAACTCAACTCGATACGTCTTGCGATGAAAGAGGTCGGCTGATGGAACTCCGCGCCGCAGAAATCTCCGCGATCCTGAAGGATCAGATCAAGAATTTCGGCTCCGAAGCCTCGGTGACCGAAGTCGGCCAGGTGCTGTCCGTCGGTGACGGTATTGCCCGCTGCTATGGCCTCGACAAGGTCCAGGCCGGCGAGATGGTCGAGTTCGAATCGGGTGTGCGCGGCATGGCGCTGAACCTCGAAAGCGACAATGTCGGCATCGTCATCTTCGGCTCCGACCGCGAGATCAAGGAAGGCCAGACCGTCAAGCGCACCGGCGCCATCGTCGACGTGCCGGTCGGCAAGGAACTTCTTGGCCGCGTCGTTGACGCCCTCGGCAACCCGATCGACGGCAAGGGCCCGCTCAAGGCCAAGACCCGCGCCCGCGTCGACGTCAAGGCTCCGGGCATCATCCCGCGCAAGTCGGTGCATGAGCCGATGGCGACCGGCCTCAAGTCCATCGACGCGCTGATCCCGATCGGCCGTGGCCAGCGCGAACTGATCATCGGTGACCGCCAGACCGGCAAGACCGCCGTGGCACTCGACACCATCCTGAACCAGAAGGCCATCAACGAAGGCACCGACGAGAGCCAGAAGCTCTATTGCGTTTATGTGGCCATCGGCCAGAAGCGCTCCACCGTCGCCCAGTTTGTAAAGGTGCTCGAGGAGCGCGGCGCGCTCGAATACTCGATCATCGTGGCCGCAACCGCCTCAGACGCCGCACCGATGCAGTTCCTGGCTCCGTTCTCGGGCTGCGCCATGGGCGAGTATTTCCGCGACAACGGCATGCACGCGGTCATCATCTATGACGATCTGTCCAAGCAGGCCGTCGCCTATCGCCAGATGTCGCTGCTGCTGCGCCGCCCGCCAGGCCGCGAAGCCTACCCCGGCGACGTGTTCTACCTGCACTCCCGCCTGCTCGAGCGCGCCGCCAAGATGGGCGATGCCGCCGGCAAGGGCTCGCTGACGGCGCTGCCCGTGATCGAAACCCAGGCCAACGACGTGTCGGCCTACATTCCCACCAACGTGATCTCGATCACCGACGGCCAGATCTTCCTCGAAACCGACCTGTTCTATCAGGGCATCCGCCCCGCCGTGAACGTCGGCCTGTCGGTCAGCCGCGTCGGTTCCGCGGCGCAGACCAAGGCCACCAAGAAGGTCGCCGGCAAGATCAAGGGCGAACTCGCCCAGTATCGCGAAATGGCCGCCTTCGCCCAGTTCGGCTCGGACCTCGACGCCGTGACCCAGCGCCTGCTGAATCGCGGCGCGCGCCTCACCGAACTGCTCAAGCAGCCCCAGTTCGCCCCGCTCAAGATGGAAGAGCAGTGCTGCGTGATCTACGCCGGCGTGAACGGCTATCTCGACAACCTGCCCGTCTCCAAGGTTCGCGCCTTCGAGGATCAGCTCCTGTCGCTGCTGCGCGGCAAGCATGTTGATCTGCTGAATGCGATCCGCGACTCCAAGGACCTTTCCGATGCCAGCGCTGCCACGCTGAAGGGCATCGTCGACTCGATTGCTTCGTCACATGCGCCTCTGGCACTGACGAAAGGGACACAGCCGACATGCCCTCGTTGAAGGACCTTCGCACGCGCATCGCCTCGGTGAAGGCGACGCAGAAGATCACCAAGGCCATGCAGATGGTCGCCGCTGCCAAGCTGCGCAAGGCGCAGATGGCTGCCGAGGCGGCCCGTCCCTATGCCGAGAAGATGGAGAGCGTGCTCGCCAACCTCGGGGCTGGCGTCGATGCCTCAAGCGCACCCCGGCTGCTGGCCGGCACGGGCTCTGACAAGGTTCATCTTCTGGTGGTCTGCACCGCCGAACGCGGCCTGTGCGGTGCCTTCAACTCGTCGATTGCGCGCCTTGCCCGCGAGCACGCCAACCGCCTTCTGGCCGAAGGCAAGACCGTCAAGATCCTGTGTGTCGGCAAGAAGGGCAATGATTCGCTCCGCCGCACGCTCGAGCGCAACATCATCGACCTGATCGAGTTCCGCTCGGTGAAGCAGATGAGCTTTGTCCAGGCGGATGAGGTTGGCGCCCGCGTGCTGAAGATGTTCGAGGCTGGCGAGTTCGATGTCGCCACGCTGTTCTTCTCGCGCTTCAAGTCGGTGATTTCGCAGATCCCGACAGCCCAGCAGCTGATTCCTGCCGAAATCCCGGCAAAATCGGCTTCGAAGGGTGCGCAGGCCGTCTACGATTACGAGCCCGAGGAAGCCGAGATCCTGGCCTCGCTGCTGCCCCGCAACATCGCCGTGCAGATCTTCAAGGCTCTGCTCGAGAATGCAGCTTCCGAACAGGGCGCGCGCATGTCGGCCATGGACAACGCCACGCGCAACGCCGGCGACATGATCAAGAAGCAGACCCAGAAGTATAATCGCACCCGTCAGGCGATGATCACCAAGGAACTGATCGAGATCATTTCCGGCGCGGAAGCGCTCTGAGGATATCGGCGCATGACCCTGACCCCGATCATGACAACCCATGCCACCACAGGCGGCGGCCGCAATGGCCGCACCTCGCTGGAAGGCGGCAAGATGGTGCTTGGCATGTCCCTGCCGAAGGAACTCGCCCCCGGCGGTCCCGACGGCATGAATCCGGAACAGCTTTTCGCCATGGGCTGGTCGGCCTGCTACGGCCAGGCCATCATCGCCCTGGCCAAGAAGCACGGCGTCAATGCCGACCGCGCACAGGTGACCTGCGCCGTCACGCTCAACAAGGACGAGACCAGCTTTGCGCTGACCGCAGAGCTGAAAGTCACCATTCCCGGTGAGGACCTCGCCAAGGTGAAAGCCCTGGCCGAAGACGCCCACACCATCTGCCCCTATTCCAAGGCGACACGCGGCAATGTCCCCGTGACGCTGACCGTCGTTTGATCATTCCAGGATCGGAGAGAACCATGGCAAAAGCCACCACCAAGGCTCCCGCAAAGGCCGCTGCTGCTCCCAAGGCCGCAGCACCCAAGGCAGCGTCTGCCGCCAAGGCCCCAACCACCTCCAGCAAGCCCGCCTCCAACAAGCCCATGGGCAAGATCACTCAGGTCATCGGCGCGGTTGTCGACGTGCAGTTCGAGGGTGAACTGCCTGAAATTCTCAACGGTCTCGAAACCGAGAACCTCGGCGCGCGCCTCGTGCTCGAAGTGGCCCAGCACCTTGGCGAAAGCTCGGTGCGCTGCATCGCGATGGACTCGACCGAAGGCCTCGTGCGCGGCCAGGCCGTTCGCGACACTGGCGCCCCGATTGCCGTGCCGGTCGGTGAAGCCTGCCTCGGCCGCATCATGAACGTCATCGGCGAGCCGGTGGACGAAGCTGGGCCCGTGGTCGGTGAAGCCATGCGCGGCATCCACCAGCCCGCTCCGGCCTATTCCGAACAGTCCACCGATGCCCAGATCCTCGAAACCGGCATCAAGGTCGTCGACCTGCTCGCGCCTTATGCCCGCGGCGGCAAGATCGGCCTGTTCGGCGGTGCCGGCGTCGGCAAGACTGTGCTGATCATGGAACTGATCAACAACATCGCCAAGGCCCACGGCGGCTACTCGGTGTTCGCCGGTGTCGGCGAGCGCACCCGCGAGGGCAACGACCTTTATCACGAGATGATCGAATCGGGCGTCAACCAGGACCCGAAGAAGAACAAGGGTTCGACCGCCGGCTCCAAGTGCGCGCTGGTCTATGGCCAGATGAACGAGCCTCCGGGTGCCCGCGCCCGCGTCGCGCTCACCGGCCTGACCGTCGCAGAGCACTTCCGCGACCAGGGCCAGGACGTGCTGTTCTTCGTCGACAACATCTTCCGCTTCACGCAGGCCGGCTCTGAAGTGTCGGCGCTGCTGGGCCGCATCCCGTCCGCCGTGGGCTATCAGCCGACACTGGCCACCGACATGGGCAACCTGCAGGAGCGCATCACCACCACCACCAAGGGCTCGATCACCTCGGTGCAGGCCATCTACGTGCCGGCGGACGATCTGACCGACCCGGCGCCCGCCACCTCGTTCGCGCACCTTGACGCGACCACCGTGCTGTCGCGCTCGATCGCCGAAAAGGGCATCTATCCGGCGGTTGACCCGCTCGACTCGACCTCGCGCATGCTGTCGGCTGCCATCGTTGGCGACGAGCACTACGAGGTCGCCCGCAAGGTGCAGTCCACTCTCCAGCGCTACAAGTCGCTGCAGGACATCATCGCCATTCTCGGCATGGACGAGTTGTCCGAAGAGGACAAGATGACCGTGGCCCGCGCCCGCAAGATCGAGCGCTTCCTGTCGCAGCCCTTCTTCGTGGCCGAAGTCTTCACCGGCTCGCCCGGCAAGCTGGTGCGCCTCGAAGACACGATCAAGGGCTTCAAGGGCCTCGTCGAAGGCAAGTATGACCACCTTCCGGAAGCCGCCTTCTACATGGTCGGCACCATCGAGGAAGCCGTCGAGAAGGCCCAGCGTCTGGCAGCGGAAGCCGCCTGACAGGAATATCGGCAATCGGAAACAGGCTGCCTGCCGTCGGAGCATCCATCCGGTCCGTCAGCAGGCTGCCTTGCCCCGATTGCCTTCTGCCGATTGCCGACTGCCCCACTGAGCGGAGCCTTGCATGGCCACCTTTCATTTCGAACTCGTCTCCCCGGAGCGTGTGCTGTTCTCCGGCTCGGTTGACAGCGTTGTCGTGCCGGCATCGGAAGGCGACATGACGGTCCTGGCCGGTCATGCGCCGGCCATGTCGACGCTGAAGCCCGGTGTCGTGACCGTGGCAGAAGGCAAGGGCAACTCTCGGCGCCTGTTCGTGCGCGGCGGCTTCGTCGACATCAACGATTCAGGCCTGACCATTCTCGCCGAGCATGCCATTCCGCTTGAAGACCTCAAGCCGGAGATGATCGCCAACGACATCAAGAACGCGATGGACGATGTCGCCGACGCCAGGACGGTGGATGCCCGCATTGCGGCCCAGAGCCGCCTTGATGGGCTGAAGCAGCTTCAGTCCGCGCTGGTCAACTGACGCCGCCGGTGCTGGCCCAGGCGTGACGACGAAACGGGCCACTGGCCCGTTTTTTTGTTGGATCGCCGATGGCCTGAACCCGAAACGGTGGACGTCGTGCCGGTCTCGGCACACCGGCCATGGCATGGCAAGGCACAGCGAAACGTCGGCTCACGCCAGCGCAGCATGCTCCTGCGTGACATAGGCAATGCGCACCATGTTGGTGGCACCAGGCGTGCCGAAGGGCACACCAGCCACCACCGTGATCCGGTCGCCAACCTTGGCATAGCCTTCGCGCACCGCAAACTTGCAGGCTCGCGACGCCATGTCGTCGGCATCGGAGGCATCCTTGGTCAGGACGGGGTGAACACCCCAGACCAGCGTCAGCCGGCGGGCCGTTTCGCGGTTGGGTGTCAGGGCAATCACGGTGGCGTTGGGCCGCTCGCGCGCGATCCGGATCGCCGTTGAGCCAGATGAGGTCCAGGCACAGATCGCGCCCAGGTTCAGCGTGTCGGTGATCTGGTGGGCGGAGGCGGCGATGGCGTCTGCGCCGGTCATCTCGGGCGTCGCGCGCTGGCCGTCGATCAGGGCGCGATAGACCGGGTCGCTCTCCACCTCCTCGGCGATGCTGTTCATCATCATCACCGATTCGATCGGGTAGGAGCCCGAGGCGCTCTCGGCGGAGAGCATCACCGCATCAGCCCCTTCGAACACGGCCGTGGCGACATCCGACACCTCGGCGCGTGTCGGCACGGGTGCCGTGATCATGCTTTCCAGCATCTGGGTGGCAACCACCACCGGCTTGCCCGTGCGGCGGGCGGCGCGGGTGATGCGCTTTTGCGTGCCGGGCACCTTTTCCAGCGGCATCTCGACGCCAAGATCGCCGCGCGCCACCATCAGCGCATCGGCCGCTTCCATGATCGCATCGAGGCGCTGCACGGCCTGGGGCTTCTCGATCTTGGCCAGGATCGCGGCGCGACGGCCGACGATCTTGCGCAGGTCGGCAATATCCTCGGGCCTTTGCACGAAGCTGAGCGCGATCCAGTCGACACCAACCTCGGCGGCAACCTCCGCATCGGCCCGGTCCTTGTCCGTCATGGCGGAGACGGGGATCACGGTATCGGGCAGGCTCACCCCCTTGCGGGCCTTGAGCACGCCGCCGATGACCACGCGGGTGACAGCCTTGGTCTTGCTGGCGCTCTCGACCACGAGCTTGAGCTTGCCATCATCGAGGATGAGCGCATGGCCCTTTTCGAGCGCCTGCAGGATTTCGGGGTGTGGCAGATGCACGCGTGTGGCATCGCCCGGCTTCTTGTCGCTGTCGAGCGTGAAGGTCGCGCCAACCTCCAGCATCACGCCGGCCTCGTCGGCAAAGGCCCCGACCCTGAGCTTGGGGCCCTGGAGATCGACCAGAATGCCCACAGGTCGCCGATATACGGTCTCCAGCGCCCGCAGCATGGCCACCTTGTCGGCCAGTTGCTCGCGCGGCAGGTGGCTCATGTTGAGCCGGAACACATCCGCCCCAGCCTCGAACAGCTTGCCCGCCATCTCCGGATTGGAGGAGGCAGGGCCAAGCGTGGCGAGGATTTTCACTCGGCGATGGCGGCGCATGGAGTCCGGTCCTTTTTCTGATGGCCTTGGCGCATCGGCTATTTGGGAGCATCGGTGAGCTGGATGGTCCAACTCTTCTGCTCGCCCGTGTCGACCTCGAAGAAGTTCGCCCGGTCAAAACCGCGCGGCAGGCAATCCTCGATGCCCCGAATGGTGAACTCGCGATTGCGCACGCACATCACCGATTTTCCTGTCCACTCGCCACCCTTGTCGTAGTCAACAGCGTGGATGTAGTAGAAGCGCGCGGCCAGCGTGCCGCGCAGAATGGTTTCGCAGCCGCGCGGACTGAGGTTCCACCAGCCTTCGGTGATCCAGCCCTGGGCATCACGATAGCCGAGCGCAACACCGACCCGGCTTGTGGTGTTGTTGCAGATGCGCAGGTCGGCAAGCGCCGGCCCGGCCCCAAAAAGCATGGCAGCCGTCAGCAAAACGGCGCGCACAGGGCGAGAGGCAAGCTGGGCAGCGGCGGCCATCATGTCGGCAGGTGCATCATGGATCAATCAGAATGACTCGGCAGTCATTCACGTTGGTCAGTGTCGGGCCCGGCGTCAACAGGTCGCCCAGCGCCTCGAAGAACCCTGTGGAATCATTGTTGGCCAGCATCGCCCTGGCATCCAGCCCGGCAGCCGCAGCGCGTGCCAACGTCGTGGCGTCAATCAGGGCCCCGGCCGGATCGCTGGCCGCACCGCCCCCGCCATCCGTGCCGTCGGTGTCACCGGAAAGGGCAGCGATGCCGGCGGCTCCATTCAGCGCCAGCGCCAGGGCCAGGGCATATTCCTGGTTCGGGCCTCCGCGTCCCGTGCCAGAGATGGTGACGGTCAGCTCACCACCCGAAATCAGCGCGGCCTTGCGCCCTTGCCGATGCAGGCCAAGCGCCTCGGCCGCATGGGCGCTGGCCACGGTGCGGGCCTCGCCTTCGAGATCGGCGCCCAGCGAGATCGGCGTGTAGCCAGCCGCCGCACAGGCCTCCGCTGCCGCTGCAATGGCCGCGACCGGCCTCGCGATGATGCGGAAGCTGGCACGCGACAACCGGGGATCTCCGGGCTTTGGCGTTTCCATATTGGGGTCGGCCAGCAGGCTTGCGGCACTGGCCGGCAGGCTGATGCCATGCCGCGCGATCACGGCGCGGGCGTCGGCATTGGTCGAGGCATCGGCAATGGTTGGCCCGGAGGCGATGATCGACGGCTCGTCACCGGGCACATCGGACACGGCCAGCGTCAGGATCGGGGCTGGCCAGGCGGCCAGAGCCAGACGCCCGCCCTTGATCCGTGACAGGCGCTTGCGCACGGTGTTGATCTCGTCGATCGAGGCACCCGAGCGCAGCATGATGCGGGTGATGGCCTGCTTCTCGGCCAGCGTGAGGCTGCCGGCGGGTGCAATCCAGTTGGCCGATCCGCCACCCGAGAGCAGGACCAGCACCAGGTCATCCGGCCCTGCGCCTTCGGCAAGGGCGAGCGCCCGGCTGGCCGCTTCCACGCTGGCCGCATCCGGCACCGGGTGGCCGGCCTCGATCATCGGAATGAGCCGGGTCGGTGCGCCATAGCCATGGCGGGCAACCGCGACGCCGGTGATGCGGGCCGGATCGACCTGCAACGTATCCAGATAGTGCGCCTCGGCCGCCGGCGTCATGCTGCCAGCGGCCTTGCCGGCAGCCAGGATGATCAGCCGGCCGCGTGGCATTGCCGGCAGATGCGGAACCAGGCTGCGTGCCGGCAACGCTGCGGCCACAGCAGCGCGGAAAATGGCCGTCAAGGTTTCGGCAAGCGGGCTGGCGACAGGCATGAGTCAATCACGTTCAGACCAAAGTTCAATTCCTGTTAGACCCATTCCGCACGTTATGCCATCAGCATTCAACGGGGCTCGGGGCACAGGATTATGGCCGATCTTGCAAGAATGACCGGGTCCTCCTTCCGGATCGGCGATGTCGAACGACAAGCGGGGGCGCAGGCCAGCCAGGCGCTGGTGCTGTGCGACCACGCTTCCAACGCCATGCCTGAAGCGTTCGGCAGCCTGGGTCTCGACCCGGCTCAGCTTGAGCGTCACATCGCCTATGACATCGGTGCCGCCTGGGTCAGCCGCCGGCTGGCCGCAAGGCTGGGTTGCCCTGCCCTGCTCTCGAGCTTTTCGCGGCTTCTGATCGACCCCAATCGCGGCCTCGATGATCCGACGCTGGTGATGCAGATCTCGGATGGCGCGATCATACCCGGCAACGCCCGGATCACGCCGGCGGCCATCGACGAGCGGATCGCCGCCTTCTACGCGCCCTATGATGCGGCCATCGCGAGCGAGATCGGCGACGCCGTGGCGGCGGGCCTGCCGCCTGCCGTGATCTCGGTGCATTCGTTCACGCCGCTCTGGCGCGGCCGGGTCAGGCCCTGGCATGTCGGACTGCTCTGGGACAAGGATGACAGGCTTGTTGCACCGCTGTTTGCGGCACTCAGGGCCGAGCCTGGTCTCGTCGTCGGCGACAACGAGCCCTATGCCGGCTGGCTCAGCGGCGACACCATTGACCGTCACGCGACCCGCCATGGACTGCCCAACGTCCTGATCGAACTCAGGCAGGACCTGATCGACACCCAAGCCAGCGCCGAGGCCTGGGCGGACCGGCTCGCGGTGATGCTTGAGCCGATCCTGGCCAACTGGCGCAGTGTGGCCCGGCTTGGTGGTCGGGCCGCAGCCGGCGCGTGAGCGCCTGACATGCGCGGCGAGCAGTTGCCCCGGCCCGATGGCACAGGCAGGGTGAAGGCCAACACCGGAATCAGCTTGTGCCCGATCTTCTGACCTCCCCCGCCTTCTGGATTTACGGCACGATCGCGGTTGCGGCCTTCGGGCTGTCGAAAGGCGGCTTCGTCGGGCTGGCCGTGCTGGGCCTGCCCGTGTTCGCGCTGGCCCTGCCGCCACTGACCGCGGCGGCCATCATGCTGCCGGTCCTGATGGCGCAGGACATCGTCACGATCTGGGCCTTCCGCAAGAACATCGACCGGCGCAGCTTTGTCGTTCTCCTGATCGGCTGCCTGATCGGCACCGCCATCGGCGCTGCCACCGTGACCTCGATCTCCGATGCGGGGCTCAAGCTGATGGTCGGCATCATCGCGCTGGCCTTCGCGCTGAACTGGTGGGTGCTGCGCCTGCGCGGGGTGGCCGAAGCCCCGCCCTACCGCGCGCCCGATGCCGCCGGCGTGTTCTGGGGCATCTGGTGCGGCGTCACCAGCTTCATCGCCCATGCCGGAGCGCCGCCTGCGCAGGTCTATCTGATGCCGCAGCGGCTGGCTCCGGCGGTTTTCGCCGGCACGCTTGGCTGGCTGTTCTTCGTGGTCAACATCGTCAAGCTGTGGCCCTATCTGCAACTGGGCCTGATCACCCGCGAGACGCTGATCGGATCGGCGGCGCTGCTGCCCTTCGCCATCGCCGGCAACATGTTCGGCATCTGGCTGGTCCGGCGCATCACCGTCGCCCGGTTCTATCCGCTGATCTATGGCATGCTGCTGCTGGTCGGGCTCAAGCTCACATGGGATGGGATCAACGGACTGATCTGAAACGGGCACATTGTTCGCCGGCTGCCGTGCGCTAGATGCTCCTGACTGGGCCTGATGGCCCGTCTGCCCGGAACAATGCCGCGAGGTCCATGATGTCCCAAGCCGCCTATGCCCGCGATCTCGACAAGAGCCCGGCCAATCACCAGCCCCTGACCCCGCTCGGCTTCCTGGAACGTGCAGCCGCGATCTACCCCGAACGCACGGCGATCATCCATGGTGCGCTGGCCGTCAGCTATGCCGACTTCTATGCCCGCTCCCGGCGTCTGGCATCAGCCCTGACGAGGCTCGGCGTGGGCCGCGGCGATACCGTGGCGGTGCTGATGGCCAACACGCCCGGCATGCTTGAATGCCACTACGGCGTGCCGATGACCGGGGCTGTTCTCAACACATTGAACACCCGCCTCGATGCGGCGATCATCGGTTTCTCGCTCGATCATGGTGAGGCCAAGGTGCTGATCACCGACCGGGAGTTCGCACGACTGGCAGGTCCAGCGCTGGCGTTGGCCAAGGTCAAGCCCATCGTGATCGACTATGATGATCCGGAATATGACGGCCCTGGCGACCGGCTCGGCATCATGGACTACGAGGCGCTTCTGGCCACCGGTGACCCCGGCTTCCCCTGGCAGCCACCGGACGATGAGTGGGATGCGATTGCGCTCAACTACACATCCGGCACCACCGGCGATCCCAAGGGCGTGGTCTATCACCATCGTGGCGCGCATCTGCTCGCACTTGGCAACATCGTCACCTGCTCGATGGGCAAGCACCCGGTCTATCTGTGGACGCTGCCGATGTTCCACTGCAATGGCTGGTGTTTCCCGTGGTCGCTGTCGGTGGTGGCCGGCACCCATGTCTGCCTCAGGCAGGTGCGGGCCAAGGCCATGTTCGATGCCATTGCCGACCATGGCGTCACCCATCTGTGCGGCGCTCCCATCGTCATGTCGACGCTGCTCAATGCTCCCGCTGCCGAAAAGCGGACCTTGCCGCATGTGGTGCAGTTCTACACCGCTGCCGCCCCGCCACCGGAGGCGGTGTTGGCGGCGATGGCCGGCGCAGGCTTCAACGTCACCCATCTTTACGGGCTGACCGAAACCTACGGCCCCTCCGTGATCAATGACTGGAACGAGGACTGGAATTCTCTCGATGCCTCGGCGGCCGCAGCCCTCAAGGCCCGGCAAGGCGTGCGCTATGTGCCGCTGGAAGCGCTCGACGTGATGGACCCGGAGACGATGCAGCCCGTGCCGCGAGACGGCCAGACCATGGGCGAGGTCATGTTCCGCGGCAATGTGGTGATGAAGGGCTATCTCAAGAACCCGGCGGCAACCGCCGCCGCCTTCGCTGGCGGATGGTTCCATTCGGGTGATCTGGGCGTGCGCTACCCGGATGGCTACATCCAGCTCAAGGACCGCTCGAAGGACATCATCATCTCGGGCGGCGAGAACATTTCCTCCATCGAGGTGGAGGACGCGCTCTACAAGCATTCCGCCGTGCAGGCTGCCGCCGTGGTGGCACGGCCAGACGAGAAATGGGGCGAGACGCCCTGCGCCTTCATCGAACTCAAGCCCGGCCACACGGCCACTCAGGACGACATCATCGCCTGGTGCCGCAGCCATCTGGCCAGCTTCAAATGCCCGCGCCATGTGGTCTTCACCGAACTGCCCAAGACCAGCACCGGCAAGATCCAGAAATTCCGCCTGCGCGAGATGGCCCGGCTGGTCCAGCCCGCCGGCTGACGCAGCCTCGGTGCCAGCCGTCGCGCTGATGAAAAAACCGGTGGATGCGCTGGCATCCACCGGTCTGCTTTCGTCACTGTGAACCGGCACCTGCCATCAGGCCGCCGGGCAGGCGGGCCGCGCTCGCGACCGCCGCACGCTCACATCAATGCAAGGTGGCCTTCGACACCAGCGAGACCTTGAGCTTGGCGATCTCATCCTTCAACTGCAGCTTCTTTCGCTTCAACTCCGCCAACTCGACATCGCTGGCCGAAGGGTGCGCCAGCGCCTTGGCAATGGCGCTCTCCAGGGCCTGATGTTTCTTTTCGAGCTCGACGAGGTGGGTCTGCAGCGACATTGAAGTCCTCCGTGTGTGGATCGAACTTGACGAGACTGACAGGTCTCAAGCTGGCTGTCGAATTTCAGCCGTGCGCCGCAACATGAAAAGCGAGGCAACCACGATCGAAAATTTAGATCGCAGGAGCCTTGCCCCGATTGCGCGCGCACCCTAACCTTTTGCGACAAATGCGGCCAAAAAAGAGCAACACGCCATGATGCGTTTCGACCTGGACGAAGAGCGGCGCTCGGCCTTTGAAGCCGAACTGCACCGGCTGCGCCAGGAGCATGGCGATCTGGATTCCGCCATTCTGGCCCTTGAGCGCATGCCCCTCATCGACCAGATCCAGATCATGCGGCTGAAACGCCGCAAGCTCTATCTCAAGGACCGCATCCATTTCGTCGAGGACCAGCTCACGCCCGACATCATCGCGTGAGATGACGTTCCGCACCGCTCAGGCGCGCCGGATCATGCCGGCTTCTGGTCGGCCTTTGGACATCACGCTCATGGCCGATCAGCCGCATGCGCGGCCACACAGGCGCGAAAACCGTTTCCCCTTTGCCGGTGCATGCGATAAAGCCCTGCTTTTGCAGGGAAAGTCGCGCGCATGACATCCGTCACCGCCCCGATCGCCATCATCATGGGTAGCCAGTCCGACTGGGCCACCATGCGCCACGCCGCCGAAACGCTGGACGCGCTTGGCATTGCCCATGAGGCCAGGATCGTGTCTGCCCATCGCACGCCGGACCGGCTGGTGGCCTTTGCCAAGGGGGCCAAGGCAGACGGCTTCAAGGTGATCATTGCCGGCGCCGGCGGCGCGGCCCATTTGCCGGGCATGACGGCGGCCATGACGGTGCTGCCTGTGTTTGGCGTTCCGGTCGAATCGAAAAGCCTGTCCGGGCAGGACAGCCTGCTGTCGATCGTGCAGATGCCAGCCGGCATTCCAGTCGGCACCCTCGCCATCGGCCGTGCCGGCGCGGTCAATGCAGCTCTGCTGGCAGCCGCCGTGCTGGCCCTGACGGATGCAGCGCTCTGCGCGCGGCTGGAGGCATGGCGGCAGACCCAGACCGATTCGGTCGCCCTGACCCCGCGCGACGAGGCCTGACCCGTGCCAGCCAGACAGCGCGCACCGGTGAGCGCCGCCATCCTGCCCCCTGGCGCGACCATCGGCATTCTCGGTGGCGGGCAGCTTGGGCGCATGCTGGCCCTGTCAGCCGCGCAACTGGGCCTGCGTTGCCACATCTACGCGCCCGAGGCGGACAGCCCAGCCTTCGAGGTCGCCGCCCGTCACACTTGCGCAGGGTATGATGACGAGGCGGCCCTGATGGCATTTGCCGATGCGGTCGATGTCGTCACCTACGAGTTCGAGAACGTGCCCGTGGCAACGGTGCGCAGCCTCGAAGCGCGTGTTCCGGTCAGGCCCGGCTCAAGGGCCCTCGGCGTCGCGCAGGACAGGCTGGCCGAAAAGCAGCTTGCCCGGAGCCTCGGAGCGGCCACGGCAGCCTTCGCCAGCGTCAACAGCGAGGCCGAACTGGTCGCGGCGCTGGCCACAACCGGGCTTCCAGCCGTGCTCAAGACCACGCGCTTCGGCTATGACGGCAAAGGCCAGGCCAAGCTCATGGCCATGGATGGCATGCAGGCAGCCTGGCAGGCCATGCGTGGCCAGCCCGCCATTCTGGAAGCCTTCGTCGGGTTCCGCTGCGAGGTCTCGGTCGTCGCGGCCCGCGGCCTTGATGGCGCATTCAGCGCGTTCGATGTCACGCAGAATGAACACCGACACCATATCCTGCACCGCTCCACGGCACCGGCCGCCATTGCGCCTGATTGCGCGCGGGAAGCTGTTGCCATCACGCGGCGCATTGCCGAGGCGCTGGACTATGTCGGCGTGCTCGGTGTCGAGTTCTTCGTCTGCGCGGCGGGGGACGGGGCCGAGACGCTGCTCGTCAACGAGATCGCGCCGCGTGTCCACAATTCCGGCCACTGGACCATGGATGGGGCCATCACATCGCAATTCGAGCAGCATGTCCGGGCCGTCGCCGGCTGGCCGCTGGGCTCGCCGGCACTGCTGGGCGCGGAAGCGGAGATGCACAACCTGATCGGCGACGAAGCGGGAACCTGGGCCTCGATCGTCGCCGATCCATCGGCGAGGCTGCATCTTTACGGCAAGGCGGACGCCAGACCCGGCCGCAAGATGGGGCATGTCAACAGGCTGAAGCCGCACCCGGTTTCGCAACGCTGAATTGCCGATCAGGCTGGCGCGACAGTGGACATGGCCAAGGAATTTTGCTAGACGCGGCCATCCTGACGGCTTGCCATTGCTGGCGCGGCGTCACTTTCCAGTTTCCAACTTCCAGAAGCAGGTCACACGTGCAGGTTCTCGTTCGCGAAAATAACGTCGATCAGGCGCTCCGGGCGCTGAAGAAAAAGTTGCAGCGCGAAGGCGTGTTCCGCGAGATGAAGCTCCGCGGCCATTACGAGAAGCCCTCCGAGAAGAAGGCACGCGAGAAGGCAGAGGCCGTGCGCCGCGCCCGCAAGCTCGTGCGCAAGCGCCTCCAGCGTGAAGGGCTCCTGCCGCCCTCCAAGCCACGGGTTGTCGCCGGCGCCAAGCCGCCGCGCACCTGACCTCTGGCACCCGATGAGCGGCGGCCCTGCCACCGCCATCTTTGCTGAGTTTTCTGTCAACGGCGCATGGATGTCATCCGTCCAAGCGCCGTTGGTCTGTCTGGATGGACAGGATTGACGCCGCCTTGCCGGAACGAGCGACCCGCGCGGGTTGTTCGGCACAGGGGGCCAACGCACGAGGAACAGGACATGCCGGGCGTCGGACGCTTTGTGATCTTGCTGTCCCTTGCAGGGGGCCTCGCCGCTTGCGAATCCGTCTCGGCCCTCGGGCCGGCAGCGGCTGTTGCCGAGATCGAGACAGGTGACAGCGCGGCAGCCTCCGTCAATCTCGCCTCGCTTTCCGAGGTGGTGAACCGTCGCCCGACCGACCCTGAGGCCTTCAACCAGCGCGGCGCGGCCTATGCGCGCCTTGGCCGCTTTTCCGAGGCCGTTGCGGATTTCACCAAGGCGGTGAGCCTCGATCCGGGCTTTGCACCCGCCTACACCAACCGTGGCCTGGCACAGCGGCAGACCGGCCGCAACGATGCTGCGTTGCAGGATTTTTCCCGCGCCATCCAGGCCAACCCGAATTATGCGCCGGCCTATCTGGCGCGCGGCAATCTCCTGCGCTCGCAGAACCAGCTTGCCGAGGCCGTCAATGACCTCAACCAGGCGATCCGGCTCAATCCGGAAGGGGCCGAAGCACTGCACGCGCGCGGTCTGGTCTACCAGCGCCAGGGCAATCATCGGCAGGCCGTGCAGGATTTCGACTCGGCTATCGACCGGAACCCCTACAACGCGCCGCCCTATACCGCGCGTGGCCAGAGCCTCAACCAGCTCGGTCAGTATGCCAAGGCACAGGAAGATTTCACCGCCTCGCTGAATGTCGACAACCGCAATGCCGACGCGTGGGCCGGCCTCGGCTTCGCCATGGAACGGATGAACAAGCCGCGCGAAGCCAGCGAGAACTACCAGCGGGCACTCACCCTCGATGCCAACAATGCCGCAGCGCGCCAGGGTGCAGCCCGCGTCAGTGGCGGGGGCGGCGGCGGCAGTTTCTTCAGGCTCTGATGAAGCGGTAGCCCGCAAGGCGAGCCGGGCCAGCCCTTTCAGGACGAACGTCCTGCCATTGCTGCGCGCATTTTCGGCAACAGCGCCCGGCCGATGTCAGGCACATGGCAGCGCCCCTCGATCACCGTCAGATCGGGCATGCCCGGAAAAGCGGCCAGCAGCCGGCGGCTTTCCGAGAGCGGGATCACCCAGTCCTGCGTGCAATGCTGCGCGATCACCGGGATGCGGACCTTTGGTGCGAGATCGATCGAGCGGAACGGATCGCGTGACAGCAGGGCGACCGGCAGGAACGGAAAGCGCAGTTTGCCAAGATCGACAATCGAGGCATAGGGCGAATCCAGCACGAGCAGCGCCGCCTTGCGGCTGGCCGCAAGACCAATGGCAAGGCCTGTCCCCAGCGATTCGCCGAACAGCACCAGCCGCCCGGGTTCGACCCGTCCTGCCAGCCAGTCATAGGCCGCCTCGGCATCACGCCTGAGCCCGGCTTCGGACGGGCTGCCGCTCGAGCCGCCATAGCCGCGCCAACTGACCGCCAGCAACCCGGCCCCGTCATCGGTCATCCTCTGGAAGCGCCCGGCACGGCGGCTGAGGTTGGCACCATTGCCATGCAGGTAGAGATAGACCGGCAAACCGGGCTCCCGCGGCGGCTTCCACCAGGCCTTGATGGTTTCACCATCGCTCGTGAGCAACGTGATCGCCTCAGCACCCGGCAACCTGTCGACATCGCCGGCCACATCCCGCACATCCGGAATGAACAGCATCGAGCGCTGCACGGCGAACATGTAGGCGCAGATGCCGAGGTAACCGAGGATCAGCA
>JALORF010000059.1 GCA_025459195.1 Beijerinckiaceae bacterium
CCCGCAGCCCGGCGGCAACGCGTGCGATGGAATCGCGGCTGGAAGAAGCCGTCGGCCTCGCTGCTGCCATCGATCTCACGGTTGCCGGCAAGGGCATTGCCCAGTTGCAGGCGCTCAGGCCTGCGACCTATCTGGGCAAGGGCAAGGTCGAGGAGATCGAGGCCCTGATCACGGAAGGCGACATCAGGCTGGTGATCGTCGATGCGCCGCTCTCGCCGATCCAGCAGCGCAATCTCGAAAAGGCCTGGAAGTGCAAGGTCATCGACCGGACCGGGCTGATCCTGGAAATCTTTGGCAGGCGGGCACGCACCAAGGAGGGAGCGCTTCAGGTCGAACTGGCCCACCTCAACTACCAGAAAAGCCGGCTGGTGCGGTCATGGACCCACCTTGAACGCCAGCGCGGCGGCTTCGGCTTCCTTGGCGGGCCGGGCGAAACACAGATCGAGGCGGACCGCCGGCAGATTCAGGAGCGCGTCGCCAAGATCGAGCGCGATCTAGAAACCGTCGTGCGCACGCGCGGTTTGCACCGGCAGAGCCGCACCAAGGTGCCTTATCCGGTCGTGGCGCTGGTGGGCTATACCAATGCCGGCAAGTCGACCCTGTTCAACAGGCTGGCCGGTGCCGATGTCTTTGCCAAGGACTTGCTGTTCGCGACCCTCGATCCGACAGCGCGCGCCATCAGGTTGCCGCATGGCCAGAAGGTGATCCTCACCGACACGGTCGGGTTCATCTCCGATCTGCCGACCATGCTTGTGGCGGCCTTCCGCGCCACGCTGGAAGACGTGGTCGAAGCCGATGTGATTCTCCATGTGCGCGATGTGGCGCACGAGGACACCGAGGCTCAGAGTGCGGATGTCGACGCGCTCCTGAACGATCTGGGCGTGCGCGGTGCCAAGCCCGCCGCCGGCACAGATGGCCTGCCTGTGCAGGCATCCGAGCCGCCCACACCGCTGATCGAGGTCTGGAACAAGGCCGACCTCTTGCCTGAGCATGTTCATGATCAGTTGCAGGCTGTGGCCGCGAACCGGGGTCCCGACGAACGACCAGCACTGGTGTCGGCGCTGACCGGTGAGGGCATCGCTGCCTTGTTGCAGCGCGTCGAGGACAAGCTGGCGCGCGGCACCAGCAACTACCTGATCACGCTCGACCCGAGCGACGGGGCGGGCCTTGCCTGGCTCTACACACAAGGCGAGGTGCTGGAACGCCGCGAGGACACGCGGGGACGAATTCTCGCAATGGTTCGCGTTCCGCCGCAGCGCAAGGACAAGGTGCTGCAAAGATTCCCTGCCGCGAAGGAACGGTAGGGCATGCTGCGAAAGAGCAGCGATGGCTTTGCACCACACAACCGAGCCAAGGCATACGCGTCGAGCGCGCATCTGTGACGAAACGGTTCCGTCAAATCGCAGCTTGACCTAGCGGTGCTCGGCCCGTTTGGCCTCGTTCCAGAGCGCATCCATCTCGCCAAGCGAGCTTTCGGCGGGCGTGCGGCCTTTTGCGGCAAGGGCCTGTTCGATGAAGGCGAAACGGCGCATGAACTTGGCATTGGTCCCAGACAGTGCCGCATCGGGATCGATCTGGAGGTGCCGGGCCAGATTGGCGATGGCGAACATCATGTCGCCGATTTCATCGCCGATGGCGGCATGGTCCCCCTGATCCAGCGCGACCTCGATCTCGTCCAGTTCCTCGCGCATCTTGGCAAGGACGGCTTTCGGATCATTCCAGTCAAAGCCGACCGTGCCGGCCCGGGCCTGCAACTTCACGGCGCGTGCCAGAGGCGACAGTGTGGCCGGAACATCAGCGAGAAGACCGGCAGGCTCCGGTGCTGCGCCGGCAGCCTGGCGTTCAGCCGCCCGTTCGGCTTTTTCCTCGGCCTTGATGCGTTGCCATGAGGCCTTGATCTGGGCCGGGGTCCAGTCCCGCCGCTCGCCGAAAACGTGGGGATGACGGCGGATCATCTTGCGGTTGATGGCCTCGACCACATCGGCGAAGGCGAAATGTCCCGCCTCGTTCGCCATCTGCGCGTGGAACACCACCTGCAGGAGCAGATCGCCCAACTCGTCGCGCAGGTCGATGAGATCACCGCGCTGGATGGCATCGGCGACCTCGCAGGCCTCCTCGATGGTGTAGGGCGCAATGCTGGCGAAATCCTGCTCCAGATCCCAGTTGCAGCCGGTTCCGGGGGTGCGCAGGGCAGCCATGATCGCCAGGAGATCGGTGATGTCGCGACCGGGTTTCATTGAGGCAGTCTAGCGGGCAGGTCGCCTGTCGTCAGCGCATCAGGCCCGTGCCCGGACGCTTGGTTGTGGATAGCGTGCCGCAGCGGACCAAAGCGCCTCTGGCGCAAACGGCGCGACGCCTTGCTTTCGCCCGTTGCCAGCGCCACATAGAAGCGGCCGGCACGACGCTCCGCCGGTCTGTGGACCGCACCGGATGCTACGCCTCTCTTATCGTGGAAAGTCACGCCAGAAGACCGTGACGATGCCGAACTGGGCTTTCGGACTTGTCGCCGCCGGCAGTGCAGCGCTTGGCGTGGCGATGTTTCTCGCGATCAGCGCGCTCGCTGTGCTGCTTCTGCCGATCGTGCTGGTGGCCGGCGGCATCACGGCCTTTGTCATGCGCAAACGCATCGAGGGCATGTTGCGCAAGGCTGGCCTGGGGCAACCGCAACCAGCCACACCGCGCCGGCGCACGGCCCGCAAGCCGGCGCGCGACGAGATCGAGGATGTGGAATACCGCGTGGTCAATGAGCCACCACGGCCGCCTGGTGGGCCGGGCCGGGGCTGACAGGCAGAAGTCAGGCAGTGCCTGCCGCTGCCTTGGGTGGCGGCTTCCAGGCCGCGATGAACAGGCCGGCAACGATCATGCCGATGCCGACAAGCTGGACCGGACCGGGCCATTCGCCCAACACCGGCATGCCGAGAAGGGTTCCGATCACCGGGATCATGGGCGGAAATCGCCCTGCGACGGCAACCCCGAGGATTTTCGTCGCCCAGGCCCAGAGCCAGAGTCCGACGACCACATTGATCAGGCCCTGGTTGATGCCGTGGAAAACGATGGCCTGCCAAGGCGCGACATCGAAGCCGCGGAAGTAGACCAGCGCATAGACCGGCAGATATGCCATTGACAGCACGGAGACGATGGCTGTCGCCTTCAATCCGTCGATCTTCCAGAACTGGAGCAGCAACGGATAACCGCCCCAGATCAGCCCGACGCCGAGAAAGCACAGATCGCCCAGCAAAAGGTTCGGCATGTGCGCCGCCGTGGTTGCGGACAGCGCCAGGGCCAGCAGGCCCGCCAGCACGATGGCAACGCCGACCATGAGCGCGGCGGTGAGTTGTGTTCCGAACAGCAGCACGCCGCCGATGATGCCGATCAGGGTCACGGTGCCGGGCCCGATCGATGCACCATGCGCCGCAGGGGCCATGGTCAGCCCCTGCATCATCAGGAAGCTCATGGGAAAGCCGGCCATCACCGTCAGGATCAAGCCCCTCCGCCAGCCGACGCCGGCACAACCGGCAACCCCGGCGCGCCAGAACACCGGCAGCAGCACCAGCCCTGCCACGGCAAAACGCAAGGCCAGCATGTCATGGGCTGACAGACCGTTGAGAACGGCGTGGCGGCTCAGAACGAAGTTCGAGCCATAGATCAACATGGCCAGCGCCATGCCGGCCATGGCGAGATGCCGTTTGGGGAGATCAAGGAGAAAGGCCATGCGGATCCGTCAGGCGATGACGGAGTTTGGCATGCGTCTGCCAGACTTGGGAACACCGTGCTGCGCATGGCCAGCCCGCGCCTGCGGCAACGGGCAAGGCCATGGGGGCCAGGACCGGCCTCAGGTGGTCAGGCCAGAGCTTTCAGCGCCGCCTTGCCGGCATAGCGCGCCTGCGAGCCGAGCTCCTGCTCGATGCGGATGAGCTGGTTGTATTTGGCGGTGCGGTCCGAGCGTGACAGGGAGCCGGTCTTGATCTGTCCGCAATTGGTGGCGACGGCGAGGTCGGCAATGGTTGAATCCTCGGTCTCGCCCGAGCGATGCGACATCACGGCGCGGTATCCGGCGCGCTGCGCCGTGTCGACCGCGTTCAGGGTTTCGGTGAGCGAACCGATCTGATTGACCTTGATCAGGATGGCATTGGCATATCCGCCCTTGATGCCCTTCGTCAGTCGCTCGACATTGGTGCAGAACAGGTCGTCACCGACGAGCTGGCATTTCGCGCCGATCTTGCCCGTGAGGTCCTGCCAGCCCTGCCAGTCATCTTCGGACATGCCGTCCTCGATCGAGACGATGGGGTAGTCCTTTACCAGCTTGGCCAGATAATCGACCTGCTGGGCAATCGAGCGCTTCTTGCCTTCACCATGATAGTCGTAAACACCGTCCTTGAAGAATTCGGTGGCGGCGCAATCAAGCGCGAGATGCACGTCCTTGCCCGGCTTGAAGCCTGCTGCGGTGATCGCCGTCATGACGAAGTCGAGGGCCGCTTCCGCGGAAGCGAGATTGGGGGCAAAGCCGCCTTCATCGCCGACATTGGTGTTGTGGCCGGCCTTTTTCAGCGCGCCCTTCAATGTCTGGAAGATTTCCGAGCCCCAGCGCACGGCTTCTGCCAGCGAGGGCGCGCCGGTGGGCATGACCATGAATTCCTGGAAGTCGATCGGGTTGTCGGCATGGGCTCCGCCGTTGATGATGTTCATCATCGGCACGGGCAACACACGCGCCTGCGTGCCGCCGACATAGCGATAGAGTGGCAATGCGGAGGCATCGGCCGCCGCCTTGGCAATGGCCAGCGACACGCCGAGAATGGCATTCGCCCCGAGCTTCTTCTTGTTCTTCGTTCCGTCCAGATCGATCATGGTCTGGTCGAGCAGGACCTGTTCTTCCGCCTCCATGCCGACCAGCGCTTCAGCAATGGTTTCGTTGACGGCAGCGACCGCTTTGAGCACGCCCTTGCCGCCATAGCGCTTCTTGTCGCCATCGCGCAGTTCCACAGCTTCATGCGCGCCGGTGGATGCGCCTGAAGGCACGGCGGCCCGGCCCATCGAACCATCCTCGAGAATGACATCGACCTCGACGGTGGGGTTGCCGCGCGAGTCGAGGATTTCGCGCGCGGTAATGTCGATGATCGCGGTCATGGCAGTGTCCTTGGCAGGGCCTTGAAAGGCAAGGGGATGGTGATGCCGGCAAGGGGTGGGCCAGCGGATGAGGCGCTTTTAGACAACGCCTTGGTCCGTGTCATCCCTGTCGGCCTGATTGCCCGACAGAAGGCCGGATCGAGGGGTTCCCTTGATGCGCGGCACCTGCCAAAAGCGGCGCTAAGCGAAAGGAGCCCTCCATGGCAGGTTCAACCTCCGGTCCATCCACCCTTCATCTGGGTCAGTCTTCTGCCATCCCGGCCTCGCCGGAGGAGGCGGTGCTCGACCGTGTGCCCAATCCCCATCCCGGAACCGATTATCTGGCGCGGTTCACGGCCCCCGAGTTCACATCGATCTGTCCCGTGACCGGGCAGCCGGATTTCGGCATTCTCGTGATCGACTATCTGCCGGGACATTGGCTGGTGGAGTCGAAGTCGCTGAAGCTCTATCTGACCAGCTTCCGCAACCACGGTGCCTTCCATGAGGATTGCACGGTGGGCATCGGCAAGCGTCTCGTCGACTTGCTGGAGCCGCGCTGGTTCCGCATCGGCGGCTACTGGTATCCACGTGGCGGCATTCCCATCGATGTGTTCTGGCAGACATCCGAAGCGCCAAAAGGCCTGTGGGTGCCGGATCAGGGCGTCATGCCCTATCGAGGTCGCTGACGAAAGGTCAGCAACGCGCCTACAGCTTCAACAGGCGCGGGGCGATCAGACCAAGGATGGCGATGCCGGCGGCCATGGCCGCAAGCGCGATGCTGGCCCCGAAGCTCACCTTGAGGGCGCCGACGATGATCGGCCCCAAAGCATGGCCGCAGAACAGCGAGCAGGCGAACAGCGCGACCGCCGAACCGCGCGCGGTTGGCGCCAGTTCGGTCGCCTGCGCCTGAAACGTGCCATGCATCAGGAAGAACCCGAAGCCCTGCACCATGAAGCAGCCAATGGCTGTCCACCATGGCAGAAAGGGCAGGGCGAACACGGCGATGGCCGCCGCCATGATCAGCCCGCCTGCCAGCACCATCCTGGCCTGGCCCAGGCGGGCCACCAGCCCGCGCACGGCAAAACCATAGACCAGTCCGCCGAGCCCCGCGCCGCCGACGACAAGGCCCGCCTCGGTTGCGCCGACGCCGGAACGATCGCCAAGGATGGCCGCCACATAAGGCATGATCCCGAAGATCAGCGCGCCCTCCAGAACCACCAGTCCGTAGAGCGTGAGCGTGCGCGGATTGCTGAAGAGGCTGCGATAGCGGCTGATGGCATTGGCGATGCTGAGGGCCTCGCGCTCCGCATCCGGCCTCGGCTTGAGCACGACGAGGACCAGCGTGGCGGCGATGGCGGCCAGCCCGGAGGCGGCCACCATCACAGCGCGCCAGCCGAGGTAGTCGGCGATCACGCCCGAGGCAGTGGCCCCCGCAGTCTGCCCAACGATCATGATGGTGAGAAAGCGCCCGAGCGCGACCTGCCGTTCGGACATCGGTGCGCGGTCGCCGATGGCGGCCATGGCGACCGGGATGATGCCGCCGGCGAAAATGCCCATCAGCATGCGCAGGATGAACAGCGTCTCGAAGTCGCCAGCCAGCGCGCAAGCCACCAGCATGACGGCCAGGGCCGCGATGCTGACAAGGATGGTGCGGGCCTTGCCAACCGCATCGGCAATCGGGCCGAGGAACGGCTGGCCGACCGCGTAGCAGATCGAGAAGGCTGTCGCCATCATCGCGACCTGCGGGATCGAGCGCCCGAATTCCCCCGCAAGTGTCGGCACGAGCGGGTCCAGCAGACGCATGGTGAAGGTGCTGGCGAAGCCGGCCATGCCCAGAACGAGGGTCAGACGCTTCAACTGCGCCGCATCCTGGGTTGTGGTCATCAATCAGACCGCTTTCGTGATGCGGTCATAGGCCTGGAGCCTGGCCAGCAGGGCCGGCATGTCCTTCAGATGAACCATGTTGGGGCCATCCGATGGGGCATTGTCAGGGTCCTGATGGGTTTCGATGAACAGACCGGCCACGCCGACCGCAACCGCTGCGCTGGCAAGAACCGCGACAAACTCGCGTTGGCCGCCTGTTGAGCTGCCCTTGCCGCCGGGCTGCTGCACCGAATGGGTGGCATCGAAAATGACCGGGGCCCCCGTTTCCGCCATGATCGGCAAGGACCGCATGTCCGAAACAAGCGTGTTGTAGCCGAACGAGGCCCCGCGCTCTGTGAGCATGACATTGGGGTTGCCAGCGCCGGTAATCTTGGCGGCCACGTTCTTCATGTCCCAGGGGGCGAGGAACTGGCCCTTCTTGACATTGACGACGCGGCCCGTGCGCGCGGCCGCCTTGAGAAGGTCGGTCTGGCGGCAAAGGAAAGCCGGAATTTGCAGGATGTCCACGGCCTCGGCCACGATGGCGCAATGGTCGCGTTCATGCACGTCGGTCAGCACCGGCAAAGAGAGGCTCTCGCGAATCTCGGCAAAGATCGGCAGCGCCGCATCCATGCCGACGCCGCGCTGGGCACTGCCGCTCGTCCGGTTGGCCTTGTCGTAGGAGGTCTTGAACACCAACCCGATGCCAAGGCCGGCGCAGATTTCCTTCAGGGCCGTCGCCATCTCCAGTGCGTGGGCGCGGCTTTCCATCTGGCAAGGCCCGGCGATCAGCGCGAAGGGCAGGTGGCTGGCAAACGAGACGTTGCCCGCTGTGACTGTCTGTCCCATCAGTTCCGTTCCCAGGTCACGCCGAGGTTCTGGCGGCGGTAAATCACCTCCTGCCTTGTGACGGAAGAGCCGGACGCTGTCACGCAAAAGCCGACAGGCACCGGCGTGAAGCCGTCAGCCACGGCGCTGCGCACGCATTGCTCGTAGTGCTGCATGCACTGGTCGAGCGTCTGGTAGACGGTTGCTGCGCGGCGCATCAGGGAATCGGCATTGGCGAAGACAGTCCGGCAGGCGGCGTCGCTGATGACCCCGGAGCGGCGGCAGTCGGCTTCGCTGTAGAGAATCGTTCCATCCGGACACTCGCCGCGCCAGACCATGAACGCCATGAAGGCCGCGATGCCGGCGATAAGGCCAAGAACAAGAGTTTTCATGGTGCCTGTCCGGTTATGCCGAGGCCCGGCGTCGGTGCGCGGACCCGGGATCATTGTGCTCCGGGCCGCCGGGATTGCATCCCGCGCCGGAGGGGACGGCCAATGCGGCAAACGCATGGTGAGTTCGGTGGGATTCGAACCCACGACCCCATGATTAAAAGTCACGTGCTCTACCGGCTGAGCTACGAACTCGCACCATGCGTGGCGTGCTGATAGGCGAGGCTGCCGGACGGGTCAACCGCTGCTCTGAAGCCGCGCACCGCTGCTTTTGCGTGACTTGCCGGGGCCGCAGCCCATAATGCGGCCAGTCCCCGGATCGGAAAGACCATGCCAGCACCAAGCCTTGCCGAACTTCGCGCCGCCCAGGCCATCGTCCATCGCCACATGCCGCCAACCCCGCAGATCGCCTGGCCGCTGCTGAAAGCGCGGCTCGGTGTCGAGGTCGTGGTCAAGCATGAGAACCACACACCGACAGGGGCGTTCAAAATCCGCGGCGGCTATGTCTACATGGAGCGCTTCGCCCGCGAAGAACGGGCGCGGGCCGATGGCAAGAATGCCCCGCGTGGCATCGTCAGCGCCACACGCGGCAATCATGGGCAGAGTCTGGCGCTGGCCGGGCGCACGTTCGGCGTGCCGGTCACCATCGTCGTGCCCAAGGGCAATTCGCGCGAGAAGAACGCCGCGATGCGCGCTTTCGGAGCCGAACTCATCGAAGCCGGCGAGGATTTCGACGCCGCCCGCGCTGTTGCGTTGCGCACCGCCGACGAGCGGGGGCTGGCGATGGTGCCGTCCTTCCATGCCGACCTCGTGGCAGGCGTTGCGTCCTATGCGCTGGAGCTTTTCGACGCGTTCCCCGATCTCGGCACGGTCTATGTACCGATCGGGCTTGGGTCGGGGATCTGCGGCGTGATCGCGGCGCGCGATGCGTTGGGGCTCAAGACCGAGGTCGTGGCCGTGGTCTCGCAGGCTGCCGATGCGGCGGCACGCTCCATCGAGGCAGGCCACATCATCGAAGGCGAATCGGCTCGAACATTTGCTGATGGCATGGCGACCCGCGTCCCGTCGCCCGAGGCTTTCGCGATCTATGGCAAGGCGGTGGCGCGGGTGGTTCGGGTCAGCGATGACGAGGTGGCCGAGGCCATCCGCATCTATCACGAAGACACCCACAACATGGCAGAAGGGGCGGGTGCTGCGCCACTGGCTGCCCTGATCAAGGACCGGAAGCGCCCTCACGACAAGGCCTGCGGTGTGATCCTGTGCGGCGGCAACATCGACCGGGATTGGGCTGCCACCGTGCTGGCGGGCGGCACGCCGGAGCTGCGGTGAACGACAGCCGACCCGCTACGCCCTTGTCCCCCGATGGGTTCTGGATGAGGGTTCTTGCCATCACACCTGATCAGAGCATGCCATGAGCGATCCGCGACTGCCCTTTCTGGCCGAACTCGAGAAGAAGCTGCTGTGGTTGTCCACCTGGACCATCCACCATGCCAACCATGTGCGGCCGGCTGGCGAGATCAAGGTGGGCGGGCATCAGGCCTCGTCAGCCTCACTCGCCTCGATCATGACGGCGCTGTATTTCGCGGCTCTCAAGCCGGAAGACCGGGTGGCCGTGAAGCCGCATGCCTCGCCGATCTTCCATGCCATCCAGTATCTGATGGGTCAGCAGAGCCGCGAGAAGCTGGAGAACTTTCGGGGCTACAAGGGCGCGCAATCCTATCCCTCGCGCACCAAGGATGGCGACGATGTCGATTTCTCCACGGGCTCGGTCGGCCTGGGTGTCGCGCAGTCGCTGTTTGCGTCGCTGGTGCAGGATTATGTCCGGGCCAAGGGCTGGGGCGGAAATGCGCCGGAAGGCCGGATGATCAGTCTGGTCGGCGACGCCGAGATGGACGAGGGCAACATCTTCGAGGCGTTGCTCGAAGGCTGGAAACACGGCGTGCGCAACGTCTGGTGGGTGGTCGATTACAACCGCCAGAGTCTCGACGCGGTGATCCGCGAAGGGCTTTGGGAGCGCTTCGAAGCCATCTTCCGTGCCTTTGGCTGGGATGTGGTGATCATCAAGCACGGCACGTTGCAGGAGGCGGCCTTCAAGGAGCCGGGCGGCGAGGCGCTGCGGCAATGGATCAACACCTGCCCGAACCAGCTCTATTCGGCGCTGACCTATCAAGGCGGCGCGGCCTGGCGCAAACGCCTGCTCGATGACCTCGGTGATCAGGGGCCCGTGACAAAGCTGATCGAGGCGCGCAGCGATGCGGCCTTGTCGGACCTGATGACCAATCTGGGCGGACATGATCTGCCGAGCCTCGTCGCGGCCTTCGAAGCTGCGGCGCAGCATGACCGGCCGACCTGCTTTCTGGCTTACACGATCAAGGGCAAGGGCCTGCCGCTGGCAGGGCACAAGGACAACCATGCCGGCCTGCTGACGCCGACACAACTGGCAGCCTACCAGAAGGCCGCCAACGTCAGGCCCGGCCATGAATGGGACCGTTTCGAGGGTCTGGGCCTGCCGGAGGAGGCCATCGAGGCCTTTTTGTCGAAGGTGCCTTTTTTCAGCAAGGGCCGACGTCGGCTGTCTGCGCCGCGCGTGCCAGTGCCCCCTGTGCTTGCTGTTCCGATGCAGCCAGTGATGTCGACGCAAGGCGGTTTCGGGCTGATCCTCAACGAGATTGCCCGTGAGGACAGCGCTTTTGCGAGCCGCGTCGTGACCACGGCACCGGATGTGACGGTGTCGACCAATCTCGGAGCATGGGTCAATCGCCGCCAGCTCTATGCCCGCAAGTCGATGGCCGACGTGTTCAAGCGCGAGCGCATCCCCTCGACCTATTCGTGGGAGTTCTCGCCATCGGGCCAGCATGTCGAATTGGGCATCGCCGAGATGAACCTGTTCATCTTGCTCTCGGCCATGGGGCTGTCGCACTCGCTGTTTGGCGAGCGGCTGCTGCCTATCGGCACGCTCTATGATCCGTTCATCAGCCGAGGGCTCGATGCGCTCAACTATGCCTGTTACCAGGATGCGCGTTTCATGATTGTGGCCACGCCGTCGGGTGTGACGCTGGCACCGGAAGGCGGCGCTCACCAGTCCATCGGCACGCCGCTGATCGGGCTGACGCAGGACGGGCTGTGTTCGTTCGAGCCTGCTTTTGTCGACGAACTGGCCGTGATGATGCGCTGGGGCTTCGACTACATGCAGCGCGATGGCGAAAGCCCTGCAACTGCGGGCAGTCCGCCCGAGGAGCCGAATGAAAAGACCTGGCTGCGCGACGAGACTGGGGGCTCGGTCTATCTGAGATTGACGACGCGGCCACTCGAACAGCCCCGGCGCGCGATGACGCCCCAACTCGCCGAAGACATCGTGGATGGGGCCTACTGGATGCGCAGGCCCGGCCCGAATGCCGAGGTTGTGGTCGCCTATACCGGCGCGCTGGCACCGGAGGCGATCGAGGCCGTCGGCCTGATGGCAGAGGATCGGCGCGACATTGGACTTCTGGCCATCACCTCCGCCGACCGCCTCAACGCTGGCTGGACAGCCAGCCAGAGGGCACGCGAACGCGGCGTGACCCATGCCCGCAGCCATATCGAGCGGCTGCTCGATGTGGTGCCGGCAAGCTGCGGCCTTGTTACCGTGATGGATGGGCATCCTGCCACACTGGCCTGGCTTGGGGCGGTCAATGGCCATCGAACGCGTTCGCTCGGCGTCGAGCATTTCGGGCAGACCGGAACGATTGCCGAGATCTACCGGCATTTCGGGATCGATGCGCGTGGCATCATGCGGGCTGCGCAGGCGCTGACCGGGGGCAGGGCGCTGCGTCATCTGTGAGTGGCGGTTAACCGCCCCGCAACCATCCGGCGTTACTCTCCCGGCATGGTCAGACGCCGTGGTCCCGCCCGCTTCCTTGCGCCGCTTGCCTTCTATCTGGCAGCCGGTGCCGCGGCGGCTTATTTCATCTATCATGCCCATAACGGGCCGCGCGGGCTTGAAACCAAGCAGGAGCTGTCCGTGCAGATCGCCGAACTCGACATCGAGATCGCGAGGCTGCGCGAGGAGCGCGCGGAGTGGGAGCAACGCGTCGCGCTGATGCGCCGTGACGAGGTGGACCGTGATCTACTCGAAGAACGCGCGCGGGCCTCGCTGGGGCGCGTCCACAGGAACGACGTCGTCATCATCGGTCGCTGAGGGCGGGCGGGCGGCATTCATGATGCGGCGCACAACAGTTTCAGGCGCGCTGATTAACTGAAATCCAGTTAAATCGTAATTGATCAACAAGATCAGTCCTGTATGCCAAATCGAAACGGCGAAAATAGCGCTCGCCAAAGCCCCTGTTCCAGTCCTATTCTGAAGGCAAGAAGCCTGCAGGGAGGACATCATGGCTGTAGCCGCACGCAAGGCGAAATCCGTCGCGCCAAAATCCGGAACCAAGGCATCCGGCTCACGCTCAGCGGTGAAGATCATCTCCAACATCCCGCAACTGACGCGCGACGAGGACATGCACGCCTACAAGGAAATGCTGCTGATCCGGCGTTTCGAGGAAAAGTCCGGCCAGATGTATGGCATGGGCCTGATCGGCGGATTTTGCCACCTCTACATCGGCCAGGAAGCGGTCGTCGTCGGCATGCAGATGGCGTCGAAACCCGGCGATCAGGTCATCACCGGTTACCGCGACCACGGCCACATGCTGGCCTGCGGAATGGAATCACGCGGCGTGCTCGCCGAACTGACCGGACGCCGTGGCGGCTATTCGCGCGGCAAGGGTGGCTCGATGCACATGTTCAGCCGCGAGAAGAAATTCTTTGGCGGCCACGGCATCGTGGGTGCGCAGGTGTCGCTCGGCACCGGGCTGGGCTTCGCCAATTGGTATCGCAATGATCCGTCTGTCAGCCTTGTCTATTTCGGTGACGGCGCGGCCAATCAGGGCCAGGTTTACGAGAGCTTCAACATGGCGGCTTTGTGGAAGCTGCCTGTGGTCTACATCATCGAGAACAACCGCTATGCGATGGGCACTTCGGTGAACCGCGCCTCGGCGCAGACCGACTTTTCCCGTCGGGGGCTGTCTTTCAACATTCCAGGCGAACAGGTCGATGGCATGGACATCCGCGCCGTCAAAGCCGCCGGCGAACGCGCCATGGAACATGCCCGCTCCGGCAAGGGCCCCTACATCCTCGAAATGCAGACCTACCGCTATCGCGGCCACTCGATGTCGGACCCGGCCAAGTATCGCACCAAGGACGAGGTGCAGAAGATGCGCGAGGAGCACGACCCGATCGAGCAGGTGCGTGCGCGCCTGATCAACCAGTGGAAGGTTGCCGAGGACGAGTTGAAGGCCATCGATGCCAAGGCGCGCGATGTGGTCAACGACGCCGCCGAATTCGCGACGCATGATCCGGAGCCCGATGTGGCCGAGCTCTATACCGACATCCTGCTCTAGGCTGTTTGCTCCGAACCTTGCGCGGCCAGGTGCTGGCGCATCCTTTCCCTTATCCAGACGTTTCGAGCGCAATCCCATGCCGATCGACATTCTCATGCCCGCCCTGTCGCCCACGATGGAACAGGGCAAACTCGCCAAATGGCTCAAGAAGGTGGGTGACAAGATCAAGCCCGGCGATATCCTCGCCGAAATCGAGACCGACAAGGCCACGATGGAGGTCGAAGCGGTCGATGAAGGCGTGCTCGCCAGCATCCTGATCGAAGGCGGGACCGACAATGTGGCGGTCAACACACGGATCGCCGTGATTGCCGGCGAGGGTGAGGATGCCAACGCGGCTGCTGCGCCTGCTGCCGCATCGGCTGCTGCGCCAGTGGCCACAGCAGCGCCCGCAGCGGTTGCTGCGCCCGCCATCGTCACGGCCCCTGCTGCGCCGCCCGCCACGGCCAATGCCTATGATGCGTCGTCCGAAGTGCCAGCCGGAACCGAGATGGTTGCCACAACCGTGCGCGAAGCGCTGCGCGATGCCATGGCTGAGGAAATGCGCGCCGATGGCAATGTCTTCGTCATGGGCGAGGAAGTGGCCGAGTATCAGGGGGCCTACAAGGTCACGCAAGGATTGCTCCAGGAGTTCGGGCCCAAGCGCGTCGTGGACACCCCGATCACCGAGCATGGTTTTGCCGGTATTGCGGTCGGCGCGGCCTATGAGGGGCTGCGTCCCATCGTCGAGTTCATGACCTTCAACTTCGCGATGCAGGCCATCGACCACATCATCAACTCGGCGGCCAAGACGCTCTACATGTCGGGCGGACAGCTTGGTTGCCCCATCGTGTTCCGCGGGCCGAACGGTGCTGCGGCCCGCGTCGGTGCCCAGCACAGCCATGATTACGCCGCCTGGTATTCCAACGTGCCGGGCCTGAAAGTCGTGATGCCGTTTACGGCCGCCGACGCAAAGGGCCTGCTCAAGAGCGCCATCCGCGATCCCAACCCGGTGGTGTTCCTGGAAAACGAGATCCTCTACGGGCAGTCTTTCCCGGTGCCGCAAATGGACAACTGGCTGGTGCCAATCGGCAAGGCCCGCATCCACCGGCCCGGCAAGGATGTCACGCTCGTCTCGTTCGGCATCGGCATGACCTACTGCATCAAGGCTGCCGCTGAACTGGAAAAGGACGGCATCGACTGCGAGATCATCGACCTGCGCACGATCAGGCCGATGGATATCGACACCGTTGTGGCCTCGGTGATGAAGACGGGCCGCTGCGTGGCTGTCGAGGAAGGCTTCCCGCAGTCCGGCGTCACGGCGGAAATCGCGACGCGGGTGATGGAGCGGGCCTTCGACTATCTCGATGCGCCGGTCATCCGCATCACCGGCAAGGATGTGCCGATGCCCTATGCCGCCAATCTCGAGAAGCTCGCCCTGCCGAATGTCGGCGAGGTCATCGCGGCTGTCAAAGCCGTGACCTATCGCTGAGGAGCTGACGCCATGCCCATCAACATCCTCATGCCAGCGCTCTCGCCCACCATGGAAAAGGGCAACCTTGCCAAGTGGTTGAAGAAGGAAGGTGACAAGATCAAGTCCGGCGACATCCTCGCCGAGATCGAGACGGACAAGGCCACGATGGAAGTCGAGGCGGTCGATGAGGGCATTCTCGCCAAGATCATGGTGCC
>JALORF010000060.1 GCA_025459195.1 Beijerinckiaceae bacterium
TCACGCCTTCCCAAATCCCCCCGCTGTCGGCGGGATGACCGTCACCGCTTCGCCGGCCTGAAGCACGGTCTGGTCGGAGCCCTTGAGTTCCTCGATGCGGCCATCGAGGCGGCGGACCAGCGTCTTGCCGACCTCGCCGTCGCCGCCGCCATTGAGCCCGCGCGGCGGAATCTGCCGATGCTGGCTGAGGATGGCGCATTCCATGGTCTGGCGGAAGCGGATGGTGCGGCTGGTGCCGTCGCCGGCGCTCCATTTGCCCTTGCCGCCCGAGCCCTTCCTGATGTGGAAGTCCTCCAGCACCACCGGAAAGCGCGTCTCGAAAATCTCGTGGTCGGTGAGGCGCGAGTTGGTCATGTGGACATGCACGCCATCGGTGCCGTCAAAGCCATCGCCGGCCGGAGAGCCCGAGCAGATGGTCTCGTAATACTGGTAGGTGGCATCGCCGAAGGTCAGGTTGTTCATGGTGCCCTGGCTGGTGGCGATGGCACCCAGCGCCCCGAACAGCGCATTGGTGACCGACTGGCTGACCTCGACATTGCCGGCCACGACGGCGGCGGGATATTCGGGCGAGAGCATCGAACCGGTCGGAATGACGATGTTGATCGGCTTCAGACAGCCGGCATTCATCGGAATGTCGTCATCGACCATGACCCTGAACACGTAGAGCACGGCGGCGCGGGTGACCGGGGCAGGGGCGTTGAAGTTGTCGGCCTGCTGCGGGCTGGTGCCGGTGAAATCGACCGTTGCCTCGCGTCTGGCGCGGTCCACCGTGATCGACACCGTGATCTGCCGGCCATTGTCCATGGCGAAGGTGTAGGTGCTGTCCTTCAGCCGGTCGAGCACGCGGCGCACGCTTTCCTCGGCATTGTCCTGAACGTGGCCCATGTAGGCCTGCACGACCTCGATGCCGAAGCTGGCGATGACCTTCTTCAGTTCGCTCACGCCCTTCTCGTTGGCGGCGATCTGGGCTTTCAGGTCGGCGACATTCTGCGTGACATTGCGCACCGGCCAGGTCGCGCCGGTGAGCAGCGCCACCAGCGCCTCTTCGCGGAAGCGGCCCTGATCGACCAGCTTGAAGTTGTCGATGTAGACACCTTCCTCCTCGATATGGGTGGCGAGCGGGCTCATCGAACCGGGCGCGACGCCGCCGACATCGGCATGGTGGCCACGGCTGGCCACCCAGAACATCACCGTCTCGCCCTTCGGATCGAAGACCGGTGTGCAGACGGTGATGTCAGGCAGGTGCGTGCCGCCATTGTAGGGCGCATTGATGGCATAGACATCGCCGGGCCGGATGACGGGGTTCTGCCGGATGATGGTCTCGACCGACTTGTCCATCGAGCCCAGATGCACCGGCATGTGCGGCGCATTGGCGACGAGGGAGGCATTGTGGTCGAACACCGCGCAGGAGAAGTCGAGCCGCTCCTTGATGTTGACCGAATAGGCGGTGTTCTGGAGCGCGACGCCCATCTGTTCGGCGATCGACATGAACAGGTTGTTGAAGATCTCCAGCATGACCGGATCGGCTTTCGTGCCGACTGCTGCCAGCCGCGTTGCCGCAACCTCGCGGGTCAGCACGACGTGATCGCGGGCGGTGAGGCGCGCCACCCAGCCCGGCTCGACAACGATGGTCTGGTTGGCTTCGATGATGATGGCAGGGCCCGCCACGCGGGCCCCCGGCGCCATGGCCTCGCGGCGCACCACCGCAGCCTCATGCCAGGCGCCGTGGCTGTAGAACCGCGTCATGCGGGCGGCGCGTGGCGTGTGCTCGGCGGCTGCCTGCGTTGGTTCCTCGAACTGTGCCCCGCCGCCAACGGCCTCGACCTCGACAGCCTCGATCACCAGACCCTTGGAGGCATCGACGAAGCCGAAGCGGGCCTTGTGCTGGGCCTCGAACTCGGCCCGCATCTGGGCAGGGTAAGCCTCGGCCACCGGCAAGGTCGTGTCCGTGCCGGCATAGCGCACATGGGCGCGGACATGCACCGCGATGTCGGCTTCCGGCACGCCCTGTCCGGCCATTTCGGCCCGGCAGACCGCATCAAGGTCCGCCGCCAGCCGGCGCAGCTTCAGCGGCGCGTTCTCGTCGAGCGGCACATCGAGTGACTTCTGGCGCACGGCCCGCACTTCGGCGAGGCCCATGCCATAGGCCGAGAGCAGGCCGGAGAGCGGGTGCAGCAGCACCGTGGTCATGCCCAATGCATCGGCCACAAGGCAGGCATGCTGGCCGCCCGCACCGCCGAAGCAGTTGAGCGCATAGCGCGTGACATCATAGCCGCGCTGCACGGAAATCTTCTTGATCGCTTCAGCCATGTTGGCAACGGCAATCCGGATGAAGCCATCGGCCACATCCTCCGGCGTGCGGCCATCGCCGACCTGGCGGGCCATCTCGCCGAACCGGGCGGTGACCGCTCCGGCATCGAGCGGCTGGGATTGGTCCGGCCCGAAGATCGAGGGGAAGAACTCAGGGATCAGCTTGCCGACCATGACATTGGCATCGGTCACGGCCAGCGGCCCGCCCCGGCGATAGCAGGCCGGGCCGGGATTGGCCCCGGCGGAATCGGGACCGACGCGGAAGCGCGCGCCGTCGAAATGCAGGATCGAGCCGCCGCCGGCTGCCACGGTGTGGATCAGCATCATCGGCGCGCGGATGCGCACCCCGGCCACTTCGGTCTCGAAGGAGCGCTCATAGGCTCCGTCGAAGTGGGCCACATCGGTCGATGTGCCGCCCATGTCGAAGCCGATGACATGGCCAAAACCTGCCGAGCGGCCCGTCTCGGCCAGCCCGACAACGCCACCCGCAGGGCCGGAGAGGATGGCATCCTTGCCCTGGAACAGGTTGGCCGCCGTGAGCCCGCCCGATGACATCATGAACATCAGCCGGGCGCCGGAACGCTCGACATCCAGTTCCCCCGCCACCTGCGCCACATAGCGGCTGAGGATCGGCGACAGATAGGCATCAACGACCGTGGTGTCGCCCCGCCCGACCAGCTTGATCAGCGGCGAGACCTCGTGGCTGACAGAGACCTGCGGAAAGCCGATGCTGCGGGCGATGCGGGCCACGGCCTGCTCATGGGCCGGAAACCGGAAGGCGTGCATGAAGGCGATGGCAACGGCGCGGTAGCCGTTCTCGAAGGCGGCTTTCAGATCCTCGCGCACGGCAGCCAGATCGGGCTCGCGCTCGACCACGCCGTCGCTGAGGATGCGCTCATCGACCTCGATGACCTGATCATAAAGCTGGTCCGGCTTGATGATCTTCTTGGCGAAAATCTTTGGGCGCGCCTGATAGCCGATGCGCAGCGCGTCGCGGAAGCCTTTGGTGATGACCAGAAGGGTCGGCTCGCCCTTGCGCTCCAGCAACGCGTTGGTCGCCACCGTGGTGCCCATGCGAACCTCGCCAACCAGCCCGGCGGGGATCGGGTCACCCGCCTTCAGGCCAAGCAGCGAGCGGATGCCGTGGACGGCAGCGTCCTTGTAGGCCTCGGGGTTCTCCGACAGCACTTTCAGGGCATGCAGCGTGCCGTGAGGGTCGCGCCCGATCACGTCAGTGAAGGTGCCGCCACGGTCGATCCAGAAATCCCAGCGCTGCGCAGATGACATCCTGACATTCCTTTTCCAGCAGCATCATCACCAGCCAAGGGCCGGTGACTTCGCCTTTTCCAGCAGTGTCATCACTGGCCCCGGGCCGGTGATCCTAGCGCGTGAGGGGCCGCCTCGCCGCTTCCTGTCGTCTTGTCGGCTCGCGATGATCGCTGCAATCATCATCACGACACCCGGACGGCGGGATGACTTTCAATTACAAAATGTCGATAAATTGTCAACATGCCGTATTTCGCTTGCCGGCTGCGCCGATGTGTCCTGAAATGCAGGTCAGCCCGGTGCCTGCCGGGGAAACCATTGGGAGAGAACCATCCATGCTTGACCGCCGCACCTTTGTCGCTGCTGCCCTTGGCGCAGCTCTTGCCGCCAGCGCTACCGGACAGGCCGCCGCACAGACCAAGTGGGACATGCCAACGCCGTATGCCGATGGCAACTTCCACACCCAGAATGTGCGCGCCTTTGCCGCCGAAATCGAGAAGGCAACGGGCGGCAAGCTGGCCATCACCGTGCATTCCAATGCATCCCTGCTCAAGCTGCCGGAAATCAAGCGCGGCGTGCAGACCGGTCAGGTGCAGATGGGCGAAACTCTGATCTCGACCCTCGGTAACGAGGACGCGATGTTTGCCTTCGATTCGGTGCCCGGCCTTGCCACCGGCTACGACGCGGCCCGCAAGCTCTATGCGGCGGCGCGGCCGCAGCTTGAAGCGCGATTCGCCAAGCAGGGGCTGATGATGCTCTATTCGGTGCCATGGCCACCGCAGGGCATCTATGCCAAGAAGGAGCTGAAAGCGCTCGCCGACCTGAAGGGTGCCAAGTTCCGGGCCTACAACCCGGCGACCGCCCGCTTTGCCGAGTTGCTCGGCGCATCGCCGATCACGGTGCAGGCTGCCGAAATCGCGCAGGCCTTCCGCACCGGTGTGGCCGAAAGCATGATCTCGTCGGGTGCCACCGGCGTCGATACCCAGGCATGGGATTACCTGACCCACTACTACGACCTGTCGGCCTTCCTGCCGCACAACGTGGTGATGGTGAACAAGGCCGCGTTCGATGCCATGCCGGCTGATGTGCGCAGCGCCATCACCGCTGCTGCCAAGGCCGCCGAGGATCGCGGCTGGGCCCAGTCTGCGGCGCTCAACGAGGGTTACAAGAAGACCATGGCCGAGAAGGGCATGAAGGTGCTGGCACCCACCGCAGCCATGCTGACCGAGGTCACGGCCATCGGCGCGACCATGGCCGCCGAGTGGGCGACCAGGGCCGGTGCCGATGGTGCCGCCGTGCTGACGGCCTACCGGCGCTGACGCCAGCAGGCCGCTTCTGTTCAAAGCATCGATGAGCGCAGGCTCATCGGCCTGTCGACCCGGAACGCGGCGGTGCCCCCAGGCCCCGCCGCGTTGTCGTTTTGGCCGGCAGGAAACTTCCGAGACCATCAAACATAAATCATCGACATTTTGTTGACAAACCAGAATCGTTCGATAGCCTGATCTCCCATCGGCGCGGCTCGGGAGGAGACGGCGGCATGGATGGGATATCTGGCTCGATCGAAGCGCAGCAGCAGTCCGGCCTTGCCGCACGGCTGGTGATCCGCGCGGCAAGGCATGATGGCCCGACCGCTGGGCTCGCGCCCGGCCATGTGCAGGGCAATCTGGCGATCCTGCCGCGTGATCTGGCGGCGGATTTCCTGCGCTTCTGCCATCTCAACCCCAAGCCCTGCCCGGTGATCGGCCTTTCCGAGCCCGGTTCGCCCCATATTCCCGCACTCGGGGCCGATCTCGACATCCGCACCGACCTGCCGCGCTACCGTGTCTGGCGGGATGGAGCGCTGGTGGCCGAGCCGACCGACATCCGCGATCTGTGGCGCGATGATCTCGTCGCCTTCGTGATCGGCTGCAGTTTCTCGTTCGAGCAGGCGCTGCTCGATGACGGCATTCCGCTGCGCCACATTGCCCGTGGCGACAATGTCGCGATGTGGCGGACATCGATCCCGACCAACGCCGCCGGACCTTTTTCAGGCCCGATGGTGGTGTCGATGCGTCCGCTGAAGGCCGCCGATGCGATCAGGGCGATCCAGATCACCTCGCGCTTTCCGGCCGTTCATGGCGCGCCAGTGCATCTTGGCCGCCCCGACCTGATCGGCATCACCGACATCACCCGGCCCGACTATGGCGACCCGGTCGCGATCATGGACGATGAGGTGCCGGTGTTCTGGGCCTGCGGGGTGACGCCGCAAGCGGTGATCGCTGCCGTCAAACCCGCCTTCGCCATCACCCACGCCCCTGGCTGCATGCTGGTCACCGACCGGCGCAACAGCCAGATGGCGGCGCTCTGATCCCGATCCAACGAGCCCGAACGGGCCACCCTTCCAGCCAACCAGAGGATGACACCATGACCATGTTCAAGACCACCCGTTTCAGGACTTTCGCCCTTGCCGCAACTCTGGCGACGGCCAGCCTTGCCGCTGCCGGCCCCGCCCTTGCGCAGACCAAGTGGGACATGCCGACGCCCTATTCGGACGGCACCTTCCAGACCGTGAACGTGCGTCAGTTCGTGGCCGACGTGAAAGCGGCGTCGGGCGGCAAGCTCGACATCACCGTGCATTCCAATGCCTCGCTGGTGAAGATGCCCGAAATGCGCCGGGCCGTGGCCACCGGACAGGTCCAGCTCGGCGAGTTGCTGATCTCGGTGCTGTCGAATGAGGATCCGATGTTCGGGTTCGACTCGATTCCGGGTCTCGCCACTTCCTATGCCGACGCCCGCAAGATGTATGGTGCGGCCCGCGCCCAGCTTGAGGCCCGTCTCGACAAGGCCGGCCTGGTGATGCTGTATTCGGTGGCCTGGCCGCCACAGGCCATCTACACCAAGAAGCCGATCAACGCGCTGGCCGACCTGAAAGGCTCGAAGTTCCGCTCGTTCAACCCCGCCACGGCGCGCTTTGCCGAACTGATCGGCGCCTCGGCCACCACCATCCAGGTTCCGGAAATCGCGCAGGCCTTCCGCACCGGCGTGCTCGACGCGATGATCACCTCGGGTGCTACCGGCGTGGACAGCCAGGCCTGGGATTACCTCACGCATTACTACGACGTGCAGGCCTTCCTGCCGCAGAACGTGGTGATCGCCAACAAGGCCATCTTTACGGCGCTGCCCGCTGACCAGCAGGCTGCCCTGCGCGCCGCCGCCGCCCGCGCCGAGGAGCGCGGCTGGAAGATGTCCGAGGAGCTCAACGAAACCTACAAGAAGACGCTGGCCGAGAAGGGCATCAAGGTGCTGCCGCCGACCGATGCCATGAAGGCCGAACTGAAGAAGATCGGCGAGACCATGGCCGCCGAATGGGCCGCCAAGGCCGGCGCCGACGGCGCGGCGGTGCTGGCAGCGTTCAGGAAGTGATGGCTTGAAGCCAGCAGTCATCCCGGCATTGAGCCGGGATGACTGCGCATTTCCGGGGTCGGGACTCGACAATCACGTCCGTCCCGCATCGAATACCCACATTCCTCATGCCGGGCCTGTCGAAGGCCGGGTTTCAGCCAGCACCGACACGCAACCGCCAGGGGGCACCATGCGCAGTCCATTCGACCCGATCTACAAGCTGACGGCGTTTCTGGCCGTGTTGGCGCTGCTGTCGATTGCCGGGATCATCCTGGCCGATGTCACGCTGCGCCAGTTCGGCGGGCAGGTGAAGAGCTCGGATGATTTCGCCGGCTTCGCGCTCGCGGCGACCGGGTTTCTCGGGCTTGCCGCCACCTACCGGCGCGGCGAGCACATCCGCGTCGGGCTGATTGTCGACAAGGCCACCGGTGCCCGGCGCACGGCGCTGGAGTTCTTCGCGCTGACCTGCGGCATCGCGGCCATCGGCTGGGCAACCTGGTGGATCGGACGGCTGGTCTACGATTCCTGGCGCTTCAACGAGGTGACCATGGGTCTTGTGCCCATCAAGCTCTGGGTGCCGCAGTTCGCCTTGTTCTTCGGCCTCGCCGTTCTGCTGCTCGCCATGATCGAGGATTTCGTCCGCCTCGCGATGGGCAAGACGCCGAGCTATCTCGCCACGGGCGAGGGCGAGTTCGGCACGTCATCCCTCGCTGACCGCTGAAGGGCACCACCATGGATCCCGCAACCGCCGCCCTTGTCCTGCTTCTCGTGATGTTCGTGGCGCTCGCTTTCGGCGTGTGGATCGGCATCGCGCTGGCCGCCGTCGGCTATGTCGCCATGGCCCTGCTGTCGACGCGCCCGATCGGCCTCAATTTCGGCTCGACGTTGTGGAGCGCCAACACCTCGTGGGCGCTCACCGCCCTGCCGATGTTCATCTGGATGGGGGAAATCCTGTTCCGCTCGCGGCTGGCCGAGGACATGTTCAAGGGCCTCGCGCCCTGGATGCAGCGCCTGCCGGGCCGGCTGTTGCACACCAACGTGTTCGGCTGCGGCATCTTCGCCGCAATCTCCGGATCGTCGGCGGCCACGGCGGCCACCATCGGCAAGATGACCATCCCCGAATTGCGCAAGCGCGGCTATGACGATTTCATGCTGGTCGGGTCGCTGGCCGGCTCTGGCACGCTGGGGCTGCTGATCCCGCCCTCGATCATCATGATCGTCTATGGCGTGGCGGCGGAGGTTTCGATCGCGCGGCTGTTCATTGCCGGCGTGATCCCCGGCATCATGCTGATGCTGGTCTTCTCGTTCATCGTGATGGGCTATGCGGTGCTGTATCCCAAGCAGATCCCGCCGCGCGATCCGCTGATGACGTTGAAGGAAAAGCTCTGGGAAAGCCGCCGGCTGATCCCGACCGTGCTTCTGATCCTCACGGTTTTGGGCTCGATCTATGGCGGCATCGCCACCCCGACCGAATCGGCTGTGCTCGGGGTCGTCGGCGCGCTGATCCTGTCCGGCATCGACAAGCTGATGGAGCGCACGCACATCATGGTCGTGGGTGCTGCCGTGGTCGTCTCGCTGGTGCTCGGTATCAGCGGTATCGCCTACTGGGACCAGATCGGGGCGCTGTTCCTGATCGGGCTGCTGGCCTACACGATCCTGATCGGCGGCATTTCCTGGACGGTGTTCAAGGAAAGCGCGCTCGGTGCCACGCGCACCAACTGCATGATCGCGCTGATCCTGTCCGGCGCAGCTTTCCTGTCGATCGCCATGGGCTTCACCGGCCTGCCACGCCTGTTTGCCGACTGGATCGTCGGGCTCGATCTCAGCCGGGCCGGTTTCATTGCGGCACTGACACTGGTGTTCATCGTCATGGGCTGCTTCATCGATGGCATCTCGATGGTGGTGCTGACCACGGCGGTGATCCTGCCGGCCGTCAAGGCGCAGGGCATCGACCTGCTGTGGTTCGGCATCTTCATCGTGCTGGTGGTCGAAATGGCGCAGATCACGCCGCCGGTTGGCTTCAACCTCTATGTGCTGCAAAGTCTGGCGAAGAAGAACATGGGCTATGTCGCGCTGGCAGCCTTGCCGTTCTTCCTGGGAATGATGATCATGGTCGCCATCGTGTTCGTGTTCCCCGACATCGTGACGTGGCTGCCGAACCAGATGCTGGGACAGAAATGACATGACAAGTGAGGACAGGCCGGCGGGTCTCGGCCCGATCGTCTCTTCCGGCCATCTCGCCTCGGGTGGGCTGCCGGCCCTGTCCGAGTTCGAATTCGGCATGATCATGACCGTTCATGCCTTCAATCGCTGGATGGTGCGCTGCATGGCGGCGGCCGGGATGCCAGACCTGTCACCGCTCGATGTCCTGGTGCTGCACAATGTCAACCACCGCGGCAAGGCCAAGCGCCTGGCCGATGTCTGCCTCGTGCTCAACATCGAGGATACCCATGTGGTGAGCTATTCGCTGAAGAAGCTGGAGAAGCTGAAGCTGGTGAAGGGCGGCCGGCTGGGCAAGGAAAAGACCGTGCAGGTCACACCTGCGGGCGAAGCGCTGTGCGCGCGCTACCGTGAGGTGCGCGAGGCCTTGCTGGTGAAATCGGTGCTCGGCACGGGGGTGGACACGGCCCAGCTTTCCGAGATCGCAGCGCGCCTGCGCGCCCTGTCGGGGCAATACGACCAGGCGGCAAGGGCAGCGGCAAGCCTCTGAAGGGTCTCAGAAACCGGCGAGGGAGATCACCGGTGTGCGCCCCGCCATCTCGTCGGCCAGGATCTGCGCTGTGGCATGGGCCATGGTCCAGCCCATGTGGCCGTGGCCGATGTTGAGCCAAAGGCCGGGCTGCTGCTGGCGCACCACAGGCAGGCCCTTCGGCGTCATCGGCCTGAACCCCGCCCAGGGCGTCTCCTGCCAGCCGGTGCTGCTGCCATCCTTCACCGCAAGGCCGAACAGGCGCTGGCCGAAGGCGCGCAGGGCGGCAATGGCGGCAGGATCGATGCTGCGGTCCTGGCCTGCAAAGACCGCGCCCGTGGTCAGCCTGACCTCGCTGCCCTGCCGGCGCCAGGCGATGCCAGCCGCCTTGTCCACACCGTCGCGGCGGGGGCCGCCATGGCCTGAGGTGCCCTCGATGTGAAGCGAATAGCCCTTGACCGGACAGACCGGGACCTTGACGCCGTGTTGTGCGAGGAAGGGAGCAGCCTCCGGCCCCAGCGCCACCACCACCGCATCGGCATCGAAGCCGCCGGCATCGGTCCAGACGCCGGTGATGCGCCCGCCCTGTTCGACCAGCCCCAGCACATGCGTTCCGAAACGGGCATCGAGGCCGCGTGCTGCAAGATGGCCGGACAGCGCCGAGGCGAAGGCATGACAGGAGCCGGATGAGTCGGTGGCGGCATGCAGCGCCCCGGCGAGGCCCTGGGCGATGGCGGCCAGTCCCGGTTCGATGCGCAGCGTCTCGGCCGCATCGAGGACCGCGACCTCCTGCCCGTTCTGCCGCATGATGTCTGACATCCGGGCGGCGCGGGCGAGCGCCTTGGCGTCGCGATACAGATACAGCACGCCTTCCTGCTTGCGCGGCGCATCCAGGCCAGTGTCCCGATAGGTCTCGGACCAGAGTTGCTGCGAATACAGGCAAAGGCGGTGTTTGGCGTGGGTGTTGGCCGCCTCGCGGGCTGGCGTGCACTCGCAGGCGAAGCGCAGTGCCCAGCGCCAGAAATCCGGGTTGCGGCGGTCCGCGAAAGCAAAGCCGCTGCCCTGGCCGGCCAACCCCTTGATCCCGGCCGCCAGCGCGGGCAGCGAGCCCCAGGCGAAGGCATGGCCGGTCGAGATCAGGCCGGCATTGCCCCATGAGGTTTCAGTGGCCGGCCCCTCGGCACGGTCCAGCAGCGTGACCTGATGTCCATCCGCCATGAGGCGATAGGCCGATGTGATGCCGACGATGCCGGCTCCGAGGATGACGATGCGCATGATGCCGGCGTTGGCGGGAGGGTCCGAAGCTAGGGGTGGCAAGCCTCCCCGACCAGCACACAGCTTGCATGGCCATGGCCCGCATGCCACATCGCGCAGGCAATTTCACCCCTCCGCGATGCCTGACCGGCATCGCCCATCCGGAACCGCCGCGTGGTCCTGCCGCTTTCGATCTACATCATCGCGCGTAACGAGGCTGACCGGATCGGGGCAACGATCCGGGCTGTGGCGGCGTTGAGCGACGACATCGTGGTGATCGATTCAGGCTCGACCGATGACACGGCAGCAGTGGCGACAGCGCAGGGCGCGCGGGTCATCTTCAATCCATGGCCTGGATATGGCCTGCAAAAGCAGTTCGGCGAGGACCAGTGCCGCCACGACTGGTTGCTCAACATCGATGCCGACGAGGTGGTTCCGCCCGACATGGCCGAGGCGATTCGGGCCCTGTTCGCGGCAGGCGCGCCGCCCCCTGCCGGCTATCGGGTCCGCATTGCCGAGGTGTTCCCCGGCGAGAGCAGGCCGCATGCGCTGGCTTACGCGCTGACGCCGGTCAGGCTCTATCACCGCTCGGTCGGGCGCTACTCGCCCTCGACCGTGCATGACCGGGTGGTGATGGTGCCGGGCGCGCCGATCCACAGGCTTGCCGGAACGGTGGCGCACTATTCGGTGCGCTCGCTCGGCGACCAGATCGCCAAGCTCAACGCCTATGCCGACCAGCAGGTGGACGACATGCTGGCGCGCGGCGATGGCGTGTCGCGGCTCAGGATGGTGCTGGAGTTTCCGGCCAACTTCATCAAGGCCTATATCGGCCGCCGGCACGCGCTGCGCGGCACCTACGGTTTCATGACGGCGATGAACTTCGCCTTCTACCGCTATCTCAGGGCAGCCAAGTATTGGGAGCGCCGGCTCGACCGGCGAGGTCGCAACGATGACTGAAACATCCAGGTCTGGCGGGGCGGTGGCGCTTGTCACCGGTGGCGCGAAACGGGTCGGCCGGGCGATCTGCCTCAGGCTCGCCGAAGCGGGCTATGCGGTCGCGATCCACTGCAACGAATCGGTGGCCGAGGCCGAGGAACTGGCCGGCATCATCACGGCCGCAGGCGGGCGTGCTGCCATCATCTCCGCTGATCTGGTCGATCCAGGGTCGGTCGAAGGCATCATTCCAGCGGCGGCGGCGCAGCTTGGCCCTGTCACGCTTCTGGTCAACAACGCCTCGATGTTCGCCAGGGACAGCCTGACCAGCCTCGATGTGGCGACATGGAACCGCCAGTTCTCGGTCAATATCCGTGCCCCGTCGGTGCTGGCGGGCGCGATGGCCAGCGCGCTGCCGGAGGGCATGGACGGCGCGATCATCAACATCCTCGACCAGCGGGTCTGGAAGCTGACGCCGGAGTTCTATTCCTACACCCTGTCCAAGGCGGCGATGTGGGCAGCCACCCGCACCATGGCGCAGGCGCTGGCGCCCCGCATCCGCGTCAATGCGGTCGGCCCCGGTCCAACCATCGCCAACGTGCATGACGGCGAGGCGCTGTTCCTCAAGGAAGCTGCCGGCACGCTGCTTGGCCACGCGGTTGCACCCGAGGAGATTGCCGATGCGGTGTTGTATCTCGCCCGGGCCCGCTCCATCACCGGCCAGATGCTGGCGGTCGATTCAGGCCAGCATCTGGGCTGGAAAACACCGGACATCGTGACGGGCTGAGCACCGACCCAACGTGGTCATCCCGGCCTTGAGCCGGGATCGCAAGCCGCGCCACAACTCCCGGAATGCTCGCCCCGACGTGCCCGATCCCGGATCAGGTCCGGGATGACCACGTTGATGTGATGCCGCATCAAACCTTGACATTGCCCCCCGATCAGGGCTTTAAGCTGCCGCATTCTCGTTCGACATCGTCGTTCGTCCATCCGCCGACCCGGCCCTTGCGGCGGGAGGTCATCGCCCGACAGCGCGTGTTGCGCCCTCGGGCGCAAAAGCGTTTGGACAAGACGTTGGCGGGCGAGAGCAGCAAGGACGGCAAGACCTCATGTTCCAGACCCTGAGCGACAAGCTCAACGGCATCCTGCAAGGCCTGACCCGGCGCGGCGCGTTGACGGAAGATGACGTCAACGCAGCTCTGCGTGAGGTGCGTCGCGCCTTGCTGGAGGCGGACGTGGCGCTGGAGGTGGTGCGCAGTTTCACCGACAAGGTGCGGGTGCGGGCCGTCGGCTCCGAAGTGCTGAAGTCGGTCACGCCCGGCCAGCAGGTCATCAAGATCGTCAACGACGTTCTGGTCGAGACGCTGGGCGGGGAGGGCGAGGTGATCTCGCTCGATGCCGTGCCGCCAGTGCCGATCCTGATGGTCGGCCTTCAGGGCTCGGGCAAGACCACATCGACCGCCAAGATCGCCAAGCGCCTGACTGATCGCGACAAGCGCAAGGTGCTGATGGCCTCGCTCGACACGCGCCGTCCGGCGGCGATGGAGCAACTGGCCATCCTCGGCAAGCAGATCGGAGTCGAGACGCTGCCGATCGTGGCAGGCCAGAGCGCCGTGCAGATCGCCCGCCGCGCGATCGAGGCAGGCAAGCTCGGCGGCTATGACGTGGTCATGCTCGACACGGCGGGTCGCGTCACGCTCGATGAAGCGCTGATGATGGAGGTGGCCGAGGTCAAGGCCGCGACCAACCCACATGAAGTGCTGCTCGTCGCCGATGCGCTGACCGGGCAGGATGCGGTCAACACCGCCCGCGCCTTCGATGGCCGTGTGGGGCTGACCGGCATCGTGCTGACCCGCATGGACGGCGACGGGCGTGGCGGTGCCGCGCTCTCGATGCGCGCTGTCACCGGCAAGCCGATCAAGCTCGTCGGCACCGGCGAGAAGGTCGACGCGCTGGAGGAGTTCCATCCCGGCCGCGTCGCCAACCGCATTCTCGGCATGGGCGATATCGTCAGCCTCGTCGAGAAGGCCGCTGCCAACATCGACCAGGCGGCGGCGCAGAAAATGGCCGAGCGCATGGCCAAGGGCAAGTTCGACCTGAACGACATGCGCAGCCAGCTTCAGCAGATGATGACCATGGGCGGCATTGGCGGGGTGATGGGCATGCTGCCCGGCATCGCCAAGGCGAAGGCCCAGATGGCCAGCGCCAATCTCGACGACAAGGTGATCAAGCGCCAGATCGCCATCATCGACTCGATGACCAAGGCCGAGCGCGCCGACCCTGAGTTGCTGAAAGCCAGCCGCAAGCGCCGCATCGCCGCCGGCTCCGGCACCTCGCCCGAGGCGATCAACAAGCTGCTCAAGATGCATCGCGGCATGGCCGACATGATGAAGATGATGGGCAAGCAGAAGGGCGGCCTGCTCGGCAAGATGGGCCAGATGTTTGGGCTAGGCGGGGGCGGCATGCCCGACATGGACCCATCCAAGATGACGCCGGAGCAAATCGAGCAGATCAAGAAGCTGAGCGGCGGGCAGTTGCCCCCCGGCTTCGGCGGCGGCCTGCCACCCATGCCGCCCGGTCTGGGCGGCGGCATGCCGAAGTTGCCCGGCCTTGGCAACCCCGGACTTCCCGGCCCCAAGGGCGGCCTCCCCGGCCTCGGCTTCAACCCGTTCGGGGGGAAGAAGAAGTGATCGCGGCGATCGACATTCCCGTGGTCGAGACCGGGCGCCTCCGGCTGCGCGGCTGGCGCGAGGCCGATGTGGACGGGCTGATGCAGCTTCTGTCCGATAACGACAATGCGCAGTTCATCGGGCCGATGGCCTCGCGCGGCGAGGTCTGGCGGCGCATGGCAACGATGATCGGCCACTGGTCCTTGCGCGGCTACGGCACCTGGGCTGTGACCATGGCCGGTGACGACACCTGCCTCGGCTGGGCCGGCCCCTGGTATCCGGAAGGCTTCTCGGAGCGCGAGATCGGCTGGGCGCTGGTGCGGTCGGCGCAGGGCAAGGGTGTGGCAACGGAGGCCGCGCTCGCGGCGCGCACGTTTGCCTACACACGGCTTGGCTGGACTACGGCGGTGAGCTTCATCGACCCGGCCAACCAGGCGTCTGCCCGCGTCGCCGAACGGCTCGGCGCTGTGCGCGATGGCATATCGGCGGTCCATGGCAAGACGGTCGATGTTTGGCGGCACCCGCCGCCTACGGTAGACGGCCCTGGCGTTCATTCTGTCGGGGGGACGAAGAAGTGAATCTCGTCGCGCCCATTCTGGGATTTATGCTTTTCTTAATTGGGTGTTTAGTTGGTATTTATTCAACACCGGCCGCTCCAGATAAATTCAATTTGCAGTGGGATTTGGGAAATACAACAGTTAGTAT
>JALORF010000061.1 GCA_025459195.1 Beijerinckiaceae bacterium
TCAACCTATTTCTTCGGAGCGAGCGGGCAGGTGCTCATGCCGAGCAAGGTGTAGGCCGGGCAGAAGCCCATCGCGGCAGTCAGCAGCGGAACGATGCCGAGCAGCCCTGCCCACCAGTAGTCGCTGCCGCTGAAGCCGGCGAAGGCCAGAAGGGCGAGGCCGACGAGGATGCGCAAGGCGCGGTCGACAGTTCCGACATTGGTGGTCATGGGAGGCTCCTGGGTTTGAGAAAGCTCGGGAAGAGACACATTGTATTCGTATATACGCATGTTTGAATGTGTATGTCCATCAGGATGAACCCGGAGGTCTGATCGGCATGGCCGGGGTGCCGGGTCATGGTGTCGGTCATGCCGGCCAGTCATGGTTAACCACTCCCTAACGCTTGGCAGTCCACAGTCGTGACGAGATTCGGATCGAAGGTCCGGGCGCGGTTGGGACCGGATTCGGTGTCTGGTTCGAGGTCAGGTGTCTGGCCAGGTGTCGGAGAAGAGTGGTTTGCTCATGTCCAAGCATGTGGCGGTTCTGATGGGGGGATGGTCGGCGGAGCGCGAGGTGTCGCTGAACTCCGGCGGCCAGATTGCCAATGCTGCCGAAGCGGCAGGCTTCCGGGTCAGCCGCGTGGATGTGCAGCGCGACATTGCCGAGGTGCTGGCAAAGCTGAAGCCGGATGTGGCGCTGAATTGCCTGCACGGGCCGTGGGGCGAGGATGGCTGCATCCAGGGCGTGCTGGAAATCCTGAAGATCCCCTACACCCATTCCGGCGTGCTGGCTTCGGCCCTGGCGATGCACAAGGCCCGCGCCAAGGCGGTCGTGGCAGCCGCCGGCGTCGCGGTGGCGGACGGGATCATGGTCAGCCGCTTCGAGGCAGCGAAACGCCATGTCCGGCAGCCGCCCTACGTCATCAAGCCGGTGGATGACGGCTCGTCGATCGGCATCGTCATCGTCAAGCACGGTCGCACCCATCCCCCACAGGAACTGGCCCGGGAGGATTGGCCCTGCGGCGAATGGATGCTGGCGGAAGAGTTCATTCCGGGCCGCGAACTGACCTGCGCCGTGCTGGGCGACCGGGCGCTCGACGTGATCGAGATCACCACGTCCACCGGCGAGTTCTACGACTACGACGCGAAGTATGCGCCGGGGGGCTCAATCCACATCCTGCCAGCCCCCCTTAAACCGAAAATTTACCAACAGGTTCAACAGTGGGCGTTAACGGCGCATCAAGCAATTGGGTGCCGTGGCGTGAGCAGGTCCGACTTCCGCTACGACGAGGCCAACGAGCGGCTCATCTGGCTGGAAGTGAATACGCAACCTGGAATGACGGCGACGAGCCTGGTTCCCGAGTTGGCCGCCCATGCGGGCATAGCGTTTGGCGAGTTGGTGCGATGGATGGTGGAGGACGCCTCCTGCGATCGTTGACGACGGCGCTCTTCGGAGTGCGGTCCCAGCGTGTTCGCCCGGGAGACATCGAGATTCCGCTGCTGGTGGGCGAGCGGACGGGACGCCGCGGCTTCTGGCCGTTCGGTGCGCGCGCCTCCGTGACCTTGCCGCTGCACGAGCGCGTCTCGCCCCGGCTGTTTCCCCTGTTCTCGCTGACGCTCCTGGCTGGCATCGGCGCGGCGGGCCTGGTGCTGGGCGGCCATGCCGACAGCTTCCGCAAGACATTCGGCGAGCCCCACCATGTGCTGGCCCGCACGCTGGGCCTCGGCATGGACCGCATCACCATTTCGGGTCTGGCCGAGCTCGGTGAAGGCGAAGTGCTGAAAGCCGCAGGGATCACGCCGCAGGTCTCGCTGGCCTTCTTCGACGTGCGCGAGGCGCGCGAGAAGCTCGAAGCCCAGCCCCTGATCCGTGAGGCGCAGATTCGCAAGCTCTATCCGGGTGAGCTCACCATCGTCATCCGCGAGCGCGAGCCGTTCGCGCTGTGGCAGCTCAATGGCGAGATTTCGATCATTGCGTCCGACGGCACTGTCATCGACAGGCTGCGCGACGAGCGCTTTGCCCATCTGCCGCTGGTTGTGGGCCCCGGTGCCAACAAGCGGGCGCGCGACTATGTCGTGCTGCTGGCCGAAGCCGGCTCGCTGCGTGGCCAGATCAGGGGTGCCACGCTGGTCTCCGAGCGGCGCTGGACCTTGAAGATGAGCAACGGTCTTGATGTGCGCCTGCCGGAGGACGGGGCCGACGAAGCCATACGCCGGCTCGAACGGCTGGCCCGCGAGCACAAGCTGCTCGACAAGGACATCATCGCCGTTGACCTGCGCCAGCCGGACCGTGTCACCGTCCGCCTGACCGAGGAAGCGGCTGCGGCCCGTGCCGAGATGCTGAAGAACCGGCCCAAGCCGAAGGGAGGCGCGGCATGAGCCTGTTCTCCCAGGGACTGACGCCGCGCCTGAGGCCGCTGTCGACGCGCAAGAGCGCCATCATGTCGGTGCTCGATGTTGGCACCAGCAAGATCGTCTGCCTGATTGCCGAACTCCAGCCCACCGAAGCCAGCGACCAGTTGCGTGGCCGGACCCATCTGGCCCGCGTCATCGGCATCGGCCACACCCGCTCCATGGGCCTCAAGGGCGGGGCTGTCGTCGATCTCGAACTGGCCGAGCGCGGCATCCGCCAGGCGGTGGACGCTGCCGAGCGCATGGCCAAGGTCGAGGTGCAGTCCGTCATCGTCAATCAGACCGGCGGGCGTCTCGGCTCGCAGAGCTTCACGGCGAGTGTCGATCTCAGGGTCGGCTCGGTAGCCGACCAGGATGTCAAGCGGGTGCTGGCTGCTGCCGCCTCGCACAGCGTGCGGCCGGGCCGCGCCGTGCTGCATGCGCTGCCCACGGGCTATGCGCTTGATGGCCAGCCAGGCGTCACCGATCCGCGCGGCCTGATGGGCCGCTCACTGTCGGTCGACATGCATGTCGTCACCGGCGAGGGCTCCGCTGCGCGCAACCTGATGCTCGCGGTCGAGCGCTGCAACCTGACGGTCGAGGCTGTCGTGGCCACGCCCTATGCCTCGGGCCTGTCGGCACTGGTCGACGACGAGGCCGAAATGGGCGTCGTGCTGGTCGACATGGGCGGCGGCACGACCAGCATCGGCGTGTTCTCGCAAGGCCATCTCGTGCATGCCGACGGCATCGCGGTCGGCGGCCATCACATCACCATGGATCTGGCGCGCGGACTGTCCACCAAGGTCGTCGCCGCCGAGCGCCTCAAGACCCTGTATGGCAGCACGATGGCGACCGCCTCGGACGAGCGCGACATCATCACGGTGCCCTCGGTCGATGACGAAGACCGCGACCAGCAAAGCCATATCCCGAGGTCCAATCTCGTCAGGATCATCCGCCCGCGCGTCGAGGAGATCCTCGAACTCGTGCGCGACCGCCTGAAGGCGGCGCATTTCGCCGACCAGGCCGGACGGCGCGTGGTGCTGACCGGTGGGGCCAGCCAGCTCACCGGCCTGCCGGAACTGGCGCGCTCGGTGCTGGGCGGGCAGGTCCGCATCGGCCGTCCGCTCGGCATCAAGGGGCTGCCGGAAGCTGCGAAGGGCCCACCCTTTGCCGGTGCCGTGGGCCTGCTGATCTATCCGCAGATGGCCCATATCGAACATTTCGAGCCGCGCTCATCGGGCGGCTATCTCGCGACCGGAACGGATGGGGGCTACCTCTCCCGCGTCGGGCGCTGGCTCAAGGACAGTTTCTGACGGGCCTGAAGCAGACCAAGACCTGATCCGCGCGGTGGCGGATCGGACCTGAACCGGGAGGCCGTGGCGGCGGGCTCCCAGACATCGAGACAGACACAGGCGCTGGCCGGGCGCCCAAACACGAGAGAGGCCACGATCATGGCGATGAACCTGCAAGCCCCGGACATTCGGGAACTGAAGCCCCGGATCACCGTTTTCGGTGTCGGCGGCGGCGGCGGCAACGCTGTCAACAACATGATCCAGGCCGGCCTTCAGGGTGTCGACTTCGTGGTCGCCAACACAGATGCGCAGGCCCTGGCGATGAGCAGCGCCCAGCGCATCATCCAGATGGGCCTTCAGGTCACCGAAGGGCTCGGCGCCGGCTCCCAGCCGGAAGTCGGCCGCGCGGCTGCCGAAGAGGTCATCGACGAGATCCGCGATCATCTCGCCGGCGCGCACATGGTGTTCATCACCGCCGGCATGGGCGGCGGCACCGGCACGGGCGCTGCCCCGGTCGTGGCCCGCGCCGCGCGCGAACTCGGCATCCTCACGGTTGGTGTCGTCACCAAGCCGTTCCAGTTCGAAGGCACGCGCCGCTTGCGCATGGCCGATGCCGGCATCCAGGAATTGCAGCAGTCCGTCGACACGCTGATCGTGATCCCGAACCAGAACCTGTTCCGCATCGCCAACGAGAACACCGGCTTCGCTGACGCGTTCGGCATGGCCGACCAGGTGCTCTACTCGGGCGTTGCCTGCATCACCGACCTGATGGTCAAGCCCGGCCTGATCAACCTCGACTTCGCCGACGTGCGCGCCGTGATGCGCGGCATGGGCAAGGCGATGATGGGCACGGGGGAAGCCTCCGGCGAGAAGCGCGCCGAGACCGCAGCCCAGGCCGCGATCTCCAACCCGCTGCTCGACGAGGTCTCGATGCGCGGTGCGCGCGGGCTGCTGATCTCGATCACCGGCGGGCGCGACATGAAGCTCTACGAGGTCGATGAAGCCGCCACCCGCATCCGCGAGCAGGTCGACGAAGAAGCCAACATCATCGTCGGCGCGACCTTCGACGAGAGCATGGAAGGGGTGATGCGTGTTTCGGTGGTCGCCACCGGCATCGATGCCGCCTCGATCCAGATGCAGCCCGAGGTTTCCGCGATCGACAAGCGCATTGCCGAGGTCGCCGAGCGGCTCAAGGCCGAGGCCCGCCTCAGGGCCCAGGCCAATGCGGCCGCGCCGGCCTTCCGGCCCATGGCCTCGGTGATCACCACGCCGGCCCCGCAGCCGGTGGCCGCTTCCCCGGTCGAGGAAGCGCCGGTCCAGCTTGAGCCGGTTGCCGCGCAGCCAACGATCATCGCCGAAACCGTGCGCATCGAACCGGCACAGCCGCGCGTTGTGCTGACGGCCGACCTGCCCCCGCAGGAGCCGTCCCAGCGCCGCCTGGAGGAGGCCGCCGATCTGCAGCGTGACAGCTTCATCCCGCCGCAGGCCGAGCGCATCCGCCCGGTGCGCCTGCCGCGGGTCGAGGATCTGCCGGTTCCCGCCCAGAATCAGCTTGCGGCCCGCTCTGCGCCGCCAGCGCCGCAGCCGGCCCACGCCGCCGACCAGAAGCGCATGTCGCTGATGCAGAGGCTGGCCTCTGTCGGCTTCGGCCGCCGCGACGAGCATGAGGTGGCAGACGCGCCGACCCAGGCCGCCCCGCCGCTTCCGCGCGCCGTGGCATCGCCTGCACCCGCGCCCTCCGCGGCCCATGCCGAATACATGCGCCGTCCGGTCCAGCCCCAGCCGGCGCGTGCCGCCGAAGGGCAACTCGATGTGCGCGGCCGCGCGCAACCTCAGCGCCAGGCCGACGATGACCAGCTCGAGATTCCGGCCTTCCTGCGACGTCAGGCGAATTGAAATCGGTTTGAAATTTTCGGTGTGTTAACCATCACCCGCCTTGCACAAGGCGGGTGAACTTTTTTTAACAAGACGTTGATCATCATGAACAAATGATCAATCGTCTTCAATCGCTCAAATTGTAACAGAGCGATAAGAAGCGTGATTTTGTGCAATGCGCTCGCGCCGGTATGGTGCAGCCGCTGACAGGGGGCGACTCAACCCACGCCCTGCCAGATTACCGGGCATGATCCTGCGTCCGATCCATGGCGAAAAGCCGACGGACATCAGGTGTTCAAGGGACTGACAGAATGACATCCGGACGCCAGACAACAGTGCGGGACGCCATCGTTCTCGCGGGATATGGCGTCCACACCGCAAATCAGGCCACCGTTGTCATTCGTCCTGCCACCATCAACCACGGGATCATTTTCCTGCGCACTGGCCTCGAAGGCGGTTTGCAGCGTCGTATTCCCGCCCGCTACGGCAATGTCAGCATGACCGAACTGTGCACCGTGCTGGGTGACCCGCAGCACGGCGCGGTCTCGACCGTCGAGCACATCATGGCCGCACTTTATGGCCTGGGTGTGGACAACGCCCTTGTCGAGATCGACGGGCCGGAAGTGCCGATCATGGATGGCAGTGCCGAGGCCTTCGTGGAGGCGATCCGCGAGACCGGGCTGGTCAACCTTTCCGCTGCGCGCCGGTATGTGCGCGTGCTGCGCCACGTTGTCGCCAGCAAGGGCGATGCCCGCAGCGAGCTTCTGCCGCACGATGAAGACGGCCTGCATTTCGATGTCTCGATCGACTTCGAGACATCCGTGATCGGCCGCCAGCGCCGCGTGCTCGAGCTCGACCCTGAGAATTTCGCGGCTGAAGTCTCCCGCGCCCGCACATTCGGCTTCATGCGCGATGTCGAGTTGCTGTGGAAGAACGGCTATGCGCTCGGCGCTTCGCTCGAAAACACCGTGGCCATTGGCGACGACCGCGTGATCAACCCCGAGGGCCTGCGCTTCGAGGACGAGTTCGTGCGCCACAAGCTGCTCGATGCCGTCGGCGACATTGCCATGGCCGGCCTGCCGATCATCGGCCTGTTCCGCTCCCATTGCGGGGGCCATCGCCTGAACATCGCCGTGCTGCGCGAACTGTTCTCTGACCCTGCCAATTTCGAGATTGTCGAGGCCAAGGACGTGGTTCCGGCCAGCCGTGTCCGGATGTCGGCCGCCGCCTACGCGCCATCGCTGGGCTGAAGGCGGGCCGCGATCTGGCAAGGACCGGGCAGGTTCCGGCTTGCCGGCCTTGAATTCGACACAGGTCCATTGCTTGAAACAGGGCAGGGGCCACCGGGCCGCGACATTGGCCGGTGCGGTGAAATCCAGCTTGGCGAAGGGCCCTGCAATGGGTTACATGCTCGGCGTTCAGGCTTGATGGTCGCGTGAAGCCGGTTTTTTTGCGAAGCGGCATGTTTTGAGGCAGGTTTCATGGCCCGATTGAAATTGACGCACCTGATCGTGCTCTCGGCAACCCTCGGGCTTGCCGGCTGCGACACGATTTCGTCGCTGAATCCGTTCGACACGACCTCGCGCTACAAGCAGGAATTGCTGCCCGAGGTGGCGCCCGACACGCTCTACAATCAGGGCCTTGCCCGCCTGCAGAGTGGCGATACAGCCGGCGCTGCCAAGGCGTTCAGCGATATCGACCGGCAGGCCGCCTTCTCGCCGCAGGCCAAGCGCGGGCTGATCATGACGGCTTTCGCCCATTATGAAGGCAAGCGCTATGATGAGGCCATCACCGCCGCCCGGCGCTTCCTGACGCTGCATCCGGGCGACAAGGATGCCGCTTATGCGCAGTATCTGCTGGCCATGTCGAACTACAACCAGATCCCTGACATCGGTCGCGACCAGGAGCGCACTGAACGGGCTCTGGTGGCACTCCAGGAACTGATCGACCGCTATCCGAAGTCCGAGTACGTGCTGGATGCACGCGAGAAAATCCTGTTCGCCAAGGACCAGTTGGCCGGCAAGGAGATGAATGTCGGGCGCTTCTACCTGAAGCAGCGCAATTTCCCCGCTGCCATCAACCGGTTCCGTGATGTCGTGTCGAAGTATCAGACCACGCGCCATGTCGAGGAAGCGCTGATGCGGTTGACCGAAGCCTATCTGGCGCTCGGTGTCACCAACGAGGCGCAGACCGCAGCCGCGGTGCTGGGGCACAACTTCCCCGAGAGCCCGTGGTATCGCGATGCCTACTCCCTGCTGCAATCGGGCGGGCTTGAGCCGCGCGAGCAGGCAGGTTCGTGGATCAGCCGGGCATTCCAGGGCTTCACGCGGGTCGTCGGTCTGGCGCGATGAGCGAGCCATGCTCGCGCAACTGCTGATTCGTGACATTGTCCTCATCGATCGGCTCGAGCTTGGCCTTGCCTCCGGCCTGAGTGTCCTCACCGGCGAGACCGGTGCGGGCAAATCCATCCTGCTCGATGCGTTTGCGCTGGCCCTTGGCGGGCGTGGCGATGGCGGGCTGGTGCGCCATGGCGAGCCGCAGGGGCAGGTGACCGCCGTGTTCGACCCCGGCCCGGATCATCCCTCCCGCGTGCTGGCCCGCAGCCATGACATCGAGGTCGATGGTGATCTGATCCTGCGCCGGGTTCAGGTGGCGGATGGGCGCACGCGCGCGTTCATCAATGACCAGCCGGTCTCCGTGCAGGTGCTGAAGGCCATCGGGGCCACGCTGGTCGAAATCCATGGCCAGCATGATGACCGGGCGCTGATCGAACCGGACACGCACCGGACCATGCTCGATGTCTTCGGCGATCTTGGGGGCATGAGCCTGGCCGTGGCGGATGCCTGGCGGGCCTGGCGCGACGCACGCGGCGAGCTGGACCGGGCACGGGCCAGGGTCGAGGCCGCGCGCAAGGAGGCTGATTTCCTGCGCCATGCCGCCGATGAGCTAGGCGCGCTCGCGCCCGAGGCCGGCGAAGAGAGCGCGCTGGCGGAGCGGCGGCATCTGATGATGCAGTCGGAGAAGGTGGCGAAGGATCTGGCTGAAGCCAGTGAGGCACTGAGCGGGCAAGGCTCACCCATTCCGGAACTGTCCTCGCTGATGCGCCGGCTTGAGCGCCGCGCCGTGCAGGCCCCGCAACTGGTCGAGGCTCCGGTGAAGGCGCTGGAAGCGGCGCTGCTGGCGCTCGACGATGCGGCGACGGCGCTGGAACGCGCGCTCCGGGCGAGCGAATTCGATCCGCGCGAACTGGAAACCTGCGAGGAGCGCCTGTTCGCGCTGCGCGCCGCCTCGCGCAAATACGACGTTCCGGTGGATCAGCTTTCCGAGCTTCAGGCGCGCTATGTTGCCGATCTTGCCGCGCTCGATGCCGGCGAGGAGCACCTGAAGGCGCTGGAGGCCACGCTGGCGCTGCGCTCCGAGGCATACCGGGCTGCGGCAGCGGCGCTGAGCACGGCGCGGCACGCCACGGCAGCGCGGCTTGATGGGGCGGTTGCCCTGGAATTGCCACCTCTCAAACTGGAGCGCGCGCGCTTCATCACGCATGTCACCACCGATCCCGACGCGTGGACGGCGACAGGGATCGACCAGGTCGAGTTCTGGGTCCAGACCAATCCGGGCACGCGGCCCGGCCCCATGTTCAAGGTCGCGTCCGGCGGGGAGCTGTCCCGTTTCATGCTGGCGCTGAAGGTGGTTCTGGCCGACCGTGGCTCGGCTCCGACGCTGATCTTCGACGAGATCGACACCGGTGTCGGCGGGGCGGTGGCCGATGCCATCGGAGAGCGGCTTGCCAGGCTTGCGGCCAGGGTCCAGGTCGTCTCGGTGACGCATGCCCCGCAGGTGGCGGCGAAGGCCGGGCAGCATTTCCTGATCTCCAAAGAGGCCATTGCGCCCGAGCGGGTGGCGACGCGGATCACGCCGCTGGCGGGCAGCGAACGGGCTGAGGAACTGGCCCGCATGCTGGCCGGAGCGATGATCACCGACGAGGCACGGGCGGCGGCACGCCGGCTGCTGGAAACGGCCCTGACGCCTTGAGTGCGCGGCTGCACTCGTCTCTCGTGCCTTGAGTGCGCGGCAGCATTGCCCCCTTTCGCGCCGGCGCAGGCCGGCTTATGACACCGGGATGCCGAAGCGCCCTGCCACTTTCGCCACGCCGCCCGACAGGCTTTTGCCGCTGGAAGCGGAGATCGAGCACGACGAACTCATGGTGCTGATTGCGGCGGCCGACGAGGCCTATCACGGCCGTGATGCGCCCGAGATCAGCGATGCCGACTATGACGCGCTGCGCCGCCGGGCGGAGGCCATCGAAGCCGCTTTTCCGCTGCTGAAGGGGCGCGGTCTGGGCGGCAAGGTCGGCGCGCGGGCGCAGGACAGGTTCGCCAAGGTGCGCCACCGGGTGCCGATGCTGTCGCTGGCCAACAGCTTCAGCGCGGCGGATGTGGCCGATTTCGTGGCGCGCATCCGTTCCTTCCTCGGTCTTGGCGCCGACGAGCCCGTGGTGCTGACGGCCGAGCCCAAGATCGACGGGCTGTCATTGGCGCTGCGCTACGAGGGCGGGCGGCTGGTGCAGGCCGCCACGCGCGGGGATGGCGAGGAGGGCGAGGATGTCACCATCAATGCCCGCACCATTGCCGACATTCCGCAGCATCTCACCGGCAATGTGCCGTCCGTGTTCGAGGTGCGTGGCGAGGTCTATCTCGGCCATGCCGATTTTGCCGCTCTCAATGCCCGCCAGCGCGAGGCCGGCGAGAAGGAATTCGCCAATCCGCGCAATGCCGCTGCGGGCAGCCTGCGGCAGCTTGATCCGGCCATCACGGCCCAGCGCCCGCTGCGCTTCTTCGCCTATGCCTGGGGGGATGCGGAGCGCCTGCCGGCGGCCAGCCAGTTCGACATTGTGGCGGCCTTCAGGGGCTGGGGCCTGCCGGTCAATCCGCTAATGCGGCGCTGCGATAGCGTTGAGGCCCTGCTCGAACACTATGCCGCCATCGAGGCGATGCGCGCATCGCTGGGCTACGATATCGACGGCGTGGTCTACAAGGTCGATCGAATCGACTGGCAGCAGCGGCTCGGCTTTGTCGGTCGCGCGCCGCGCTGGGCGACGGCCCACAAGTTCCCCGCCGAAAAGGCAATGACGCGCGTCGAGGCCATCGACATCCAGGTGGGGCGCACCGGGGCCCTGACACCGGTGGCCAAGCTCGCCCCGGTGACGGTGGGCGGCGTGGTCGTCTCGAACGCCACCTTGCACAATGCCGATGAGATTGCCCGGCTCGATGTGCGCATCGGCGACATGGTGGTGGTGCAGCGGGCCGGCGATGTCATCCCGCAGGTGGTCGCGGTTGTGGCGGAACAGCGCCCGGCCGACGCGGCGGCCTTTGTCTTTCCGCATCTCTGCCCGTGCGATCTGAAAACGGATGTCGTCAAGGAAACGACCGCCGCCGGTATCGCCAGCGTGGTCAGGCGCTGCACCGGCGAGTTTGCCTGCCCGTTCCAGCGCATCGAGCACCTGAAGCATTTCTGCTCGCGCCGGGCCTTCGACATCGAAGGCCTGGGCGACAAGCAGATTGCCTTCTTCTTCGAGAAGGGACTGATCCGCGAGCCTGCCGACATCTTTACCCTTCAGGGCCGCGATGAGGCACCGGGCAATCTTCAGCGCATCCAGAACCATGAAGGCTTCGGCGAGGTCTCGACCCGCAACCTGTTCACGGCCATCGAGGCCCGGCGGACGATCGGGCTCGAGCGCCTGATCTTCGCGCTTGGCATCCGCCATGTTGGCGAGACCACCGCCAAGATGCTGGCCCGCAACTACGGGTCGTGGGCAGCCTTCGATGCGGCCTGCATGCGCGTCGCGGCGGGCGATGCCGACACGATGCAGGAGATGGATGCCATCGACCAGATCGGCGAAAGCGTGATCGAGGCGATCAGGGCCTATTTCGGCGAGGACCACAACCGCGCCATTGTCGACCGGCTGGCGGCGCAACTGACCATTGTCGATGCGCAAAAGGCCACAACAGAATCACCCGTCGCCGGCAAGACCGTGGTGTTCACGGGGGCGCTCGAAAAGATGACGCGGGACGAAGCCAAGGCGATGGCCGAGCGGCTGGGGGCGAAGGTGGCGGGTTCGGTCTCGAAGAAGACCGATCTGGTGGTGGCCGGCCCCGGCGCCGGCTCGAAGCTGAAGGCCGCCAGCGACCTCGGCATCGAGGTCATCGACGAGGATGGCTGGCTGGCGCTGGTGGGCGGGTAGGGCAAATACGGCCCAACGCCCAGTCCAACGCCCGGTCTGTTTCTCTCGCCAAATCTGTTCACCGCATCCTCACCCTGAGCGTCTCGAAGGGCGAGGCTCCAGATGCGAGGATCTGGTGGTCAGCCTTCGACACGCTCAGGCTGAGGATCGTGGCACCGGATTGAGGCCCTTGATCTCGCTGGTTCATCGCAAGGTCCGGCCATCTGTGCGTTATGCTTCCGCTTCCTCGCGCAGCAGTTCCAGCCTGAGCCATTCCTCTTCCGCCTCGACCAGGCGTGTCTGGGTCAGCGCAAGCGCTTCCACGGCCTTGTTGAAACGGGCCGGGTTGGTTTCGAACAGGCCGGGCTCGGCCAGCAGCGCGTTGAGTTTGGCGATGTCGGCATGCAGCTTGTTGATGGTGACGGGCAAGGTCTCGAGCGCGTGGCGGTCCTTGAAGGTCAGCCGCGCCTTCGCCTCGCGGACGGGTGCCGCCGGCTGGGGCTCCGTGCCCTTGGCCATGGCGGAAAGCCGGTTGCCCTGGCCCTTGCGTGCGGTCACGCCCTCGCCGCGCTGGGTGACCATGTCGCTGTAGCCGCCGGCATAGGTGGTGAAGCGGCCTGCGCCATCGGCCATGATCACGGCATTGACCGTGCGGTCGAGAAAGTCGCGGTCATGGCTGACGAGGATGACAGTGCCGCTGTAGTCGGCGATCATTTCCTGCAAGAGGTCGAGGGTTTCGAGGTCAAGATCATTGGTCGGCTCGTCAAGCACCAGCAGGTTGGAAGGCTTGGCGAGGGCGCGGGCCAGCATCAGCCGGCCCCGCTCGCCGCCGGAGAGCACCTTGATCGGGGTGCGGGCCTGCTCGGGCGTGAACAGGAAATCCTTGAGATAGCCCATGACGTGCTTGCGCTCGCCGGCCACATCGATGATGTCGCCGCGCCCGTCGGTCATGGCCTCGGCCAGTGTCCACTCGTCCTTCAGGCTGTCGCGGCGCTGGTCGAGCGTGGCCAGTTGGGTGGCGGGGCTGAGCACGACCGTCCCGCCGTCGGGCGCAAGGCCGCCTGTGAGCATGTTGATCAGCGTGGTCTTGCCCGCGCCATTGGCCCCGACGATGCCGACACGCTCGCCGCGCGAAATGCGGATCGAGAAATCGCCGACGATGGGCCGACCATCATAGCTCTTGGCGATGGACTTCGCCTCGATCATCAGCTTGCCGGCGGTGTCGGCCTCGGTCACGGCCAGGGTGATGTTGCCCTGGGCGCGGCGATAGGTGCGGGCCTCCTCGCGCAGGGCATGCAGGTTGCCAAGGCGCTTGACGTTGCGCTTGCGCCGGGCGGTCACGCCATAGCGCAGCCAGTGTTCCTCGTTGGCGATCTTGCGGTCGAGCTTGTGGCGTTCGAGCTCTTCCTCTTCCAGCACCTTGTCGCGCCAGGCCTCGAAGCTGCCAAAGCCCTGGTCGAGCCGCCGAGCCTTGCCGCGATCCAGCCAGACCGTGGCGCGCGACAGGCTTTCGAGAAAGCGCCGGTCATGGCTGATCAGCACCAATGCGCTTTTCGAAGCGGCCAGTTCCTGCTCCAGCCAGGCGATGACAGGCAGATCGAGGTGGTTGGTCGGCTCGTCCAGCAGCAACAGGTCCGGCTCCGGCGCCAGCGTGCGGGCCAGTGCCGCGCGCCTGGCCTCGCCGCCTGACAGGCGCGAGGGGTCTTCCTCGCCGGTCAGGCCGAGTTGTTCGAGCAGATAGCTCACGCGGTAGGCATCGTCGCCCGGCGTCAGGCCTGCTTCGGCATAGGCGCGCGTGGTGGCAAAGCCGGCGAAATCAGGCTCCTGCGGCAGGTAGCGCATGGTGACGCCAGGGTGCACGAAGCGCTCGCCGCGCTCCGGCTCGATCAGGCCGGCGGCAATCCTGAGCAAGGTCGATTTGCCCGAGCCATTGCGGCCAATCAGGCAGATGCGGTCGCGCGGCAGGACAGCAAGCTCGGTGCCATCGAGGCAAGGCTGGCCGCCGAATCCGTGGCGGACATCCTTGAGAGTGAGAAGGGGCGGGGCCATGGCCGCCCAAGTGGACTGTGGCGGCGCACGATGCAAGGGCTGAGTGGGGCCAAGCGCAAGGTGGCGGAATGTCTGCTGCATCTTGATCGCGCTGGGACGACACACCCAGGTGTGCCAGAATGCGGGGCATTGCAGGGGAGTGCCGCCATGTCCCGCCGTGTCTTGCCAGCCAGATGCCTCGCGATCCTGCTGCCTGCCATGTTCGCCGCTATGCCGGGGATGGCGCAGGACAAGCCCGTGCTGCGACCCGTCCGGGACGTGGCGGTCGACTACAGGGCGCTGGGCGGGCCACCGGGCTCCGAGGCTCTCGTGACCCGCATGGAATGGTCGCAGGCCCTCCAGAAGCTGCGCGTCGATGTGCCCGGCCTAGGCTGGTCCGTGGCGGATCATGGCCAGGGACGGGGTTTCATCGTCATGCAGGAGGCGCGCCGTATCATGGATATGCCGGCCGTTGTGCAGCAGGCCCAGCTTGGGCCGGCGCTGGATGCGAGCTTCACGAAAGAGGGCACAGCCCAAGTCGCCGGGCTTGCCTGCACGATCTGGCGATTCCGCGACAAGACCAGCGAAGGCACGACCTGTCTGACGGCAGAGGGCGTGATGTTGCGCACACTGGCGACGATATCGGGCATCACCGGCGGCAGCGAGGCGCTGAACGTGGTGTTCGGCCCGCAGGACCCGGCGCGCTTTGCCGAGCCGGAAGGATATGCGCGCGTGCAGCCACGCCAGCCGCGCAACCGGCCCCAGCCTTAAGGGCGCCCTGCCGTGGTCTGGTTCAGGCCCAGGGCACGCTGCCGGGCCTTGGGCAGGTTCAGCGAGGCCAGCCGGTGGCTTTCGCGGAGGTAGGCCTCGAAGGCAGGGTCGTCCATGCTCTCCGGAGAGGTGCGCTGCAGCCAGATCATGCCGCGCGAGGCGAGATAGGGGGCCGGCCTGAAGCCGGGCGCGTCCTTGAGCATGTCGAAGCTCAGGCGCGAGCACTTGAAGGAGACGGCAAGCCAGTCGCCTGTGCCATCATCCCCCATGCCAACGGCAAAGACCTTCGCCTGGCCCTCATCACCAACTTTCCAGACATCAGCCCCACCCCATTGCACGACATGGCTGGTGTGGGGCAGGGAGTGGCAGAAACGGTTGAAGTTTTCGCGTCTCATGTCGGTCTTGCCAGATTGGTCGAGGCACCGTATCACTAACTCATGACGTTCGACGCCGCCACAGCCCGCGCCCTGCCTTGCGAGTTCCTCGCAGGTTCGCGGCTGGCCGCTCCGTCGCTTGGCCTCGGCCTGCTTCTTAGCAGCCCCTGAGGGCCGTCCGGGCGTGTGCCTGGGCTCTCAGGGGATCATGCAGGAA
>JALORF010000002.1 GCA_025459195.1 Beijerinckiaceae bacterium
CATGGGGTTGAGGTCAGGTTGCGGTCTGCCACCATGATGCGCATGGCCAGCCGGCCTGGAAACGATGGACCATCGCGCGATGTGGCTGGGGGACTAGGATTCGAACCTAGACAACCAGAGTCAGAGTCTGGGGTCCTACCGTTAGACGATCCCCCAACAGGATCCGCGCTGGACAGTTTTCCGCGCGTTCACGGTGCGCTCGCTTTAATCAAGCTCACCTGGTCTTACAAGCGAAAAGACGTTGGGTGCCTGGCCTTGGTCACGCAAGGCAACATTTAATCCCGGCACGCCCTTGCCCCGCCAGTTCATGCGCGGCGCGGGCGCATGGATGGGACAGGCCGCCGCAGCCGCGCGGTGGCCTGTCCTTGCTCTTGCCTGCCTGCCAGCGCGGCAAGACGTCGATCACAGCCTCAGGGGCAAGGATCGGCGGGGTGCTGGTCGAACAGGTTCCACTTCAGGTCGTTAATCTCGATGACGAAGCCGGGAAGCTGCGCATCGCGGGCGGCGTTGAAGCAGGTGCCATCGCCGGTGACACCGGTGAAGCGGATGCCCTTCATGGCTTCGCGGATGGCGGTGCGCTCCTCGGCGCGCTTGGCAGGGTCGCCCGTGACGGCGGCCTTCTCCATGGCCTGCTTGAGCAGGTAGACGATGTCATAGGCCTGTGCGTCGGTGTGATGCGGCACCTTCTTGGTGACCAGCCCGCGCTTGGCATTTTCCTCGGCGAACTTCCTCGTGAAGCTGCGGGTTGCCTCGTTGCGGTCGGACCAGAAGCCGGCGACGATCAACAGCCCGTCGGCGTCGCGGCCGAACAGGTCGAGCGCGTTGGGATCGGCGAAGATCTGCGAGCCGATGACGCGGCCTGTGAAGCCCTGCCGGCGCAATTCCTTGATGACCTTGCCGGCACTGTCCGGGGTGGCGGCGAGCGCGACCACATCCGGGTTGCGCTGCACGATCTGGGCGATCTGCGGCGCGACATCGAAGCTGCGATACTGGAAGGCGATCGGCTCGCCGAAGGCGATGCCCGAGGCGCGCAGGATGGCCGGATAGAACTGGGTGCCCGAGATGTTCGAGACGCGCTCGTCCGAGAGATACATGATCTCGGCCTTGTCGGTCTTGATGTTCTTCTTGCGCAGGCTGGCGATCAGGCGTCCGAACTGTTTGCCCTCGTCGGCCGTCAGGCGCCACGCATAGCTGAAATTGCCGGTCAGGCCTGGCTGAGAGGCAGCATTGGGCATCTGCACCACGCCGAGGCGCTCACCCACCGGGAAGGCGACGGCGGCCTCGCCCGATGAGAACGGCCCGATGATCGCCAGCGCGCCATCATCCTGCACCAGCTTCTGGGTGGCGGTGGCGGCCTGGCGCGGATCGGAGCCGGTGTCGAACTTGACCAGGCGGATCTTCCTGCCGTTGACCCCGCCCCTGGCGTTGATTTCCTCGACCGCAATGTCCACCGACGTCTCGGTGGCTTCGCCCACGGTCTTGAGCGGGCCGGACTTGACCATGCTCAGGCCGAGCACGATCTCCTGCGCGCCGGCTGAGACGGGCATGAGGCACGGCCCGGCCAGGGCCAACGCCGCGAAGGTCAGGGGTGTCAGGCGATGTGTCATCAGGCTCTCCCGTTGCTGGATGGAGGGGTGGCAGGTGGTGATGAAAGTGGCGCGGCCGGTGTTGCGGCTGGTGCAGCGTGGCCGAGATAGGCGGCGGCCAGGCGGTCATTGTGGCGCAGGTCATCGGCCGGACCCTGAAGCACGACGCTGCCCAGTTCCATGACCAGCCCGCGCGAAGCGACTTCGAGCGCCATTTGCGTGTTCTGCTCGACCAGAAGAATGGCCAGCCCCTCATCGCGCAGGCTGCCGAGCAGGCCGAACAGGCGCTCGACGAGCAGCGGCGACAGGCCAAGCGACGGCTCGTCCAGCATCATCAGCCGGGGCTTCGCCAGCAGCGCTCGGCTGATGGCCAGCATCTGCTGCTCGCCGCCCGAGAGCACCGAGGCCGGCATGTGCCGGCGTGCCGCCAGATTGGGGAAGCGGTCATAGATGCCGTCGACATCGCGGGCGACGCCGCCATCGTGGCGGCAATAGGCCCCCATCAGCAGGTTCTCGTGCACGCTGAGGCTGATCATGATCTGCCGGCCCTCCGGCACCAGCGCCAGATGGCGCTGGAGGCGCTGGGGCGGGGACATCCGCGTGATGTCGACGCCGTCGAAGCGGATCTGCCCACCTGCCGCCGGCACCATGCCTTGCAAGGCGCGCAACAGCGATGTCTTGCCCGCACCATTGGCCCCGAGCACGGTGACGACCTCGTCCTGGCCCACAGACAACGACACGCCCCTGACCGCATGGGTGCGGCCATAGCGCACGTCGAGGCCTTCGACCTCAAGCAGCATGGGAGCCTCCCGCCGTCTCGACGCGGCGGCTGCCGAGATAGGCCTCGCGCACCGCCTCGTCATCCTGCACGGCGCGTGTCGGGCCTTCGTAGATCAGCTTGCCGAAGTTGAGCACCACCGTGTGCTCGCACAGGTCATGGACGAACGACATATCGTGTTCGACCACCAGCAGCGTGACCCCGGTGGCCGCCACGTCCTTCAGGAAGGCCGACAGTTCGGCTGTCTCGCGCGGATTGAGACCCGCCGCAGGTTCATCGAGCATCAGCAGGCGCGGCTTGCTCATCAGCGCACGCACCACCTCGATCTTCTTGCGCACACCATAGGGCAGGCTGGCGACATCGGCATCGGGGTGAACGGCAATCCCCGCCGCTTCCAGCCGCTCGACCGCCAGCCGGCGCCAGCGTCCGCCCCTCATCCAGGAGATCGGGGTCAAAAGGTCGCCGATGCCGCTGGCCTGGGCGTGCTGGCCGAGCATGACGTTCTCGACCACCGACAGGTGCGGCATCAGACGGATGTTCTGGAACGAGCGCGACAGGCCCATGGCGATGCGCTTGCGCGAGGGCAAGGTGTCGATGCGCGCGCCATCGAGCACGATCTCGCCGCCATCCAGCGGATAGACGCCCGACATCAGGTTGAACAGCGTCGTCTTGCCCGCGCCATTGGGGCCGATCAGCGCCATGCGGGCCCCGCGTGGCACGGCAAAGCTCACCTGATCGGAGACGGTGAGGCCACCAAAGCGCTTGGTGACGTTGCTCAGCGCGAGGATCGGATCAGCCGCCATCGGCCATCCTCGCGGCGGGCGCTGGCCGGCTGCCGAACCAGTTGCGTGGCGACAGGCGCGACACCAGTTCGCGCGTGACGATACCTTGCGGGCGCAGCACCATCATCGCCACGATGGCGACGCCGAAGACCACATAGCGCCAGGAGCCGCCGACACGCAGCACCTCGGGCAGGAGCGTGAAGAACAGGCTGCCAACCAGCGGCCCCCACGCCGTCTGGGTGCCGCCGATGAGCACGAACAGCAGCACGTAGATCGAGAGCAGCGAATTGAAATACTGCGCCTCGACGAAGCTGAAATGGTGGGCATAGAGCGCGCCCGAGAGCCCGGCCAGCGCCCCGCCGATGGTGAAGGTGGTGACCTGCACAGCGCGCACGTTGACGCCCATGATGGTCGACACCGGTTCGTCATCATGGATCGACCGGATGGCGAGGCCGAGCCGGCTCGCCATCAGGAAGAACACAAGAGCCGTGGTGATGATGGCTGCGGCGATCAGCAGGCCGATGCCGACATAATCGGACACGACCATGCCGATGGCCCCACCGAAGGTCGGCGAGCGCAGCAGGAAGCCCGAGACAAACTGGCCGAAGGCGAAGGTTGCCAAGACCATGTAGACGCCGCGCGTGCGCAGCACGGGGAACGAGATCAGGAAGCCGATCAGCGCCGTGGTGACCATGGCAAGCGGAATGGTGACGACCACCGGCTGGCCGGCATTGCTCGACAGCCAGGCCGCCGTGTAGGCCCCGATGGCCTGAAAGCCGGCCCCGCCGAGATTGAGCTGGCCCGCCGCCGCCGTGACGAAGATGGCATAGGCGAAGATCAGGTTGATGCACAGGATGGCAACGATGCCGGTGGCGTAGCCGCTCATGGCATGGCCCTCCGGTCGCAAGCGGCGTGGACTGAAACGCTCGCCATCACATCTTGCCCTTGCCGATGGAGGAAGCCCCGAACAGGCCCTGCGGCCTCAGGATGATGACCAGCAGCAGCATGCCCCAGACCACCATCTGCACCGAATCGCCGCCGAGAAAATGGATGGACAGGGTCTCGGCCAGCCCGACGATCAGCCCGCCGGCCACAGCCCCCCAGACAGAGCCGAGCCCGCCAAGCACCATCGCGGCAATTGCCTTGGTGCCGATGTGCTCGCCCATGAACGGCGAGACATCGCCGTAATTGACCGTGAACAGGGCCGCAGCGACACCCGACAGCAAACCCGTGAGGATGAAAACGATGGGCACGATGCGCGCCACCTCGACGCCCAGCAGGGATGCGGTGTCCGGACTCTCGGCGATGGTGCGCAAGGCGCGGCCCATGCGGGTTTGCTTGAGCACATAGGTCAGGCCTGCCACGATGCCGAGCGCCAGCGCCAGACTGGCCAGTTGCGGCAGGCCGATGACCAGGCCACCGAGATAAAGATCGGCTTTGAACGGCACCGGAAAGCGCTGCGCTTCCGAGCCGAGCGCGATCAGCACCAGATGCTCGAAGATCAGCAGGAAGCCCAGCGACGAGACCAGCGGAATGGCATGTTCGGTGGCATCGCCATGGCGCGTCTTGAGGTAGCGGAAGGTGAACCGCTCCACCACCAGCGAGGCCAGGATCGACACGGCGATGCCGGCCAGCAATGCCAGCAACCAGGCCCAGCCGCCGAAGCCGGCCAGATAGCCGCGTGCCAAAAGCCCCCAGGCCACCATGCCGGTCAGCATGAACAGGGTCGGGATGGTGAAATTGAGGAAGTTGAGCACGCCGATGGTGAGCGTGAAGGCCACAGCCACCGTCATGTAGATCGAGCCGAGCATCAGCCCGGAGATGATCTGCTGGGTGATGACGCGGCCACCGAGAAGCATCGCGAGACCGGCGGCGGCGATGCAAGCCAGCGCGATCAGGACGCCCTTGCTCAGAGCCGGCTTCGGCTTGCCCAGGCTGACGGCATCGCTCATGGGCTCCCTCCCGGCACGGGTGCGATGTGGCTGGCATGCTGTTGGCGATAGGCGTCCGCCACCTGCTCGCGGGTTGCCCACCAGACACCATCGAACTGGCGCGCATAGGCGAGGAAGCGCTTGAGGGCGCTCATCCGGTGCGGCACGCCGATGACGTGCGGGTGCAGGCCGACATTCATCATCATGCCGGTGTGCTCGCCTTCGGCATAAAGCACGTCGAACTGCTCCTTCATGCAATCGAAGCCTGCCTCGTTGGTCAGGCCACGGCGCTGGAACAGGGTGAAATCGTTGATCTCGATCGAATAGGGCACCGCCACGATCGGCCCTGCCCCGGTCTCGATCATGTAGGGCTGGTCGTCGTTCATCAGATCGCACCAGAATGTCAGGCCGCTTTCGGCCAGCAGGCGCGGCGTCTGCGTCGTGCCGCGCAGGGACGAAGACAGCCAGCCTTTCGGCGTGCGCCCTGTCGTCTTGCGGAAGACATCGAGCGTCTGGTCGATCACCGCGCGCTCCTGCTCCGGCGCATGCTGGAGATGGCAGAGCAACTCGCCCTGCTCATAGTTGTGCGGGATCAGCTCATGGCCGCGCTGCAAGGCGGCCTCGATGATGGCCGGTCGCTCCAGCGCCAGCTTGGCGTTCATGGTGCAACTGGCCGGAACACCCGCCTCGTCGAAGGCATCGAACAGCCGCCAGACCCCGACGCGCTGGCCGTATTCGCGCCATGAGAAATTGGGGAAATCGGGGATGTTGCCCGGCAGAGCGTCGGGAAGGATCGAGGGGCCGCCGGCATAATAGGTCGCGGCGGTCGGCTTCAGCAGGTCCCAGTATTCGAGGTTGATGGTGATGATCAGCGCCAGCCGCTTGCCGCCGGGCCAATGCAGGCGACCGCGCGATGGCAGGGCTGAAAACGGATACTGCATCGGAACCACGACCCTTGCACCACAGAAGCGACACATTGGGCACTTGCCCAGCGGACCGGACAGCGACATGATTGTCCGGACAACTGCATGATGACCGGCTGGCACGGCCTGTCAAGGAAGGCGCATCCGAAATGAACACCAGCAAGCCGATCCTGATCATCGGGGCGGGGCCTGTGGGCCTTGTGGCAGCGAACCTCCTTGTCGACGAGGGCATTCCGGTGACGCTGGTGGAAGCCTCGCCGGATCTGCCGCGCGACCTGCGCGCCTCGACCTTCCATCCGCCGACACTGGACATGCTGGAGCGCTTCGGCGTGACCGATGCCATGATCGCGCAAGGGCTGATCTGCCCGACATGGCAGTTCCGGGACCGCACGGAGGGCGCTGTCGCCACGTTCGAACTGGCCCGCATCGCCGATGAGACCAACCATCCCTATCGCCTTCAGTGCGAGCAATGGCGGCTTGGCGAGATGCTGCATGCAAGACTGAAGGAGAAGGACCTGGCCACGATCCGGTTCGGCACCAGGGCGGTCGCGGCCCGGCAAGGAGCCGATGGCGTGGAGGTCGATGTCGTCGATGCGGACGGAAACAGCGAGACGATTGGCGGCGCTTTTGTCGTCGGCTCGGACGGAATCGGCAGTGTGGTGCGCAAGGCGATGGGTGCAGCGTTCGAGGGACAGACGATTCCGGAAATCTTCCTGACCGTCTCGACCACCTTCGATTTTCGCGAAGCCATGCCGGATGTGTCCAACATCTCCTACATCTCCGACCCGGAAGAATGGTTCGTGCTGATCCGCACGGCGAGCGTCTGGCGGGCGCTGTTCCCGGTCGATTCGAGCCTCAGCGACGAGGATGTGATCTCGTCAGGGCGCATCGAACGGTTGCTGCAAGGTGCCCATGCCCGCGCCGAGCCCTACGAGATCCGCCACCGCACCGCCTACCGCGTGCACGAGCGGGTGGCATCGCACTATGTCGAGGGCCGCATGCTGATTGCCGGGGATGCGGCGCACGTCAACAATCCACTGGGCGGCATGGGCCTGAATGGCGGCATCCACGATGCCTTCAATCTGGCTGCGACGTTGACCGAGGTCATCCGCGGGGCCGACCTCGCCACGCTGAAGCGCTATGAGCGCCAGCGCCGCAAGGTCGCGCTCGACGTGGTGCAGCAGACGACCCTGCGCAACCGCGCGATGCTCAACACGCGCGAACCGGCCGCCCGCGCGGCCTACTATGCCGACCTGCGCCGCACCGTGGCGGATGCCGAGGCGCACAAGACCTACCTGATGCGCACGTCGATGATCCAGTCGCTGCGCGATGTCGCCGCAATGGCCTGACGGGCGCGGTCAGCGGCCATCGCAGCCGCAAAAGCGCGGCCTGAAGCGCGCGCCCATGCGGCTGATGCGCATGCCCTCCCCGCGCAAATGGGCCGGGATCAGCACCGTGTCGGTCTCGGCAGCCCGCTCCAGCAGTGCGATACGGCTCGTGGCTGCCATGGCCGGATCGGTGCAGAAGGCGCTGGACCAGCCGGGGTGGACAACCTGCACCGGCGAATGCAGCGCGTCGCCGCTGAATACCAATGAGGGCTGGCCCGGTTCGGCGATTTCGAGCCCGGCATGCCCCGGCGTGTGGCCGGGCAGCGGCAGGATCGTCACGCCCGGCGCAACCTGCGCGCCATCGTCGATGAGATCGGCGAGGCCAGCCTCGATCACCGGCAGCACACTGTCGGCCAGCGAGCCATGGTTGAGCGGATAATCGGCCGGTTGGGCCGCCCGTTCCGACCAGAAGGCGAGTTCGGTGCGACCGATCAGATAGCGCGCCTTCGGGAAAGTGGGCACCCAGCGCCCGTTCTCCAGCCGCGTGTTCCAGCCGACATGGTCGGCGTGCAGGTGGGTACACATCACAAGGTCGATATCCTCCGGCCGGCAGCCGGCAGCGGCCAGACGGGAGAGGTAGCCTGTCTGCCGGCGCTCATGCCAGTCAGGCCGGCGCGAGCGGGGCTTGTCCTCGCCAACGCAGGTATCGATCAGGATCGTCCGGCCGCCGATGCGCACGAGATGGCTCTGCACCGCCAGATGGAGCGTGGCGTTCTCGTAGTCGAGATGTGTTCCGGCCAGCAACTCGCGCACGTCCTCCAGATCATCGAGGCTGGCGGAAGGCAGCAGCCCGGTGAGCGGCAGGATGAAGGGATCGAGATCGATGATCCGCGAGACCCGCGCAGAACCCGGCATGCTGGCGGCCCTTCCCGTTTCGCTTCAGAAATCCGACAGCAGCCGCCCGAACCCAGCCTTGCGGTCCGGGATGCCGTTGGCGCGCAAGGCATGCCAGTAGGTTGCCGTGTTGATGGCAATCACCGGCTTGCCCAGCCACAACTCTGCGGCGGCGGCAAGCCTCACCATCGACAGGTTGGTGCCGACCTGCACGATGGCATCGACATCATCGCCGTCGAGCTTGATCAGGGCAGCGCGCAAGGTCGCGTCGTCGACCTCGGCAATGGCAGTCCAGGAGCGGCATTGCAGCGGGATGTCGCGGACGACGCTGAAACCCATATCGCCGAAATAGCGCGCGACCTCGGTGTTCATCACCGGCCAGTAGGGCGACAGGACCGCGATGCGCCGGACGCCGCCATAGGCGCGCAAGGCTTCGGTGCAGGCATGGCTGCCGATGCTGACACGCACGCCGGCTTCGGCTTCGACCTTGGCAATGAAGGCATTGGCCCCCTTCTCGCCATCGAAAAAGGTGACGGCAGACATGCCCATCACCAGATAATCGGGGGCGCAGGTCATGACGCTGCGCACCGCGTCGAGCACATTGTCCGCGATGGTGTTGGCCCCTGCCCTGAAGCTCTCGTTGCTGACGGCGTTGGCATTGGGCGTGAAGATGCGGCTGTAGTGGTTGGTCACGCCATGGGGCCGCATGTCGTCGAAATCGGGCTGCACGATGGTGTTGGTCGAGGGGCCGAGAACGCCGAACTTGCGGCGGAAGCCTTGTGCGTCGGTCATGGCGGGATGCTCCTTGAGGGCGTGGGGCCGGGTCAGGCCGGCCTGCGGGCGGCAATGGCGGCCATGACCTCGGCGCTGGTCATCAGGTCCGCGTATTTCTGGCCCATGTCGAACAGGTTGGCCTCGTGCGGGGCCATGGCCCTGTCGCCGACGCAATCGGTCAGCACGATGGTGCGCATGTTGTGGGCCACCGCATCGACCACCGTGGCGCGGACGCAGCCGGAGGTGGTGCAACCGGCAACCAGCAGCGTATCGACGCGGTTCCAGGCCAGCCAGCCGGCAAAGTCTGTGCCGAAGAAAGCCGAGGCCTGGCGCTTGCGCACAACCAGTTCGCCGGGCATCGGCGTGACCTGATCGACGATCTGGCTGAGCGGGCTGGTCTCGGTGAGCTTGAGCAGGCCAGGTGCCTTGCGGGTGAAGGCACCGGCATCCGAGCCGTCATCGGCATAGACCACGCGGGTGTGCGCCACTGGCAAGCCTCGGGTGCGGGCGAAGGCGAGCAGGTCCACCGAACGGTCGATGGCATCCTGGATGTTGCCGCCGCCGAAATGGGCCGGGTCGGTGAAGCTGAGCACGAAATCGACCAGCACAAGCGCCGGGCGCTCGCCAATGCCGACACTCTGGGCAAAGCCCTGACGCTTGTAGATATCGAGTTCGCTCATGGCTGGATTCCGTCTGGCAAGAACATGTCTTTCAGCGCCTCTGATCAAAGGTTGGCACAGTTCAACGGCCCGGACAAAGGGCGCGGGGCCGGCAGCCGCCATGCCCTGCGCGCAAGCATTGCCGGGGACGTGCTCGCTGCATCATGCGGGCACCGGATGGCGCGTGGTGAGACCATGGCGCAGCAACAGCCCTGCCCCGACCACGAAGGCCGCTGCCTCCAGCCAAAGAGCGAGCGGGCCCAGCGCCGTGACCGGGATCAGGATGATGACACCGATCACCAGCCACAGAGCCCGCTCAGGCCCGGCCAATGGCCCAAGCGCATGGCCGACGAGGGCTGCCGTGATCAGGGGAATCGCCAGCACGGCGCCGATGGCGACAGCCAGGATCTCCGCCGCTGTGCCCTGCATCAGGATGGCCGGCTGGTAGATGAACAGGAACGGCACCAGAAAGGCGATCCAGCCGATCTTGACGCTGTGCCAGGCCACCGTCACCGGCGAGGCCTTGGCGATCGACGCGGCCGCGAAAGCTGCGAGCGCCACGGGCGGCGTGATCATCGACAGCAGGCCATAGTAGAACACGAACATGTGGGCCGCGATGGGCGGGATGCCGAGCTTGACCAGGCTGGGCGCGGCGAGCGTGGCCAGCAGCATGTAGACCGCCGTGGTCGGCATGCCCATGCCGAGGATCAGCGAGACCAGCGCGGTGACCACCAGCAGCAGGAAGACGCTCGACTTGCCGATTTCCAGCAGCATCAGCGACAGGGCAAAGCCCAGCCCGGTCGTGCTCAGGATGCCGATGATCATGCCGGCCAGCGCGCAGACCAGCAAGACGTCAGCGGCGGCAAGGCCTGTCTCGGACACTTCGTCGATCAGGTAACGCAGCGAAAAGCCGCCGCGCCGCAGCACCACCAGTGCCACCAGCGCCAGCAGTGCCGAACTCAGAACAGCGGCCAGTTCCGGCTGGAGATTGGCCCAGAAGATGCCGCCCAGCACCACCACGAAGGCCAGCGCCAGCAGCATGCTTTCGGTAGCCATCTTCGACAGGGGCCTGTCCGCGCCTTCCGCAAAGGCAGGCAGGCCCATGCGCCGCGCCGTGAAATCGAGCTGGCACAGGATCGCCCCATAGAACAGCAGGGCCGGCAGCAGCGCTGCCAGCATGATCGTGGCGTAGGGAACCTTGAGATACTCGGCCATGATGAACGCCGCCGCCCCCATCACAGGCGGCATGATCTGGCCGCCAGTGGAGGACACGGCCTCGGCGGCGGCGGCGTCTTCCTTGCTGTAGCCGTTGCGCGTCATCATGCCGATGGTCACCGCGCCGTTGGCCATGACATTCGCGACCGCAGAGCCTGACACGGTGCCGAACAGCATCGACGAGATGATGGTAATGCGGCCCGACGCACCTGGCGCACGACCCGCGAGCCTGGCCCCGAGCGCGTCGAACACACCGGCGGCACCGACCGCGACCAGCAGCCGCCCGAACAGGATGAACGGCACGATCACGAAGCAGGCCACTGTCAGCGTCTGGCCAAGCAGCGCAGTCGAATCAGAGCCAAGGAAGCCGAGCAACTGCACCGTGCCCAGCGACTTGCCGGCAATCGCGGCAGGCAGATGATGACCGAACAGGGCATAAGCCAAGAGCGCAGCAAAAACGATGGTCAGCACCCAGCCGACCACGCGGCGCATGCCTTCGACAAGGAGGGCGATGGCGATCAGCCCGAAGGTCGCGGCTTCGAGAGGCCGGAAAAACGCACCCTCCGAGAGCACGGGAAAGCGCACCGCCAGCGCAATGCCAAAGGCCAGCGAAACCACTGCCAGAGCCACACCGAGCGGCCTGTCCAGCGCGCCCCAGCCGCCGCGCATGCGCAGGAAAACCACGCCGAGACCGCAAGCCAGCACCAGCGCAGCGACCTGCTCATCAAGGATGAACAGGCCCCAGCGCGCCGGCAATGACAGAACCGAGACCAGCGGCAGCAAGGCCACGCCAAGCCCGAGCAGGCGGGCCGCCTGGAACCCCGCGCCCGAACGCGGGAATGCGCTCACGGCTGGAACCTGACACCAGCCTCGCGGAAGAAGCGCTGGGCACCGGGATGATACGGCACGCCGATATTGGCCCCCATCGCCCTGGGATCATACTCCTCCCACAGCGGGCTCGTGGCCTTGAGGTCTGTGGCACGTTCGAACATTGCCTTCGTCATGCGATAGACCGCATCCTCGTTCATCGCCGCATGGGTGAACAGCGTGTAGGCATAGGAGAAGATGCGGGTGCCCTCCTCGATGCCGATGTTGCTGGCCACCACCGGCATGACGCGCAGGGACGCGCCGGGCAGGTATTTCGTCACGGTCGGCAGATCGCCCGCCGCGAACGAGACGAAGCGGACGCCGCCGCTGATGCTCTGCTGGAAATCGATGACATTCTGCGCGCCGACAGCGGCAATCGAGACATCGATCTGGCCGGCCTTGAAGGCATCGAACATGCGCGGGAAGTTCGGCATGGGCACCCGCGTCACGTCCTCGGGCTTGAGCCCGCCGGCTTCGAGCGAGGCGCGCATGATGACATCGCCGAGCGAATTGTCCGGGAACCAGGGCAGGCGCTTGCCCTTGAGATCGGCGTTGACCTTGATGTTCCCGGCCTTCGTGGCCACGAGGCCGGCATTGAACGGAAACAGCGCCGCGACCATGCGCAGGTTCGGCGCGGCCTGCCCCTGCGACATGCCCACCCCGCCAAAGGCGTTCGAGGTCTGCGGCGCATTGGCGATGCCGAACTCGATCTGGCCGGCATTGATCGGCGGGATGTATTGCGCGGTGTTGGCCACCGGCTGCGGACGCACCTGCATGCCGCCGGCATGGAGCGAAACCACCTGGGCAATCGCTGTGGCGATCTGCCCGGTTGCACCGCCTTGCGTGGTGCCGAGCGCCACGGTCTGCGCCGTTGCAGGCTGAACAAGGACAGGCTGGGCCAGAGCGATGGCCATGGCAGCAGCTGCGGCAAGGCCTTGCATCAGTTTCATGTCGCGATCTCCTTCAGGTTGCGTGCTTGGCGGCTGCGGACCAGCGCCCGCAGCGACGAACGCTGCCTCATATTGTCCGGACATTTGCAGAAAGGAAAGAGCCCGCCTGCGCACGATCTGCCTTTGCAGCACACGGCGTCAGGCGGCCTGCGGAACGGATGGCACGGGCGGGAAGCTGCCGGCCCGTGTCAGCGCCGAGGGCACGGGCTTGCCGAGCAGGCCGGAGAGCCAGCGCGCCGCCTCCATGATGGGCGCAATGGCCACACCGGTCTCGACCCCCATGCGGTCCAGCATGTAGACCAGATCCTCCGTGGCGACGTTGCCGGTGGCAGCGGGCGCAAACGGGCAGCCGCCAAAGCCGCCAATCGAGGCATCGAGCGCATCGACACCGCTTTCGACGGCGGCGAGAGCGTTGGCGATGCCGGTGTTGCGGGTGTCATGGAAATGGCAGCGCAGCGACAGGCTTGGCGCAAGCGCCCGCGCGCGCGCCAGAAGCGCCCTCACCTGCCGCGGCACGCCGCAGCCAATCGTGTCGGCAAAGGCGATCTCGTCGGGCGCATCGGCCAGCACGGCCTCGGCCACGCCGAGCACGGCACCCAGCGGCACTTCTCCCTCGAACGGGCAGCCGAAGCTGGCCCCGATGGTGACCGTGGTGCGGATGCCGGCCGCCCGCGCCGGTGCGGCAATTTCCCGCCACTGGGCCACCGTCTCGGCGATGCTGGCACCCTGGTTGCGCTGGTTGAAGGTTTCGCTGGCAACGACGACGTAGTTGATCTCGCGGCAGCCAACGGCCATGGCGCGCTCGAAACCCCGCGCATTCAGGACCAGCCCGATGTGCCGCGCAGCATGGTCGGGCGCGAGCGCCGCCAGAACCGCATCGGCATCGGCCATTTGCGGCACGCGCTTGGGGTTGACGAAGCTCGCCACTTCAAGCCGGCCGATGCCAGCCGCCTTGGCGGCGGCGATCAGCGCCAGCTTGTCGGCCGTGCTCAGCAGCACAGGCTCGTTCTGGATGCCGTCGCGCGGCGAGACCTCGACGATGTCCACCCTGGTTGCCGCCATGCTGCGTCTCCCTGTCCAGTGCGCCATCCTGCCGGTTCGGCAAGGCTGACAGGCACGATTGCCTTTTTGATGTGCAGCATCATGGCAGGTCTCTTGCCCAGCCGCGCGAGCCTTGTATAACAGGTCCAGTTGTCTGGACAACTTCGGGAGAGAACCATGAGCGCCCCCCAGGACGCCGCGCGCGACGCGAGCCGTCGCGGACCCCTGACCGATCTCAGGGTCATCGAGATGGGGCAATTGCTGGCAGGGCCGTTCTGCGGGCAGTTGCTGGCCGATTTCGGCGCCGAAGTCATCAAGATCGAGCAGCCCGGACAGGGCGACCCGATGCGCGAATGGGGCCGCGAGAAGCCGCATGGGCTTTCGCTGTGGTGGCCCGTGATCGCGCGCAACAAGAAGTCCATCGAACTCAATGCGCGCGGGGCGGAAGGCCAGCAACTGATCAAGGACCTGGTGGCGAAATCCGACATCCTGCTCGAGAATTTCCGCCCTGGAACGCTGGAAAAGTGGGGCCTTGGCTATGACGTGCTGTCCAAGATCAACCCGCGCCTGATCATGATCCGTGTCTCCGGCTACGGCCAGACAGGGCCTTACGCCTCCAAGGCCGGCTATGGCGCCATCGGCGAAGCGATGGGTGGTCTGCGCTATGTGGTCGGTGATCCGTCATCGCCGCCGAGCCGGATGGGCATTTCCATCGGCGACACGATGGCCGCGACCTTTGCCTGCCTTGGCGGGCTGATGGCGCTGCATTCGCTGCACCGCACCGGCCATGGGCAGGTGGTCGATTCCGCCATCTACGAAGCAGTGCTGGCGATCATGGAATCGCTGGTGACGGAATACGACAAGGCCGACTTCATCCGCGAGCGCACCGGCGCGATCCTGCCCAATGTCGCGCCATCGAATGTCTATCCGACACGCGATGGCCGCATGGTGCTGATCGCCGCCAACCAGGACAGCGTGTTCAAGAGGCTGGCCGAAGCCATGGGCCAACCGGAACTGGGCAATGACCCCCGCTATGCCACGCACGGCGCGCGGGGCGAGCGCCAGAAGGAACTCGACGACCTGATCGGCGCCTGGACGATGACCATCGATGCCGAGCCGCTGGGCGAGTTGCTCGATGCCCATGGCGTGCCACGCGGCGACATCTACCGCGCGCCCGACATGCTGGCCGATGCCCATTTCAAGGCCCGCGAAGCCATCGTGAAAGTTCTGCATCCGCGCTTTGGCGAACTCAACATGCAGAATGTCGCGCCGAAGCTCTCCGACACGCCGGGCGCGATCATCGCCAGCGCGCCCGATCTCGGCCAGCACAACCGCGAGGTCTATGAGGGCATCCTCAAGCTCGGGCGGGAACGCATCGAAGAACTGGTTGCCGCCGGCGTGATCGGACCGATGCGCGATGGCGCTCAGACCGCAGCGGCAGCGATGGCGGGCTGAGACGCGATGAGCGCCACGCGTCTGGACGGCAAGGTCGCGATCATCACCGGCGGCGGCAGGGGCCTTGGCCGCGAGATGGCTCTGGCCATGGCGCTGGCCGGCGCGCATGTGGTGATCACCGCCGCTAAAGCTGTGGATGAACTGGCCGCCACGCTCAGCGAGCTTGGTCCCGGCGCGCGGGCGCTCCAGGCCGATGTGACGCGGCCCGAGGATTGTGCCCGCGTGGTGGCCGAGACCATGGCTGCGTTCGGGCGCATCGATGTGCTGGTCAACAATGCCGGGCGCGGCATGCGGCTGGTCTCCGAGACTTTCACCACCAGGCCGGTGCCGTTCTGGGAGGTGCCGCACGCGACATGGCGCGAGATCGTCGACATCAACCTGAATGGAGCCTTCGCCATGTCGCAGGCGGTGGCTCCGGGCATGGTGGCGCGCGGCCATGGCCGCATCATCAACATCTCGACCAGCGACATCACCATGGTGCGCAAGGGCTATGCGCCTTACGGCCCCTCGAAAGCGGCGCTGGAGGCGATGTCGCGCTGCTGCGCGCAGGATCTGGCCGGCACCGGTGTCACCGTCAACGTGCTGTTGCCAGGCGGGGCCAGCGACACCGAGTTGCTGCCCGGCGGGCCGGGCCGGCGCGGAGCCGACGGCAACCTGCTGAGCCCTGCCCTGATGCGCGATCCTGCTGTCTGGCTGGCCAGCGATGCCAGCGCGGCAACGACAGGCCGACGCATGATCGCGCGGCTGTGGAACCCGGCCCTGCCGCCGGACGACGCGGCCCGGCTGGCCTGCAGCGCGCCGGTGGAGAAGCCCGCACTGATGTGAGGCAGCTCCCTTGCCGGCCCGGACTGACCGCAGGAAAGTTGTGGTCACAGGCCGCCGTGTCCGCGAATCTTCGCCAGAGCGCCATTGGCGCGCTTGTGTCGCCGCGCGGGCTCATGCACACCAAAGGCCGATACATCATACGGACCTGTCGTCGGCATGGACAAGCGCGCTCCCAAGGCTTCCGATGCGGCCAAGCCGCTCTATGCGCAGATCGAGCAGGCGCTGCGTGAGGCGATCGTCTCCGGCGAACACCCCGTGGGCAGCCTCCTGCCGGCCGAGACCGACCTGTGCGCGCACTTCAACGTCAGCCGCTATACAGTGCGCGAGGCCTTGCGTCGGCTGACCGAAAACGGCCTCGTCGCGCGCCGGCAAGGAGCCGGCACGGTGGTGATCTCCAACCAGAATCCGCGCGTTTTCGTGCAGAGCGCCCGGTCGCTGGACGAGTTGTTCCAGTATGCCGTCGACACGCGGCTGGTGGTCGAGCGCACGGCGATGGTTGTGCTGGCCGGTGCCGATGCCAGCCTGATCGGGGCTGACGAGGGTTCGTCATGGCTCAGGATCGATGGCGTGCGCCGTGATGCTGCGGGCCAGCCGATCTGCACGGTGACGGTTTTCGTGGCGGAACCGTATGCCGCCGTCGCGGATGAAGTGGCCGGAATCAAAGGCTCGATCTTCGGCCGCATCGAGGAGCGCTGGGGCCTGAGCATCGTCGATGTGGTGCAGGAAATCGGCGCGGGCGTCATGCCCCCCGATGTGGCGCAAGCGCTCGGCACCAAGCGCCAGGCCGTCGGCATGCGCTTCAGGCGCAGCTATTCGTTGCAGGATGGCACGCTGGTGCTGACCTCGATCAACTGGCATCCGGCGGAACGGTTTGTCTACGCGACACGGATGAAGCGCAGCGCCGATTGACCGGGCAGCGGGTTGACCGGGCGCGCCCGGTCAGTCGCTTGCGCGATTCTTCGCCTTGCTGGCCTCGGTCACGCCGCTCGTCCGAAGGGCCTCGATCTCGGCCTCGGTGTAGCCGAGCGCCGCCAGCCAGCGGGCCGTATCCTGCCCAAGGACCGGCGGGGGCGCCGGTTGGGGAAAGGGCTCGCCCAGCCGAAAGCCGGGGCGCGTCACCCTCAATGGTGCGCCTGCCGATGTTTCGCCGGCAATGTCCTCGACAAAGCCACGCTCCGTGACCTGCGCCTCGCGCAGCACCTGCGGCACGGTCAGCACGCAACCGGACGGCACGCCACGCGCGTTGAACAGGGCCTCCCATTCGGGGGCTCCACGCGCCGCCAGCGCCTTTTCAAGCTCCAGCGTCAGGGCTGCACGGTTCACCTTCCGTGACTGCCGATCGGCAAAGCGCGCATCGCTGACCAGATCGGGCCGCCCCACGACATCGCACAGCGCCTCGTATTGCTTCTGCTCGTTGGCGGCGATGTTGAGCGGGCCGGTTGCCGTGCGGAAGGTGCCGGAGGGGGCGGCGGTCATGTTGTCATTGCCCATCGCCTGAGGCTCGACGCCGCCATTGAGATGGTTGGACACAACCCAGCCCATGGCCGCCATGGTTGCTTCCAGCAGCGAGACATCGATCTGCCGGCCACGACCGGTGCGGCGCTGCTCCACAAGGGCTGCGGCAATGGCGAAGGCCGCCGTCAGCCCGGCGATCGTGTCCGAAATCGGAAAGCCGGTGCGAAGCGGCGCGCTGGCAGCATCTCCTGTCACGCTCATCGCTCCTGACAGGCCTTGCACGATCTGGTCATAGGCCGGCCGCGCAGCCCAGGGGCCATCCTGCCCGAACCCGGAAATGGCACAATAGACGATGCGCGGATTGCGCGCGGCCAGCACGGCATGGGACAGGCCCAGCCGCTCCATGACGCCGGGCCGGAAATTCTCCAGCACCACATCGGCGTGATCGACCAGCCGCAGGAACGCCTCCTTGCCGGCCTGTGCCTTCAGATCAAGCGTCACCGACTGCTTGCCGGCATTGACCGCCACGAAGGACAGCCCCATCAGCCGGGCGGCCATGGCCGGGTCCGAACCCAGCTTGCGGGCCAGATCCCCGCCATCCGGGTTCTCGATCTTGATCACCTCGGCCCCGAGGCGCACCAGATTGTAGCCGCAGAACGGACCGGCCAGCACATTCGACAGATCGAGCACTCGCACGCCAGACAAGGGCAAGGATGCGGCATATGGATCGATTTCTGCTGAAGCTGGCCCCGGCAACGTCATCTCGCGCCCCCTCTCAATCTCGCCGGACCAGTCTTGCCAGCCTTTCCGGCGCAAGGAAATGGAGGCGAAGCAACCGCGCTTGGGAGGAGCAAGGAAATGGCGCGCCCACGGGGAATCGAACCCCGGTCTCATCCGTGAAAGGGACGTGTCCTGACCGCTAGACGATGGGCGCGGGCTTGACGAGGGGCCGAAGCAACCCATGCGAAGCAGCGTGGGTATAGTGGTGGCTCAGGTTTCGGGCAAGTCCGAAAACCGGCTCGGCATGCGGTTTTTTCCGAATGCCAGGGAAACGCCTGCGCCGGGCATGGCCGGTGGCGGCGCTGTCAGGTCCGGGAGGGCTCGGCGAGATCGAGGATGCGCAGTTCGGCGCGTTCGCTGCCGCCCCAGCGATCCACGGCCAGCGTCGCAACGACATGCACAGCCTCGCCGCGCCGGGCCAGAAGCGCCTGCCCCAGCGGCTGATCGGCGGCACGGAACGCCACACCGCTGGCGACGCTGCCATCGCCGGCCTTCAGCCGGACGCGGACATGCCCGCCCGCTCCGACAACCTGTGCGTCCATCAGCCGGTGCGAGGGGAACACGAAGGTGGGCTCGGGCGAGCCGGCACCGAATGGCCCGGCCGCGGCCAGTTCGGCCACAAGGCGCGGAGTGACGCTGGCCGCTGTCAGGCTGGCATCGACCAGCAGCGCATCGGCGGCATCCGCGGCCAGCACCTGGGAATCGAGTTCGGCCCGGATGAAGCCTGCGAACGCGGCAAGCCCGCCGGGATGCAAGGTCACGCCTGCGGCCATGGCATGGCCGCCACCCTTGACGATGATGCCGGTCTCGGCAGCGGCGCGGACAGCGCGGCCAAGATCAACTCCGATGACGGAGCGGCCCGAACCGGTGCCACCACCGGCCGCATCGAGCGCGAAGGCGAAGGCGGGCTTGCGGAAACGCTCCTTCAGGCGCGAGGCCACGAGGCCGACGATTCCGGGATGCCATTCGGTTGATGCGGCGATGACGACCGGAGCCGGGCCTTCGCGCGCCAAGGCGGCTTCGGTGGCCGCAACCGCTTCCTCGACAGCGGCGCGCTCGATCTCCTGCCGGTCGCGGTTGAGATCGTTCAGTTGTGCGGCGATGTCGCGGGCTGCGATGTCATCATCCAGTGTCAGCAAGCGCGCGCCGAGCGAGGCATCGCCGATTCGCCCTCCGGCATTGATGCGCGGGCCGATCAGGAAGCCGAAATGCCAGGCTTCGAGCGGGCCGGACAGGCCGGCCACATCCATCAGCGCCGCAAGGCCAGGCCGCTCGCGGGCGCGGGCAATGGCCAGCCCCTGCCGCACGAAGGCGCGGTTGAGGCCGGTCAGGGCCGCGACATCGGCAACCGTGGCCAACGCCACCAGATCAAGCTCGCGCAGAAGGTCGAGCGGTGCGGCGCGGCCGGACAGACGCAAGGCGCGCGAGAGGGCCACCAGCGCCATGAACACCACGCCGGCAGCGCAAAGGTGGCCAAGGCCCGACAGATCGTCGTGGCGGTTCGGGTTGACCAGCGCCATGATTGGCGGCAGCCCCACGGGGGCCTGGTGGTGGTCCAGCACCAGCACATCGAGGCCAAGCCGCATGGCCTCGGCGAAGGGTTCATGGCTGGTGGAGCCACAATCGACCGCAACCAGCAGCGTTGCCCCCTCCCCGGCCAGCATGCGGATGGCCTCGCTGTTGGGGCCATAGCCTTCGATCAGCCGATCGGGGATATGGATGCGGGCGCGCGCTCCGGCAGCTTCCAGATAGCGGGCCAGAAGCGCGCTGGAACAGGCCCCGTCCACGTCGTAGTCGCCGAAGATCGCCACCTGCTCGCCCCGCGCGATGGCCTGTTCCAGCCGTGCCACGCAAGCCGCCATATCCGTCATGGTCAGCGGATCGGGCATCAGGTCGCGCAGGCGCGGCTCAAGGAAGGCCGCGAGGTGCGCGCCATCGACACCACGCGCCGCCAGCACCCGCGCCAGCGTGTCGCCAAGGCCCTCCACCTGCACGAGGCTTTCGGCCAGCGCCAGGCCGGGACCATCCAGCCGGTTGCGCCAGGGCCGGCCCAGAGCCGACCGCGCAACGCCAAGGAAAAGGGAGTTGGACCGGAACATGACCAGCCTTTAGCCGATTCGGAAGCCAAGCCATGATCGTCATGACCCCAAGGTGACAGCGCTGCCAAGCCGGGCCATGGTGCCGCCCTCACGATCAGCCCGATCAACCGGACCCGACAGCGCGCCATGCCCACCAGCCACGAGCCTCTGCCGCCGCACTGGACGCCGCCGCTGGCCAAGCCCGAGCCGCGCAGCCTGTGCACCGATTGCGGCGTCTCGCGCATGGCCGAGCCCAAGCGCTGTGGCAGCGCCTGCCAGTTCATCCGGCCCGACTATGCTGCCCTGGAAACCCGCGTCCATGGCCGGGCGCGCGATTCTGCCCGGCCTGACGAACTGCATTTCGGCCCGTTTCGCGCCATGCACCGCGCCGCGCTGCGCAAGCCGGCGGATGGCGCGCAATGGACCGGAATCACCACCCGCCTTGCCGAGCGGCTGCTGGAGACGGGCGCGGTCGATGCGGTGCTGACCATGGCCCCCGACAAGGATGATCCCTGGAAGCCGGTGCCGGTGCTGGTGACGGACCCGGCAGCGTTGGCCGGCTGCCGGGGCATGCGCATGGGCTATGCACCGCTGCTGGCGCTGCTTGAGCCGGCGCGGGCGCGGGGTTTCAGGCGGCTCGCCATCATCGGCATTCCCTGCCAGGTCTATGCGCTCAGGGCGCTGGAGGCGGAACTGGGTTTCGAGCGGCTCTACGTGATCGGAACACCGTGCTCCGACAACACGACGACCGAGAATTTCCATGTCTTTCTCGACCTGCTGAGCGAGAAACCTGAGACCATCACCTATCTCGAATTCCGCGCCGACTACCACGTCGAACTGCGCTTCAGCGATGGCCGGCACAAGCTGGTGCCGTTCCTGCAACTGCCGATCTCGAAGCTGCCGCGCGATTTCTTTCCGCTTACCTGCCGCACCTGCGTGGACTACACCAATGTGCTGGCGGACATCACCGTCGGCTACATGGGCGGGCAAGGGCAGCAATGGCTGCTGGTGCGCAACGAGCGCGGGCAGGAGTTGCTCGACCTGCTGGGCGATGAGGTGGCCCTGTCCAGCCCCGGCAGCGCAGGCAAGCGGCAAGGAGCCGTGAAGGGCTTTCTGGCCAATGTGCAGCGCGCGGCCGGCGGATTGCCGCTCAGGGCCATGCCCGACTGGCTGCGCCCGATTGTCGGCTGGCTGATGCCGCGCATCGGGCCCCGCGGGCTGGAATTCGCGCGGGCGCGGGTCGAGATGAAGGCGGTCGAGACGGTCGTGCATCTTGAGCGCGAGCAGCCGGCCCGCGCCCGCTACATGATCCCGCCGCATGTGCGGGCACTGGTCAAACCCTATGGTCTGGGCGAGTGAGGGCCGGGCCGGGTGCCTACTGTCCGCGAGCCGCGCAATAGGCGCGCAGGTCGGGGCTTCGGACAGCAAACGGGATCTGGCAGGCCGGCGAGGCCATGCTTCCGGGCGGGGATGGAACCGGCAGCGGCGCGGGCGGCAGGTCGGGGCGCACGGCTCTTGGTGCCACCGGCGACACGGGCGGAATCACGCCGCCCGATGAGGCATCGGGCTGCTGTGGCAAGGCACCGGGCAGGCGCTGCGCCAGCGCGGGCGGCGGCACGAAGCTGGCCATGACGACCAGGGTGACCGCCGCGCCCATCGCGGCAAGGGCCGCACCGGACCTCAATCGAGCTTGAACTTCTCGAACTGGCGATGTTCGCCGTGGATCTTGCGGACAGTGCCGGTGATCGAGCGGTAGACGATGGTTTCGGTCTCGATCACGTCCTTGCCCATCTTCACGCCGGCCAGCAGCGCGCCATCGGTGACGCCGGTGGCGGAGACAATCACGTCTCCTGAGGCCATTTCGGACATGTCATACTTCTTGACCGGGTCCTTGACGCCCATCTTGAAGGCGCGGGCGGCCTTTTCGGGCGTGTCGAGGATCAACCGCCCCTGCATCTGGCCGCCGACGCAGCGCAGCGCTGCCGCTGCCAGCACACCCTCGGGCGCGCCGCCAATGCCCAGATAGATGTCGATGCCGGTCTTTTCGGGCATGGTGGTGAAGATCACGCCGGCGACATCGCCATCGGTGATCAGGCGGATCGAGGCACCGGTCTTGCGCACGGCGGCGATCAGCGCCTCGTGGCGCGGCCGGTCCATGATCAACGCGGTGACCTCATGCGGCTTGCAGCCCTTGGCGCGGGCAATCGCGTGGATGTTGTCCTCGGGCGAGGCATCCAGATCGACAATGCCCTGCGCATAGCCGGGGCCGATGGCGATCTTGTTCATGTAAACGTCGGGCGCATACAGCAGCGTGCCGGCATTGGCCATGGCCATCACGGCAATTGCGCCCGGCATGTCCTTGGCGCACAGCGTCGTGCCTTCCAGGGGGTCGACCGCGATGTCGACCTTGGGGCCGCGCTTGTTGCCGACCTTCTCGCCGATGAACAGCATCGGGGCTTCGTCACGCTCGCCCTCGCCGATGACGATCTCGCCATCGATAGGCAGCTTGTTGAGTTCGCGGCGCATGGCATCGACTGCCGCCTGGTCAGCTGCCTTCTCGTTGCCGCGCCCGCGCAGCATGGCAGAAGCAACAGCCGCGCGCTCGGTGACGCGCACCAGTTCCATCGAGAGCACGCGCTCGATCATCTGGCCCGGCTGGATGGTCAGGTCGGTCATGGGAGTGTTCCTTGGGCTTGAATCGGTGTCTTTGCTCGCACCTTGCTGCATGCGACTTAACGAAAGACACCACCAATTGCCAGCGCTTCGGGCGTGCCGCCCGGCTTGCAGCCTCACGCCGGCGGGCGACCGCTCAATCCCGCTCGATACGGATCACCTGCGGCGGCTCGGCGATGTGGCCGTCGGCCATGATCTGCTCGACAGCGGAGCGGATCGCGCCTTCCGTCGTGGCATAGGTGATCAGCACCACCGGCACGGGCTGGCCCGAGCGGCCCTTCGGATCGGACTTGGCGGCGACCTCCGAGCGCTTCTGGACGATGCTCTCGAGCGAAATGTCGGCCTGGGCCATGCGCGTCGCGATGCCGGCAGCGGCGCCGGGCCGGTCGAGCACGGCGAGGCGGATGTAATAGCCGCCCTCGTGGCGCTGCATCGGCGCACGCGCCGGCTTGTCGAGCCGGCTGACCGGCAGGCCGAAGGGCGCGCCGATCAGGCCGCGCGCCACATCGGCGATGTCGGAAACCACCGCAGAAGCCGTCGGCCCGCCACCGGCACCGGGGCCGACCAGCGTGAGTTGGCGCACAGCGTCGGCGTCGATGGTGACGGCGTTGGTCACGCCCATGACCTGCGCGATCGATGAGGACTTGGGCACCATGGTCGGGCTGACGCGCTGCTCGATGCCGCTGGCGGTGCGCTCGGCGACACCCAGCAGCTTGATCCGGTAGCCCAGTTCATCGGCCATCTTCAGGTCAAGCGGCGTGATCTTGGAGATGCCCTCGACATGGATCGCGTCGGCGTCGATCTCGGTGCCGAAGGCGAGTGCCGTCAGCAGCGCCAGCTTGTGGGCGGTGTCAAAACCTTCGACATCGAAGGTCGGGTCGGCCTCGGCATAGCCCAGCGCCTGCGCGTCTTTCAGGCAATCGGCAAAGGTCAGCCCTTCCAGTTCCATGCGGGTCAGGATGTAGTTGCAGGTGCCGTTGAGAATGCCGGCAATCTGGGTAACGGTGTTGCCCGCCAGTGCCTCACGCAGCGTCTTGACCACAGGGATGCCCCCGGCTGACGAGGCTTCGAAGGCCAGCGCCACGCCAGCGGCCTCTGCCGCCGCGGCCTGGCCCATGCCGTGGCTGGCGAGCATCGCCTTGTTGGCGGTGACCACATGCTTGCCGGCGGCGATGGCAGCATCGACCGCAGCTTTCGCCGGCCCGTCCGTTCCTCCCACCAACTCGACAAGGCAATCGATGTCGGGCGAGCGGGCCATGGCGACCGGATCATCGAACCAGGCGTAGCCGGACAGATCGCTGCCGCGATCACGCCCGCGATCCCGTGCGGACACGGCGACGACGCGCACGGCGCGGCCACAGCGCGCAGCCAGTGCGTTTTCCTGCCGCTTGATGATCTCGATGACGGAGGCGCCGACAGTGCCCAGCCCTGCGACGCCCAGACGGAATGGCTTGCTCATGGCCTGCCGGGTCGCATGTCGGGTGGGGCCGAGTCAACCTGTGGACAGTGCGAGCTGACCTGCCTTTCGCGGGTTGCGGCTTCCTGAAATGTTACTATATAACATTGCTGTTCTGCCAAGGGGATAGCCATGACCGACCGACGCCTGCCCGTGACCGTGCTGTCCGGATTTCTTGGGGCGGGCAAGACCACACTGCTCAACCACATCCTCAACAACCGCGAGGGCCGCAAGGTTGCCGTCATCGTCAATGACATGAGCGAGGTGAATATCGATGCCGAGTTGGTGAAGCAGGATGGCGGCCTCTCACGCACCGACGAAAAGCTGGTCGAGATGTCGAATGGCTGCATCTGCTGCACGCTGCGCGACGACCTTCTGCTGGAGGTCCGCCGCCTCGCCGAGGAAGGGCGTTTCGACTATCTGGTGATCGAGTCGACCGGGATTTCCGAGCCGCTGCCCGTTGCCACCACCTTCGATTTCCGTGACGAGGATGGCATCAGCCTGTCGGACATCGCGCGGCTGGACACCATGGTGACGGTCGTCGATGCAGCCAACCTGCTGAAAGACTATTCGAGCAGCGACTTCCTGCGTGATCGTGGGGAAACCGCCGGCGAAGACGACAACCGTGCGCTGGTCGACCTGCTGGTCGAACAGATCGAATTCGCTGATGTCATCGTGCTCAACAAGATCGGGACGGCGACGGCCCAGCAGCGTGATCTGGCCCGCAAGATCATCGTCGCCCTCAACCCGGTTGCCCGGATCGTCGAGGCCGACCATGCGCGCGTGCCACTGGACGCGGTGCTCAACACTGGCCTGTTCGATTTCGCCAAGGCCGAAACCCACCCGCTCTGGTTCAAGGAACTCAATGGGTTCAAGGACCATGTGCCCGAGACCGAGGAGTATGGCATCCGGTCCTTCGTGTATCGCGCCCGGCGACCGTTCGAGCCCGCGAAATTTCAGGCTTTCATCAACAAGCCGTGGCCCGGCGTGATCCGCTCGAAGGGCTTCTTCTGGCTGGCAACACGCCCGCACTATGTGGGCGAGCTGGCGCAGGCGGGTGCGCTGGTGAAGGCATCAAAGCGCGGCTTGTGGTGGTCGGCTGTGCCGAGAGAGCGCTGGCCTGATGGAGAAGAGTGGGCCGCCAGCATGGAACCCTACTTCGACAAGATCTGGGGCGACAGGCGTCAGGAGATCGTGTTCATCGGGGTCGACCCCATGAACGAGGCGGCGATGCGTGCCGAACTCGACGCCTGCCTGTGCGGCATGGTCGACAGGTTCACGCCGGAGGCCTGGAGGTTCCTGCCCGATCCGTTCCCCAACTGGGAGAAGCAGGCAGCCTGACCGGTCCAGGTCAGCCCAGCGCGCAGACCACGCGCAACCTTGCTGCCGAGACGCTGCCCTGGTCGAGCGTCACGGTTCCCGTCAGCATATGGTTGCCAAACGGCGTGTAGCGCAGGGTGCGCACAAAGCCGACCTCGCCGGTGCCGCTGGTTGGCGAGATCGCGTCGGAGACCTTCGGGGTCCAAAGCCAGGGTCGCGGCGGCTTCACCACAGAGGCCGCGACAAGCGCACGCATCGCCGCTTCCGTCATGCCGGCTGGAAAATACCTGGCGGCGAGATCGGGCAGATCACGGGTGCAGGTCCGGTTCTCGGGACTGTTCAGAGCATCAAGCAGCAAGGGGGCCTCGGTATCCGGCACCCTGCCCTGTGCGACATCCCATGAGGCGATGCCGAGCGCCGCGATCGAGCCGACGAAGGCCACGGCGACGATGCGGGGCACGAGCAAGGAGCGCTTCGGGGCGGGCGTTGTGCTGGTCATGGCGCCGCGTCGCATGCGCGCCAGGGGGCGTCAAGCCGCGCCATGTCGCACCGCATCAGTCCCATGCTTGATCTTGGCACCCGATCTGACACAAGAAGCGGAGTCGCCGCAGCGCTTCGTGCCCGGCAGCGGTGCGCAACCCCTCGCCTTTCGGCTCGCCTCCAGTTCAAGGATCATCCCATGCCTTTGTCCCTTCACGCCGCTTCGGTGCCTGTCCTCACGCGCACGCTGACGGCGCTTGGCGCTGTGCTCGACAAGGCCGAGGCGCACGCAACGGCCAACCGGATCGACCCGAACGCGCTGCTCCAGGCGCGGCTGTTCCCCGACATGTTCCCGCTGGTGAGGCAGGTGCAGATCACCTGCGACATGGCCAAGGGCGCGGCCTGCCGGCTGGCGCAGATGGAAATTCCGGTCCATGCCGACACCGAGACCAGCTTTCAGGAATTGCAGGCCCGCATCCAGACCGTGCTGAACCTGCTGGCCGCGATCCCGGCCCCTGCCATAGACGGCGGCGAGGAGCGCACCATCACCATCAAGGTCGCCGGGCAGGAGATGAGCTTCAGCGGTGCCGATTACCTGCTGCGCTGGGTGAACCCCAACGTGTTCTTCCACGCCACGACCGCCTACGCGATCCTGCGCCACAACGGCGTGCCGCTCGGCAAGCGCGACTTCCTCGGCGCGAACTGACTGGCCGGCGCGGCGCGGCTCACCCCGCCCGCTTGATGCCGATGACGTTGTGCAGCGTCGCATCCGCCGTCTTCATGAAGCGGGCGAGGTTGCGTGCAGCCTGACGGATGCGCTGCTCGTTCTCGACGATGGCGATGCGGATGAAGTCATCGCCATGCTCGCCAAAGCCGATGCCGGGGGCGACGGCCACTTCGGCCTTCTCGATCAGCAGTTTCGAGAATTCGAGGCTGCCGAGATGGCGGAACTTTTCCGGGATCGGAACCCAGGCGAACATCGAGGCTTCCGGCACCGGCACGTCGATGCCGGCCTTGCCGAAGCTCTCGACCAGAGCATCGCGGCGGGTGCGGTAGATGGCGCGCATCTCGCGGATGCAGTCATCCGGGCCGTTCAGGGCCGCTGCGGCAGCGACCTGGATCGGCGTGTAGGCACCGTAGTCGAGATAGGACTTGACTCGGGTGAGCGCAGCCAGCAGCCGCTCGTTGCCGACCGCAAAGCCCATGCGCCAGCCGGCCATGGAGAAGGTCTTGGACATGGAGGTGAATTCCACTGTCACGTCCATGGCGCCGGGAATCTGAAGCACCGAAGGCGGCGGATTGGCATCGTCGAAATACACTTCCGCATAGGCCAGATCGGAGAGCAGGATGATCTCGTGCTTCTTGGCGAAGGCGACGAGATCTCGATAAAAATCGAGGCCGGCCACAAAGGCCGTCGGGTTCGAGGGATAGCAGACCACCAGCGCGATCGGCTTGGGCACCGAGTGCATGATGGCCCGCTCGGCCGCAGGGAAGAAATCGGGCGTCGGCTCAGCCGGCACGGAGCGGATCACGCCGCCCGCCATCAGGAAGCCGAAGGCGTGGATCGGATAGCTCGGGTTCGGCACCAGCACCACATCGCCCGGCCCGGTAATGGCTTGCGCCATGTTGGCGAAGCCTTCCTTCGAGCCCAGCGTCGCCACAACCTGCGTGTCGGGGTTGAGCTTCACGCCGAAGCGGCGCTCGTAGTAGCTGGCCTGGGCGCGGCGCAGGCCGGCAATGCCCTTGGATGAGGAATAGCGATCCGTGCGCGGCTTGCCGACGGTCTCGATCAGCTTGTCGAGCACATGCCGGGGGGCCGGCAGGTCGGGATTGCCCATGCCGAGATCCACGATGTCCACGCCCTTGGCGCGCTCGGCGGCCTTGATCTTGTTGACCTGCTCGAACACATAGGGCGGCAGCCGCTTGATGCGATGGAAATCGGCCATGTCGGGTCTCCTGAGGCCCGGCGCACGATGCTCTCGCGCGGGCCTGTCTGATTTGCATGAAATTGCTTTAGCATTGGTATCGCCCCCTGCGAACGCAATTTCATGCGGTTTTTTGGGGCGGAGCAGCGTTTCTATTGCGGAATGACAGGGGGTCTGGCGGGCGCGGTTGCGCCGGCCTGCCGGGCCGCTGCGCCTTGCGCCTGCAGCCGCGCGCGGTCCGCTTCCAGCGCCTGTTCCATGGCGCGGAACTCGTCTGCCGTGCGGCGCGCCACGGGACGCGGCGGGGCGCTGACGCCAACCGCCATGAACCCGGTGGGGGCGGACGCCCGCGAGGAGCGCACGAAATCGGCCGGCTCGCTGGGGCGTCCCGCCAGTCCGACGCCCTGGGCAGCATCGCGCACGGGGTTGGTTTCCGTGCAGCCGGCCAGCAGCGGCAGGGCCACGGCGACAACAACAAGCCGGCAAGAATTCATGCACATCATCCGTTTTCCTGACTGTGCCATATGGTTCCGAAAGTGTTAATACTCCGAGAATTGCGGTGCGATGGTGGCAACAGCCTGACGATGCCGCAAACAGGGACGATAACGCCGATGCCCAGGACGACCCCGAGGCCAGACGATGGTGCCGAGACGCTCGATGCCGGCAAACCTGCCGTCGCGCCCGCCAAAAAACCGGCCAGCAAACAGGCAAAGCCAGCCGCTGATGCTGCGGTGACAGCCGCTGCGCCGCCTGCTCCGGAGGTCAAGGACCGGGCTGCCGCGCAGGCTGCACCGGATGCATCCGCCGAAGGCCCTGCAAGCCCGCCAATGCCGGATTTCGAGGCCCTGTCGCGCAATGTCGCGCGCTTCGTCGAGGAGGCCGGCAAGGCCACCGCAGCGATGATGCGCCCCATCGAGCGCGGCGAGGCCAAGGGCGGGCTGGCCGACGAGGCTGGCGAGATGGTCAAGACCTTCGGGCAGGTTGCCGAGAAGGTGCTGTCCGACCCGCAGCGCGCCATCGAGGTGCAGGCGGCGCTGGCCACCAATTTCATGACGCTGTGGTCCGAGACCCTGAAGAAGATGCAGGGCGAGCCCTACACGCCGGTGGCGCAGCCGGACCCGAAGGATGGCCGCTTTGCCGATGACGAATGGCAATCGAACCCGATGTTCGATTTCATCAAGCAGGCCTACCTGATCACCTCGCGCTGGGCAGACGCGGTGGTGGACCGCGCCGATGGTGTGGATGACCACACCCGCGACAAGGCGAAATTCTACGTCAAGCAGCTTTCAGGCGCGCTGGCACCCTCCAATTTCCTGGCGACCAATCCGGAACTGATCCGCGAGACGTTCCGGCAGAACGGCGACAACCTGGTGCGCGGCATGAAAATGCTGGCCGAGGATGTCGATGCCGGCAAGGGCGAACTCAAGGTCCGCATGACCGACACCGAACGCTTCGAGGTCGGTGTCAACATGGCGATCACGCCCGGAAAGGTCGTGTTCCGCAACGATCTGATCGAGTTGATCCAGTATGCGCCGACGACCGAAACGGTGCTGGCTCGGCCGCTGGTGATCGTGCCGCCATGGATCAACAAGTTCTACATCCTCGACCTCAACCAGGACAAATCCTTCATCCGCTGGTGCGTCAGCCAGGGGCTGACCGTGTTCTGCGTCTCGTGGGTCAATCCGGACGAGCGGCACCGGGACAAGGGCTTCGAGGCCTACATGAACGAGGGCGTGCTGGCCGCAGTCGGCGCGGCCTGTGAGATCACCGGCCAGCCCGATGTCACGGCCATCGGCTACTGCGTCGGTGGCACGATGATGGCCGTGACGCTGGCCCACATGGCGGCTGTCGGCGACACGCGCATCTCCAGCGCCACGCTGTTCACCACCCAGGTCGATTTCGCCGATCCGGGCGAGCTCAAGGTCTTTGTCGACGAAGCGCAGATCAGCGCCATCGAGGAACAGATGAAGGTGCGCGGCTATCTCGATGGCGCGCGCATGGCCAATGCCTTCAACATGCTCAGGCCCAACGATCTGATCTGGGCCAACGTGGTCAATGTCTACCTCAAGGGCCAGTCACCCTTTCCGTTCGACCTGCTCTACTGGAACTCGGATTCGACCCGGATGCCGGAGGCGAACCACTCCTTCTATCTGCGCAACTGCTATCTCCACAACAAGCTCTCCAAAGGCACGATGGAGGTGGCCGGGCGGCGGCTCGACCTTGGCAAGGTCACGGTGCCGATCTTCAACCTTGCTGCCCGCGAGGATCACATCGCGCCGGCCAAGTCGGTGTTCAACGGTTGCGCCCATTTTGGCGGGCCGGTCGACTACGTGATGGCCGGATCTGGCCATATTGCCGGGGTGGTCAACCCGCCGGCCAAGCCGAAGTACCAGTTCTGGACCGGCGGCAAGCCGGAAGGACGCTTCGAGGACTGGGTGGCGCATGCCAGCGAGACGCCCGGCTCCTGGTGGCCCTACTGGCTGCAATGGATCACGAACCAGGCACCAGCCAGGGTGCCGGCGCGGGTCACGCTGGGCAGCCGGCAACACCCGCCCCTGTGCGATGCGCCCGGCACCTATGTGAAGATCAGGGCCTGAGGCGTTTGCGATGACGGCCACGCTGTCATCACGGACCTGAGCCGGGACCGCGCCCGGCATCGACCCCGTTCTTCCGTTGCGCCGGCTCTCGTCGAGGTCCCGGATCAGGTCCGGGACGACGGCTGCGGTGACTTCCGTGGTCCGCCTCAGACAAGCGAGCCGTCTCGCATCCCATTATCCTCATCCTGAGCCTGTCGAAGGATGAGGATGGTGGGGATGGAGAGAAAGGGCCGATCCGATGGCTGGAGAGCCGGCCCCAACACACCTCAGAACAGCGAGCCGGTGCCGCTGCGCCCGACGCCGGGGGCCAGCAAGGCCAAGGTGTCAAGCAGCAGCTTCGTGTTCTCGGTGATGACGCGCCAGCCGTTGGCAACCGGTGCTTCGGCCGGGCCGATTGCAGGATCGAGCAGCAGACAGGGGCTGTCCTGAAAGCCTTCGCCAACAAGGGCGATGATGGCACTGCGCGGCCTCGGAAAGGCGACGTGGCGCACATCGATCGCAGCACGAAGCTGCGGATAGTAACCCAGCACACCCTCGACCAGCGCGCAGTCCGGGCAATACCAGCCTTCGGGCCGGTCCGGCCGCGAGCCCGCGCTGATCAGGAACAGGATCGGCTGCTTCAACACACACTCCGCAAGCTGCTTGTCGGCCAACGCCCTCAACAGAAAAGCCGACCCGAAGGCCGGCTTTCCAGAACGATATCAGATCGTGAAGGCTCAGTAGCGGACCGAGATTGGAGCCGACTTCGAGACAACCGACTGGGCCACTGTCGGATCATCCCAACGATAAGTCAGGCCAGCGGACACGACGTGGATCGAGGGGCTGGCGGTCGCGGTGAGCAGCAGACCACCGGGCGTCGGGGTCACGCCGTTGTAATTGATGCGGGCCTTGTTGACCGCGATGTAGGTGTAGCCGAGGTCGAACGTCATCTTGTCGGTTGCCTTGTAGGACAGGCCGGCCGAGAGCCAGAGACGGTTGTTGTCGGAGATGAACACCGAGCGGGTGCGATCCGTGACGGCCGACCATTCGTAGGCCACACCGGCACGCAGCGTCAGAGCCTGCGAGTACTTGTACTCGACACCGCCAGAGACATACCAGCTGTCACGATAGTTGAAGCGGATAACGGCTGCGTTTGGCCCCACAAACAGCGGCACCCCGTTCGCATTGGTGACGGGAATCGCCTTCAGAGCGCTCCACTGCGTCCACTCGACACCGAGATGGCCCTGCCAGCGATCATTGAAGGTGTGGCTGATGCCGGCAACGACCGACGCCGGTGTCGGAAGATCGAGCTTGACGCGGGAGAAGCGGGTCCCGGCGAGAAGTGGCGCACCCTGCGTTGCAGCCCAACCGCTGATCGTCTGGGTGATGGCCGAGCGATAGGCGATGCCGATCGTGGTGCCGGCAAACGGGGTCAACGTCACGCCGAGACGGTAGCCGAAGTCATAGGAGTCGCCGCGAAGCTGCAGGTTCCCCGGCGCTGGCGCAACGGCCTGCTTCTGGTCAACCTGCATGTACTGCATCTGAATGGCGGCACCGACCGAGATCCAGTCATTGATCTTGTAGCCGACCGTCGGCGAAATGTTCACAGAACGGATCGTTGCAGAGCGACCGTAGTTTTGACCGGCCCAGATGCCATCCGATCCACCCGGCTTCGAGCGCAGGCCATAAGGAGCAGTGTTGGTCAAACCGATGAAGAGACGATCCGTCACCTGCCAGGAATTGTAGGAAGCGGGGATGAAGGCACCGTTGATGCCGAGGTTGTCCGACCCGCCGAGCGCTGTGACCGGAGCAATGTTTGTCGCAACATTGCCATACTTCGCGCTGGCAGCGAGATACGTGGCATTCCAGTTGCTCTGGCGGCCAGCGAACATGGTGATCGCGGCGGGGTTCCAGGCCATGGCGGCGAGGCCGATGCCGCCGGACGCCGCGCCGGCATAGGCCATGCCGAGGCCCTCGGCGCCCTGCCCCGAGCGAATGGCGAAGGAACTGGCCTGCGCGGCGCCGGCAGCGACGGCGAGGACGGCAGCAGAGGCTGTCAGGCTCAGGAGATTGCGGATCACGGAGGTCATCAAGTCCACCCTTGGTTTTTGCTTGGTGGCGACAAAGCGCCTTTTTCGTGGGTTTGTTTTGCCAACTTGCCCGGTTTTGCACAAGGGGCGGGCCAGAACGCCCCTCGACACGCGCCAAACCCGAAAATTCGCTGAAAACGGCTTGAAATCGCATCCCTTGCCGGCAGGCTGCGACGATTCCTTGCGAATTCCGATGGTTTATATCGAAACTATCGCCTGCCGCCCGGTCAATCGCGCTGCATCTGGTCGTGTCTGAATGTTGCGCAAATGTGCAATTGCCCAACATCGTTGCAAATCGGCAACATTCGCCGTGTGGAAATCGCATGGCTGAACCTCCCGGCGCATCGCGCGCTTGCGGTCCGGCGGCATTTTTGCCCTGATGCTCGCCGCAACCATCGGTCTGGGGAGAACACCATGAAACTTGTGCGATTCGGGGCTGCGGGCAGGGAAAAGCCCGGCCTGGTCGATTCAGACGGCGTCATACGCGACCTGTCGGGTGTGATCGACGAGCTTGGTGGTGCGAGCCTCACCACAAAGGGGCTGGCGCGCCTGCGCAGGCTGAACCCGGCGAAACTGCCCAAGGTTTCATCACGCGTGCGGCTGGGATCATGTGTGCCGCAGCCGGGCAACTTCATCGCCATCGGGCTCAACTACGCGGACCATGCTGCCGAGACCGGTGCTGCGATCCCGGCCGAGCCGATCATCTTCAACAAGGCGCCAAGCTGCATCAGCGGACCGAACGACGACGTGATCATCCCGCGCGGCTCGACCAAGACCGATTGGGAGGTGGAACTGGCCATCGTGATCGGCGATGGCGGCTCCTACATCGACGAGAAGGACGCGCTGGCGGCCATCGCCGGCTATTGCGTCTGCAATGATGTGTCCGAACGCGAATACCAGATGGAGCGCGGCGGCACCTGGACCAAGGGCAAGGGCTGCCCGACCTTCGGCCCGCTCGGCCCCTGGCTGGTCACCACGGACGAGGTGCCGGATGTGCAGAACCTCGGCATGTGGCTCGATGTTGATGGCAAGCGGGTCCAGAACGGGTCGACGAAAACCATGATCTTCGATGTTCGGACCATCGTTTCCTACACCAGCCGCTTCATGCGCCTGATGCCGGGCGACGTCATCACCACCGGCACACCGCCGGGTGTCGGGATTGGCATGAAGCCGCCGCGCTATCTGCATGGCGGCGAGATCGTGCGCCTCGGCATCGACGGGCTGGGCGTGCAGAAGCAACGTTTCGTGGCATATCCGGGGTAACATCGGCGTTTTCGTCATCGCAACCGAAGCGACGCGATCCAGCGCTGCGGCTTGCGGGCATGTCGGCTGCCAATGCAGAGCGCAACGGCGCGATGGCCGCGCTGCGCTCGCAAAGACAGGAGATGCAGGCTACCCGCGCACATCCGTGGTGAAGACCTTCTGCGCGATCTTCCAGCCATCTTTTGTCTTCACGAAGGACAGGATGTCCGTGAAGAAGCGCGGCGGGATGGCGCAGTTGAGCTTCACATGGGCGAGGTTGGCGCTGATCCGGTCGATGGTGAGGATCTGGTCATGGCGGCCAAGGCCGCTGGCCTTCGGTGCCGGGCGCTGCCGCACCGCAGCCAGCCAGGCATCGCGCGGGGTGATCACCACCTCGCCGTTGAGGCTCTGGGTCAGCGCCGAGGTCGGCAGGAAAACCGAGCCGAGCTTGTCGGCGTCGCCTTCGTAGAGCCCGTCGAGATAGGTCTGCGTGGCGGCGGCGATGGCGGCAACGTCGTCGTCGTTCGGGTTCATGTCCGGTCTCCTGTCCTGCTCCATCGACCTCAAAGCCCCAGCATCAGCATGATGTTCTGGACGGCTGCGCCCGACGCCCCCTTGCCAAGATTGTCGAGCCGCGCCACCAGCACAGCCTGACGGCGCGCTTCATTGCCGAAGACGCGCAGTTCCAGCAGGTTGCTGTCATTCAGCGCTTCGGGCTCGATCTTGCCACCTTCCGCCGCGACCTGATCGGCAGCGATCACCTTGACCCACGCGCTGCCGGCATAGGCACGCTCCAGCACGGCCTGAAGATCGGCCGCAGTGGGCCGGCCGGCGAGCATATCGAGGTGCAGCGGCACACTGACCAGCATGCCCTGCCGGAAGCGACCGACGGACGGCACGAAGACCGGCCGGCGTGTCAGGCCGGTGTGGTGCTGGATTTCCGGAACGTGCTTGTGCTCCAGCCCCAGTCCATACAGCTCGAAAGCCGGTGCGTTGTGCCCCTCATGGGCCTCGATCATGGCCTTGCCGCCGCCGGAATAGCCCGACACCGCGTTGATCGTGACCGGATGGTCCGATGCCATCAGCCCTGCGGCCAGCAGCGGCCGGATCAGCGCAATAGCGCCGGTGGGATAGCAGCCCGGGTTCGAGACCCGCCACGCCGCCGCTACCGCCTTGCCTTGGTCGGGCGACAGTTCCGGGAAGCCATAGGTCCAGCCCGCGGCGATGCGGTGCGCCGTGGAGGCATCGACGATGCGCGGGCCGCCCTCTGGCAGGCTGTCGGCCAGCGCCACAGTGTCCTTTGCCGCGCCGTCGGGCAGGCACAGCACCACCAGGTCGACGCCGCGCATCAATTCACGTTTGGCGTCCGCATCCTTGCGCTTGTCGGCGGCGATGCTGACCAGTTCGATGCCGGGCATGGTGGCCAGGCGCTCGCGGATGCCGAGGCCGGTGGTGCCGGCTTCGCCGTCGATGAAGATGCGTGCAGGTGCGGACTTGGTCATGGGTGTGATCTCGTCAGAATGCGGTCAGAACGGGAACGGAAGACGATCGGGCAAAAAAAGAGCCGCGCGGGATGGCGCGGCTTGCGGCAATCAGCCGGAGCATTCCGGCGTCATCGCTCTCGCGCGTCATCGCATCCGCAAGGCGGAGCGGATCGTGCGACGTCGGCACGAAACGGAACCGGCGCCTGCCGGAAGTAGGGGCATGGAAACGAGCAACATGGCGGCGATATGCTGGCAAAGCCCCGGCATGTCAATGGCGATCGGCTCAAGCGCGCCCAGGGGGGTGCGCCGCGGCGGCTCAACCTGCCGATCCACGTTCAATTCCAAGGGCTTGGGCATGGCGTCTTCGAGATTGATTCAGCCGGCTGACATTCTGATTCAAGGCCTTCGCGCACAACATCAGGGCCGGTCGCGGACAACGGTGTAGATCAGCCACGGCACGATCAGCGTTGCGGTCGAGAGCAGGATGCCGATGCCGCGCCAGAACGACGGGTTCTCCGCCGCCTGCCCATTGAAGGACGGCACCAGATGGATGCCCCAGATCATCAGCAGCGGCAGGATGAAGGCCGTGGCGGCAAGCAAAAGACGCATGGGCAACTCCACACGCCAGCGCAGGCAGATCAGGATCGACGGCAAGGCGATCAGCACCACGGCCACGACGGCCACCATAATCCGGAACATGTCGCGATCTCGCCCCTGCCACACACGCTGCGCAGCGCCTGATGTGGGGTGCGCGGTGGCGAAGCGAAAGGGTTGCCCAACAGCCGGAGGGCAGCCTGCCCCCGAAACGGAAAGAGGCGGCCCGGAAGGCCGCCTCTGATCGTCGGGACGCGGCCGGCACCTTTCGGCTGCCGGACGGCTTGTCCTCAGCGCTTCGAGAACTGGAAGCTGCGGCGGGCCTTGGCCTTGCCATACTTCTTGCGCTCGACCACGCGGCTGTCACGGGTCAGGAAGCCGGCCTTCTTCAGCGGGCCGCGCAGGTCAGGCTCATAATAGGTCAGAGCCTTGGACAGACCGTGGCGCACCGCGCCGGCCTGGCCGGAGAGACCGCCGCCCTTGACCGAAACCGTGACGTCATACTGGTCTTCGCGGTTGGCAATCTGGAGGGCCTGGTTGAGGATCAGGCGCAGGACCGGGCGGGCAAAATAGACCGGCAGGTCGCGCCCGTTGATCATGATCTTGCCCTTGCCGGGCTTGATCCAGACGCGGGCAACGGCGTTCTTGCGCTTGCCGGTGGCATAGGCGCGGCCCTGCTTGTCGAGCTTCTGGACATGACGCGGGGCTTCCGGAGCGGCAGCCGCCGTGCCCTTGAGCTGGTCAAGAGACTGAAGGATTTCGGCCATGCTCAAGCCCTCGCATTCTTGCGGTTGAGAGAGGCGACGTCGAGCGCCTCAGGCTGCTGTGCGGCGTGGGGATGCTCCGCGCCCTTGTAGACGCGCAGGTTGCCGAACTGGGCACGACCAAGCGGGCCGCGCGGCAGCATGCGCTGCACGGCCTTCTCGACGATGCGCTCCGGGAAGCGGCCTTCGAGAATGAACTTGGCGGAGCGTTCCTTGATGCCACCGATGAAGCCAGTGTGGTGATAATACACCTTCTGGTCCTTCTTGCGGCCGGTGAGGAGCACCTTCTCGGCGTTGATGATGATGACGTTGTCGCCGCAGTCGACATGGGGCGTGAACGAGGCCTTGGTCTTGCCGCGCAGATGCATGGCAACGATGGCAGCCAGACGACCGACCACAAGGCCGGACCCGTCAATCACAACCCACTTCTTTTCGACTTCGGCGGGCTTCAGCGAGCGTGTCGCTGTGGTGAGCGCTGTCATGACAGACCCCTACCCGTTTGAGGACGTTGGAAACGAATACCGCCAGAGCGCGAGGCCCTGGCGGCGGTGTGCGCGACGTATGAGGCAAGAGGCTCGGGATGTCAATCGTCTTTGCGTTAGGATGATGATCTCAAAATATTGAAATACATTGCATTATTGCGAATGGTATTATTTTACCTCGCTTGGGATCATGGGCTGAACACAAGAAAAACGAAGGTACCGAACAGAACGAGATGGACAAATCCGGGCAGGATGTTGGTGCGGCCGCCCGCAAAGGTCAGCAAGCTTACAGCGAACGTCAACACGAGGAGCACGACATCACGCAGTTCCAGGCCAAGCGCGAGTGGCCTGTCGATCACTGTGGCGACCACTGCCACCGCAGGAATTGTCAGACCAATGCTCGCAAGGGATGAGCCCAAGGCGAGATTGATGCTCTTTTGCAGTTCATTGCGGCGCGCTGCTCTGAGTGCGGCAACACTTTCAGGAAGCAGGACCAGCAGGGCCAACAACAGGCCCAAGGCAGCGAGCGGTGCTCCGAGTGCGACAGTGAGCGTCTTGAGACTGTCGGCGATGCCCTTTGCAAGCAGAACAATGGCGCACAAGCCACACAACAGAAGCAGGACATGGACCCAGAAGCGTTTCCCGAAGCCGCCCATGACGACGCTCTTGTCAACTCCGACACCGGCGTCAGAAAGGAAGTAATCGCGATGACGGATCGTCTGGACATACAGAAAGACCGCATACAGAGCGAGCGTGGCCGCACTTACAAACGCCAGCTGTCCAATTGAATAGAATGGCCCGGCTACGCTCGTCGTGTAGCTCGGCAACACCAGCGTCAGTGTGGCGAGCGGCATCAGCACCATGAGATATGCGCTGACACCAGGCAGCCGAAAACCTTGCTCGCCATACTTGAACCCCCCGACGATGAGGCACAAGCCGACCAGACCATTGCAGACCACCATCAGCACCGCAAAAACCGTGTCACGTGCCAAGGCAGGCGTTCCATCGCCAGCGAGCATGATGAACACGATCAAGGACACCTCGATCACCGTGATTGCCACCGTCAGGATCAAGGTCCCATACGGTTCGCCCGTGCTGTGGGAGACGACATCGGCATGCTCGACGGACGCGAACACAGCGGCAACAAGCACCAGGAACGCGGCGATGGCTGCCAGAGGGTGGGCGATTAGTGCCGGTTGCAGGAAAACAACCGCAGACAAGGGCAACGAGACGATCGGCGTCCAGAATGACAAGCGGGGTCCAACGCTGATCTTCATTGAAGACTCCTCGGCTGGCGCATCAACGATCCGGGATCGAATAGGTTCCAGTAGCGTGGCAGACGATGTCGGGCGGGCCTTCGGAGAAGATCGAGACCTCCCCCATGGCCAGCCGCTTGCCGAGCTTGAGCAGACGGCATTCGCCGATCAGCGCGCTTTGTCCGGGCTTGCGCAGGAAGTTGAAGGACAGATTGGTGGTGACGGCGAGGCTGACCGGCCCGATCTGGGCCAGCACGGCGACATAAAGCGCCAGATCGGCCAGCGCCATCATGGTCGGGCCGGAGATGGTGCCGCCGGGGCGGACGTGTTTCGGATGATAATCGCAGCGCAGCCGCGCGGTCAGCGGCCCCACCGCCTCGACATGGAAGGTCTTGCCGCCATGATGGATCTGCGGAAACTCGGCATCGAGGAAGGCATCGATCTCGGCGGCGGTCATCTTGGTCATGGGGCAGTCGGCATCCTGGCAGGCACGGGCTGGGAACAAGCGGTGCCCCATGTCTCGCGAGACGGGAGCAGCGGTCAAGCCCGGCCATGAAGCCGGCCATGACGGGCGCGCAGAAAGCGGCTAGGGTTGCGGCCTTATCGGACGCGATGCGACAAACGGACTTCTGGCATGACCATCCGGACCACCCTGCCCTTCGTTCTGCGCGAGGATCAAGACGGCATCGCAACACTCACACTCAACCGGCCAGAGCAGCGCAACCCGCTGTCGGAGGGGATGATTGCGGCGCTGAGCGAGGCGTTGGCCGGCATCGCCTCGGCGCGAACCATCAAGGCCGTGGTTCTGGCAGCAACCGGGCCGGTGTTCTCGGCGGGTCACGACCTCAAGGAAATGAGCGCCCGGCGCAGCGATGCGGACCGGGGGCGGGCCTATTTCAGCGATGTGCTGGGCCGCTGCGCCGCGCTGATGCAGGCTATCGTGCGGCTGCCGCAGCCGGTGATCGCCGCAGTCGAGGGTGTTGCCACGGCAGCCGGCTGCCAGCTTGTGGCCAGTTGCGATCTTGCCGTGGCCGGCAACCGGGCGCAGTTCTGCACGCCAGGGGTCCATATCGGGCTGTTCTGTTCGACACCGATGGTGCCGTTGTCGCGCAACCTGTCGAACAAGCACGCCATGGAAATGCTGCTGCTGGGCGAGATGATCCCTGCGGGTGACGCTGCACGCATGGGGCTGGTCAACCGCGTTGTGGCCAGCGGCGACGCTCTGGCGGAAGCACACAGGCTGGCGGCCATCATCGCCTCGAAGGCGCCCGCCACGATCCGGACCGGCAAGCGCGCCTTCTATGAGCAGCGCGAAATGACGCTGGATGCTGCCTATCGCCATGCCAGTGCGGTCATGGTCGAGAACATGCTGGCCCGCGATGCCGAGGAGGGCATCGGAGCCTTCGTGGCAAAGCGCACGCCTGTCTGGGAGCCTTGAACGCACGTCGCTGTGCGGAACAGGCATGGATGGCGGGCCTGAACGGGGCCTTGCATTTGGTGCCGAACGCGGCCACCTCTTGGCCATGAACCATGACAGCTATGACGACGCCTATATCCGCGGCATCCTCACATCCGTGAAGCGGATCGCCCTCGTCGGCGCTTCAGCCAATGAGGCGCGGCCGAGCTACATCGTCATCAAGTATCTGCTCGACCGGGGTTATGATGTCATTCCGGTCAATCCGGGGCTGGCCGGCCAGGTGCTGCTGGGCCGCACCGTGTATGCGGACCTGAAAAGCATTCCCGGTGTGATCGACATGGTCGAAATCTTCCGCAATTCGGAGGCGGCAGGGCCGATCACGGACGAGGCGCTGGCGCTCGACCCGCTGCCTCGCGTGATCTGGATGCAGCTTTCCGTCCGCAATGACGAGGCCGCCGCACGGGCCGAGGCGCGCGGCGTTTCCGTGGTGATGAACCGCTGCCCCAAGATCGAGTATGGCCGGTTCTCCGGCGAGATCGGCTGGCAGGGCATCAACTCGCGGCTGCTGTCATCGAAAAAGCCGACCCTCGCCGGCAAGGGCTTCCAGAAGTTCACGATCAACCGCCCGGGCGGTTGAACAGGCCCGCTTGCTGACACACTGACTGCGGCAATCATGCGGTTTGTCGCGGGCACGGCAAGGGCTTAAGGCTGGGCTTGGAAACGGAGCAGGACCGAGCATGCGCAAACGAACCCGCAAACTGATTGGTGCCGTGGCGATGCTGGTCTTCGTCTGCGTCTATGCGCTGATGGCGATGGCGCTGGCACAGGGGCGGATCACGGAAGCCTCAACCTTCTGGCAGACGCTTTGGTATGCCTTCCTCGGCCTGTTCTGGATCGTGCCGCTGTTGCCGCTGATCAAGTGGATGGAACGGCCCGATCCGGGCGAGGAGCCGCCACCGGTCATCCCGCGCTGAGGTCTCAGGTGACCTGAAGCCGCCGTCCCCAGTTCAGCCCCATCATCGGCAACCCCGAGAGCAGGGCCTTCAGGGCGTCGGCGTTCTGGTGGTAGCCATTGAGCGAAACGCGCGGCAGGGCGTGCAAATGGCTGGCATGCCCGGCAAAGACATGGCCCGGACGCGTGGTCACCGCTGTCCGGAACCCGGCATCGCGGGCAATCGCGAACTCGCGCGGGCCGGCAGAGGTGGCATCCCCGACCGGATAGGCCATATGATGGACCGGCACCCCGAGTTCGAAGGCGATGCGGTCCCGCGCCTCGACGATTTCGGGTTGGGCGACATGCACCGGGTGGCGCGCCAGCATCACATGGGTCTTGGTGTGGGCACCGATGGTCAGGCCCGGCTCGGCAGCCAACGCGCGCAACTCGTCCCAGTCGAGGCAGAGCGCGCGCGTCAGCCTGGCGCTGTCGAGGCCCGCGGTTGCGCCCAAAGCGGCAATGGCGTTGCGCAACTCCGCCTCGGGCCGGCCGCGCAAGCTCCAGTAGACCTCGTCGAAAGCGGCCTGCCTGGTCTCGGCATCGCGGGTTTCGTGGTCGATGATGCGGCCAGCAACCGTCAGCGTGACCCGTGGCAGCGCCCGGATCGCCTCCTCCAGTTCAACCCACCACAACGCCGCATGGCCATCGGCAAAGCCCGTCGTGACGTGCATGGTCCAGGGCGCACGGTGACGCCTGAGCACGGGAAGGGCATGGTCCCGGTTGTCGCGGAAGCCGTCGTCGAAGGTCAGGGCCACGGCAAACCGGTCCCGGCGCGGGCCTGCAATCCGGGCGGCCATTTCGTCCATGTCGACCAGATCGTAGCCTTCGCTGCGCACCAGCGCGAGGGCCTCGTCCAGCCATTCGGGCGTGATTTCCAGCGCCTGGTTCGGCGCAAAGCCGTCGCCTTGCCGCGGCCGGACGCTGTGCAGCATCAGGATCGCGCCAAGGCCCTGCGCCAGCCCGCGCGCCCAGCGGTGCGCGTGCGTCACGGAGATCGCCTTGAAGGCGCTGGCAAAGGCGAAATGCCTGAGGTTCATCGGCGAATTTTCATTGTCAAAGCGTTTAGCGTGATCCGTCAAAAAGCAGACACCGGACCAGCCTCACCTGCTTCCTCAAAGATAGCGTTAAGCTCTGGCGGGAAAAGTGCAGCGACCGATCAATGCGGACCATCGTCAAACGGACGGAACCAGGACCAGACCATGCAGGCCATCGCGCAACGGGAACAGGCCCCGGAGGTCTGGACGACAGCCGTCGAGGCGTCGGCACCATGGTCGGCACAGATCGTGGGTTTCAGCGAGATCGAGGCTGACTGGCGCTGGCTCGAACAGCATGGCGAGCTCACGCCCTACCAGACCTGCGACTGGGTCAGGAGCTATGCGGCGGAAGCGCTGGATGCCGATGGCGCGCGGCTGGCCATCGTGGCGATCCGCTCGGCGCAAGGCCGCACGCTCGCCATCCTGCCGCTGGCCATTCGCCGACGCATCGGCCTCAGGACAGCGTCCTTCATCGGCGGCAAGCATGCCAACTTTCACATGGGCGTGTTCGCACCGGGCGTGATGCAGCGGCTTGATGCAGAAGGGGCACGCCGCATGCTGCGGGATGCGGCAGCAGCCCTTGGCGCTGTCGATGCCTTTGTGCTGCCCTGCCAGCCCGAAGCCTGGAACGGCATCACCAATCCATTCGCGCTGGTTGAGGGCCAGCCTTCGGCCAACCCGGCCTACAAGCTGGTGCTGGAGGGCGACATCGAGGCAACCTTCCAGAGCGCCATGAGCAGCCACGCCCGCAAGAAGCACAAGAACAAGCGGGCGCGCTTTGCGGAACTCGGTGCCTCATCCCTGATCGTGCCGCAGACCGATGCCGAGAAGGAGGCCGTTCTTGCAACCTTCCATCGGCAGAAGGCGCAGCGCTTTGCCCAGATGGGCATCGACAATCCCTTTGCCGATGCGCGCGTGGCGCATTTTCTCAGGCGCGGAGCCGGGCTTGATGGCGGACAACCGGCGCTGTTCCTCGCGGCCCTCGATCTCAATGGCACTCTGGTTGCCACCTATATCGGAGCCGAGGCCAGGGGCCGCTTCAGCGGCATGGCGACCTCGTTCGAGCCGGACCCTGTGGCGATGAAATACAGCCCCGGCGAAATCCTGCTCGTCGACCTGATCCGCCACCGGTTCGGCCATGGCATCACGGTGTTCGATCTGGGCGTTGGCGAAGCGCGCTACAAGTCGACCTTCTGCAACCAGACCGACAATCTCGTCGACAGCTTCGTGGCGATCAGCCCCGCCGGCAAGATACTGGCCGCCGCAATGCGGGTGGCTGCGATGGCCAAAGGGGCCGTCAAGCGCTCACCGAGGCTCTATGGCGCGCTGATGAGCATCAAGCGGCTCGGTCAGAAGCCAAGATCAAGCGGTGTTTTGACGGACCCGTCATGACACAGACAACTTGATCGATAACAATGGTTTAGAGCATGCCTGGAGCGCAAAGCCGTTGCTGCTTTCTCGCAGCAAGCCCTATGCCATCTGCGGTTGGCGCGCCGCAAGACTGACATCGAGGCCCTCGTCGAACACGGCAATCGTCACCGGCATGTCATGGCCTTCACCGACCCGGTAGGCGGTCTCGACGGCATGGCCATTGGCAAGCTGGTCCGCCAGCACGACGGCGCCATCGACCAGCGGCATCAGGGCCGGCTGGAAGCGATGCAGATCGCGGCTCGAAACCTCGATGAGAACGTGCTCATAGGCGTCAGTCAGCGCATCGAGCGCCACATCGAGCAGCCCGTCAGCGCTGATCACGGCCTCCCGGCCGGCCCGCCCCGCCGTGATGACATGCAGACGGCTTTGCGGATCGCGGTCGATGATGTCGGCAAAGCTGGCATCGCCTGACAGCAGTTCCGACAGGCCCGCCATGCGGGAGCGCTCGCCGGCTGTCAGGTCGATCAGCAGGGTGGTGTGGTCTTCGGCCAGTTCGCCGCCGAGCAGGCGTGCGGCTCCGGCGCGGGTGCCGGCATCCAGCAACAGCAGGCGAGAGCCGCCGGATGGGCTGCGCCGACGCACGCAAGCGGCCAGTTGCTCGCCCCAACTTCCGGCATCGTTCATCGGCAGCCGCAGATGCGAGAGGCGGCCGGCCTGGGTGATAAGGCCGGCCACGCGGGCGCGGCGGGCATCACGGGCCATGTCATCACGGGCCATGTCATCACTGGCGGCGACAGCGGGATCGTCCATGACGGGCGCTTCGTTTTCCCCGTTACTGTCGGCGGTCATGCGCCCAGCGCGCATGCCGGAAAAGCGGGCAGCGCCACGCGGCACCGGCTGTGGCTGCGGCATGGGGCCGGCCGCCATCGCCGGCTGCACGGCGCGCCCGGAGAGCAACTCACGCGAGATCACGGAGGCCAGCGCCACGAAGAAGGTCGCCAGCGTGGCGACGGCCACGGTCGGCACCTTCTTGGGGAAGCTCGGCGTCATCGGCGTGATCGCACGCGAGATGATGCGGGCATCGGCCGGCGCGGCGTTGTCGGCATCGCGGGCCAGCGCCTCGCGCTGGCGGCCAAGGAACTGTTCGAGCTGCTCGCGCTGGGTCCGGGCCTCGCGCTCAAGGGCACGCAACTGCACCTCGCTTTCGTTGGCTTCGGTGACGGCGCGCTTCTGGGCCTCGATGGTGGCGCTGACTGTCTCGACGCGCGAGCCTGCGATACGGGCCTCGTTCTCGAGCGTCCTGACCGTGCGCTCGGCAGTGGCGCGGATCTGGCTTTCGAGATCGGCGATCTGGGCGTTGAGTTCCTTGATGCGCGGATGTTCCGGCAGAAGTGTGCGTGTCTCGAGCGCGATCTGGGCGCGCAGGGTGCCACGCTGCTCGATCAGGCGGCGAATGACCTCGTTGTTGGCGATGTCCGGCACTTCGAAGGTGCGGCCCGCGCGGATCGCCTCGCGCAGGACGCGGGCCTTGGCCTGCGAATCCGACTGCACGGCCCGCGCGCTCGACAATTGCTGAGAGAGGTCCGCAAGCTGCTGCTGGGTGATGGTGGTGTTGTTGGCACCGATCAGCAAGCCGGAGCGGGCACGGAATTCCTCCACGCGCGCCTCGGCCTCCTGAACCTTCTGGCGCAGTGGCGTGATGGCGCTGCCGAGCCAGGTCGAGGCTCCGCGCGCCGTATCCTTCTTGGCGGCTTCCTGGGCTTCGAGATAGACAGCCGCGATGGTGTTGGCGGCCTTGGCAGCCAGTTCGGCATCGCGCGACTGGAACTCGATGGCGACGATGCGCGAGCGCGTGACCGGAAAAACCAGCAACGCATCATAGTATTTTTCGAGGACCCGATCCTCCGGGGTGCGGTCAGCCGGGTTGCGCGACAGGCCGATCTTGACCATCAGTTCCGAGACACTGCCGAACAGGCCGGCACCTGAATCGAACTCCGGATTGCCGACGAGCTTGAGACGGCGAATGGCTTCGCGGGCAAGGTCGCGGCTCATCACCACCTGGACCTGGCTGGTCACGGCCTCGGTGTCGATGCGGTCGACGCTGACGTCGCGGTCCCCGGCCGGGCGGGTGTAGAAGCCGTCGCGCGCTTCGAGCAGGATGCGCGCCTCGCCCGTATATTTTGGCGTCAGCATGTGAACGAGCACGAACGAACCGACGAGCGCGACAAGCGTCGGGATGATGATCCAGAACTTGTGGGCCGCCACAGCGCGCCACAGCGCGTTGAGATCGAGCATGCCGTCAGCGGACGGTGACGGGACATTGCGCTGCTGTGCCGAAGATTCCACCGATGCCATGGCACGATCACTCAACTCAAGGATTGCACATCGGGATGACAGACCGCAGACGCGGCTGCTGCCATGACCCTCCCGATGATTACGACTGATTAAGGTTGATGTTGCGTTAAGAGCCGCCAGCGCCCTCGCGCGGCAGCAACGATGACTGTCGATGACACAGGCCATTCTGGCAGATCGGGCAGTCAGTCCGGAGAGATTTTATTAACCCTAACAGATTACTGATCGGGACCATGTTGAGTATGTCCCACGGTGTTGTCCCATGTTCCGGAAACTGACCCTGGCTCTGGCCGCGACCGGATTCGTGCTTGGCGCGTGCGCGCCGCGGCACCATGAGTTTGCCGGCGAGTTCACCAGCAGCCACGAACAGCGCGCACCCTACCAGCTTGCCACTGGTGACCGCCTCCGCGTGATCGTGTTCGGGCAGGACAACCTCTCCAACATCTATGCTGTCGACAGCCAGGGTCGCATCTCGATGCCGTTGATCGGGGCCGTCGATGCCACAGGCCGCTCCACCGGCCAGCTCGAACGGCAGATCGAAGCCCGGCTGCGTGGCGGCTTCCTGCGCGAGCCCAAGGTTTCGGTCGAGGTCGACGCCTACCGCCCGTTCTTCATCCTCGGCG
>JALORF010000203.1 GCA_025459195.1 Beijerinckiaceae bacterium
AAAATGCCCACGCACATGCCGAGAATAGCCCCGAACTCGGCCCCGAAAAGCGCCCGGAATTCTCTGTTTTCAGCTTTCTCTGAGCGAGGGGCTTTTGCCGAAGCCCCGGAAATCGCCAGCCTTCTCTCCCAGAACCGGAACATCATCGGTTCGATCAGGAGTGGCTGGTGCTGCGAGAGAGGATTGAACTCTCGACCTCACCATTACCAATGGTGTGCTCTACCACTGAGCTACCGCAGCGTGCCGGGGAACGAGCCGGGCGCGGGGCGCGGCATGCATCATCAGCCGCCGCTGGATAGACGATGGCAGGGTTCAAATCAACCCGCCAAATGCAGCCGCAGGCAACAGGGCGCGGGCGGGGAGCAGAAACCGGGGCACAACTCCGGCTCAGCACTCAGAGCCAGCTTGTCCCGGCGGGCAAGGGCGCGAGCCCCAGATGGGCGGCCACGCTCTGGCCGATGTCGGCAAAGCTGGCGCGCTTGCCGATGGCGCGGCCCTCGATGCCGGGGCCGAAGGCGAGGATGGGCACATGCTCGCGGGTGTGGTCCGTGCCCGGAAAGCTGGGATCATTGCCGTGGTCGGCAGTGATGATGACAAGATCACCGGCTCTCAGCACAGCCCGCACCTCGGGCAGGCGCCGGTCGAAGGCCTCGAGTGCGGCGGCATAGCCGGGCACATCACGGCGGTGGCCAAATTCGGTGTCGAAGTCGACGAGATTGACAAAGGCGAAGCCACCTGGCGGCAGGCTGCGCAGCGCCGCGATCGCCATGTCGAGATGGCTGTCATTGCTGATGCCCTTGTGCTCGGTGGCGGTGTTGCGATGGGCAAAGATGTCACCGATCTTGCCGATGGTGGCGATGGCGCGCCCGGCCTCGGCGGCGCGGTCGAGGATGGTGGGGCCGGTTGGCGGCACCGCGAAATCCTTGCGGTTCGGCGTGCGCTGAAAGCCGGTTTCCGGCGTGCCGATGAACGGGCGCGCGATGACGCGGCCAATGTTCAGCGGATCGACGAGGCGGCGCACGGTGCGGCACAGCGCATAGAGCCGCTCCAGCCCGAATGTCTGCTCGTGGGCCGCGATCTGGAGCACACTATCGACCGAGGTGTAGCAAATCGGCCAGCCGCTTTGCATGTGCTCGACGGCATGCTCATCGATGATGGCCGTGCCGGAGGCGTGGCAATTGCCCAGAATGCCGGGCACCTGCCCTTCACGGATGATGGCTGCCACCAGATCGGGCGGAAAGGACATGCGCAGGTCGCGGAAATAACCCCAGGCGAAGGAGACTGGACAGCCCGCCATCTCCCAGTGGCCGGAGGGCGTGTCCTTGCCCTGGCTGATCTCGACGGCGCAGCCATGCTGTCCGGCCGGCCGGGCGGGCGATGGCACACCGGCCAGCATCCGGCCCGTGGAGGCCTGATAGGCCGCGCCAAGACCGAGCGCCGCCATGTGCGGCACCTGCAAGCGACCTGATCGCAAACCCGGCCTGTCGGCCAATCCGGCAGCACAGTGCTCGGCGATGTGGCCCAGCGTGTCGGCACCGGCATCGCCATAGGACGCCGCATCATGCGAAGCGCCGCAGCCGACCGAATCGAGCACGATGATCATGGCGCGGCGGGGCGGCGGGGCCGTGCCGGATGGCTGTGAGGACGGTGGGGGCGAGGATGCCACGGCCTACTCCCTCACAGCATGCGCGGCAGCATCAGCATCGAGATTGAACGCCGCCGCGAACAGGGCCTTGGTGTAGTCGGTCCTGGGCTGGCTGAAGATCGCCTCGCCGGGGCCCTGTTCCACCACCTTGCCGTCCTTCATCACCAGCACATGATGCGACAGGGCGCGCACCACCTTGAGATCATGGCTGATGAACATGTAGGCCAGCCCGCGCTTGTCCTGCAGATCGCGCAGCAATTCGACGATCTGCGCCTGCACCGACATGTCGAGGGCCGATGTCGGCTCATCGAGCACCACAAAACCCGGATCGAGCGCCATGGCGCGGGCGATGGCGATGCGCTGGCGCTGGCCACCCGAGAACTCGTGCGGATAGCGGTCCATCGCGGCCGGATCGAGCCCGACATCGATGAGGGCCCGGGCCACGATCTCGCGGCGCTGGTCGTAGCTCAGGCCCTTGTCCTGCACCAGCAGGCCTTCCTCGACGATGCCGGCCACCGACAGGCGCGGCGACAGCGAGCCATAGGGGTCCTGGAAAACGACCTGCATGGCGCGCCGCATGGGCCGCATGGCGGCGGTCTTGAGGCCATCGATGTTCTGGCCAAGAAACACGATCGGGCCTTCGGAGGCGATCAGCCGGAGGATCGCCAGCCCCAGCGTGGTCTTGCCCGAGCCCGATTCGCCGACAATGCCGACCGTCTCGCCCTCGCGGATGGTGATCGAGACACCATCCACCGCCTTCACATGGCCGACCGTGCGGCGCAGGAAGCCCCGCTTGATCGGGAACCATATCTTCAGCGGCCCTGCTTCCAGAACCGTTCTGGCATCAGGCTTGACGGGCAAGGGCTTGCCCTTCGGCTCGGCGGCCAGAAGACGCCTTGTATAGTCATGCTGCGGCGCGCCGAACACCTCGGCCACCGGCCCTTCCTCGACGATCCTGCCCTTGAGCATGACGCAGACATGATCGGCAATGCGCCTGACGATGCCCAGATCATGGGTGATGAACAGCATCGCCATGCCCAGCCGCTGCTGAAGCTCCTTGAGCAGCTTGAGGATCTGCGCCTGCACCGTGACGTCGAGTGCTGTCGTCGGCTCATCGGCGATCAGCAGCTTCGGCTCGTTGGCCAGCGCCATGGCGATCATCACGCGCTGGCGCTGGCCGCCCGAGAGCTGATGGGGGAAGGCATCGAGCCGTTCGGCGGCATTGCGGATGCCGACCAGATCAAGCAGTTCCAGCGTGCGGGCACGGGCCGCCTCCCCGCTCAGGCCCTTGTGCAGGGCCAGAATCTCGCCAATCTGCTTTTCGATGGTGTGCAGCGGATTGAGCGAGGTCATCGGCTCCTGAAACACCATGGTGATGTCGTTGCCGCGCACCGCGCGCAACTCCTCCTCGCTGGCAGCGAGCAGGTCCTTGCCGTCGAACAGCACCTTGCCCGCCGGATGCGAGGCCGGCGGATATTGCAGCAGCTTCAGGATCGACAGCGCCGAGACCGACTTGCCCGAACCTGACTCGCCGACCAGCGCCAGCGTCTGGCCGGCCTCAAGGCTGAACGAGACATCATCAACCGCAAGCGTGACCTGACCGCCCTGGCTGAAGGCGGTGGAGAGATGCTCGACGGAGAGGAGGGGGGTGGTCATGAAGGGAAGGCCAACATGAAGTGCTCAATTTCAGATATCGTCGCCGTCAGCATCGTGAGGTCATCGTATGGCCAGATACGGTCGTCGTTCGTCATGAAGTGCGTGCATCCCCAGAAGTCCGCAGTCGCGAGATGAATAGCATCTGGCAAACTCAGCTTGCGATTGAAGTGCGCTTTCTGCGTCGCTCGGTGGCCCGCTGCGCGGCTCAAGACCTCGGTGCCCACAGGAACGACCTTCATGAAGCCATTCCCTGCCAACTGAAACAGCGCCTTGTAGCGCCTGACCCTCTCAGTTTCGCCGTTCTGGTAAGGCTTGACCAGCATTTCTGACAACGTCAATTCACTCGTCGTCATCGCCAAGGGGCCGAGCTTTGCAAACAGGCGCTGCAAGGCAAGCCCGAGTTGCTCATCGTTTCCTTCAAAGGCGTATACGAAAGCGTTCGTATCGACATACAGATTTCGGAGTCGCGTCACGATTTTCAATCTTCGCGAAGTTCGCGGATGTGATCATCGATCTCCAGCTTGTCGCGCCTTGGGCGATGAGGATCGTTCAGAAGGTCTTTGAGCAGTTCGCCGACTACCATAGGTTGTTCTTCAAGGATGACCGTGATGGTGGCCACCGCACCAGGATCAAGCCCGACCCTGAGCTCCTCGGGTAGCCGCTCCACCGGAAAGTGTTCCCTGACGATCCTGTTCATGCTGCAAACCTTACCACACCCTCACCCGAACGTCTTGCGCGGATCGAAGGCATCGCGGACCGCTTCGCCGATGAAGACCAGCAGGGACAGCATCAGCGAGATCACCAGGAAGCCCGCCAGGCCAAGCCAC
>JALORF010000204.1 GCA_025459195.1 Beijerinckiaceae bacterium
ACCGGTGACGCTGCACAAGATGGGCGCATGGTATCTGCTGCTGGTGATCTCCTTCGTGCTGGTGACCCTCGTGCATCGCCCCGACAGACCTGACGGGCCTGGCAACCCTGCCTGATGCCGTTCACGGCGCAGGTCCGGGATGACAGAGTGGTCCGCCAGGTGCTAGATTCGGTGCAAATCACGGACGATCGCCATGAAGTCTGCCGCCCTGCGCCTCCTTGCCGGTGTCTGTTTCGCCCACGTCGCAGCGCACGGGCCGGCGCTGGCCGCCCCTGACATCCGCGCAGGGCAGGCGCTGGCGCAGCTGCATTGTGCCGAATGCCATGCCATCGGGCGCAGCGGACGCAGCAGCCGCCCCGCAGCGACGCCATTCCGGCTGATCCCGCAGCGCTATCCGGTCGAGGCGCTGGAAGAAGCCTTCGGGGAAGGCATCACCGGCAGCCACAAGGGCATGCCGGATTTCGCCTTCTCGCCGCGCCAGGTGGATGACCTCTTGGGCTACATCAAGAGCCTCGCCCGCCGGCGCTGAACGGGCTCATCTTCCGGCCAGCGTGTGGGGTGCAAGGGCGTCCGCGCCGGCACCGGCCCTTGCATCGTCCGAGCAGCCGCCTAAACCGGTTTCATGCCCGATTCGCTCCAGGCGGCCCGCAGCACGCTGAAATCCACCTTCGGCTACGATGACTTCCGCTCCGGGCAGCGCGAGGTGATCGAGGCCGTGCTGTCCCGCCGCGACGTGCTGGCGGTGATGCCGACCGGGTCAGGCAAGTCGATGTGCTACCAGTTGCCAGCGCTCGTCGAAGGCGGACTGACGGTGGTGGTTTCGCCGCTGATTGCGCTGATGCGCGATCAGGTCAAGCAGATGGCCGCCGTCGGCGTCGGTGCGGTCACGCTCAACTCGCAGAACAGCGACGAGGACAATGCCGCCGCCTGGCGCGCGCTGCGCCATGGCGACACCCATCTCATCTATGTCTCGCCCGAGCGACTGGCCGTCGATGGGCTGGCGACGCGGCTGGCCGAACTGGGTGTCGCGCGGCTCGCCATCGACGAGGCGCATTGCGTGTCGCAATGGGGCCATGACTTCCGGCCCGAGTACCGCGAACTCAGCCGCCTCAGGCGGGCGCTTGGCTCCCCGCCGGTGCTGGCCCTGACGGCGACTGCCGATGAAGCCACGCGCAACGACATCATCGCGCAATTGTTCGACGCCAACCCGGCGATCTTCGTTCACGGCTTCGACCGGCCCAACATCGCGCTGCGCTTTGCGGCCAAGGACCAGCCACGGCGGCAGATCGAGGCCTTTCTCGCCACGCGCAAGGGCCAGTCGGGCATCATCTACTGCTCGTCGCGCAAGCGCACGGAAGCGCTGGCGGAATGGCTGAGCGGCAAGGGCTGGCGCGCCGTCAGCTACCATGCCGGCATGGAGCAGGAGAGCCGCAACCGCAATCAGGACATCTTCCAGCAGGAAGATGGCGTGATCGTCTGCGCCACCATCGCTTTTGGCATGGGCGTCAACAAGCCCGATGTGCGCTTCGTCATCCATGCCGACATGCCCGGCTCGATCGAGAGCTACTACCAGGAGATCGGACGGGCCGGGCGTGATGGCCTGCCGGCCGCGACCCTGACGCTCTATGGCATGGAGGACATGGCGCTGCGCCGCCGGCAGATCGACGAGAAGGACATGCCGGAGGAGCGCAAGCGCATCGAACACCGCAAGCTCGATGCGCTGCTGGCCCTGTGCGAGGCCTCGCAGTGCCGGCGCGGGGCGCTGCTGTCCTATTTCGGTGAAAGCAGCGTCACCTGTCAGGGCTGCGATTTGTGCGGAACCGGGCAGAACACGCTCTATGACGGGCTGGTCGATGCGCAAAAGGCGCTGTCGGCCATGCTGCGCACGGGCCAGCGCTTTGGCGCTTCCCACATCGCCGACGTGCTGGTGGGCAACCGCACCGAGATGGTGGCGAAGCAGAAGCATGACGAGATCAAGACCTTCGGGGCCGGCAAGGACAAGGGGCCGAAAAGCTGGGTGAGCATCATCCGCCAGTTGTTCGCCGCCGGTGCCGTGGCGCACCGCGACGAATTCGGCGGGCTGGTCGTGACCGAGAAGGGCGAACACCTGCTGCGCGGACAAGACAGCATCCGGCTCAGGGCAGAAACGCAAGCAGAGCGCCTCGCCCGCATCCGGAGCCCGTCAGGGCCCTATGGCGGGGATCTCGACGAGGGCGACGATGCCGTTTTCCAGCGCCTGCGCAAGCTCAGGGCCAGCATCTCGCGCGAGGAGGGCATTGCCGCCTACATGGTGTTTCCGGACCGCACGTTGCTCGACATGGTGCGCGAGAAGCCGCACGATCTGGACGGTCTGGCCCGCGTCAACGGCGTTGGCGAGCGCAAGCTGAAAGCCTATGGCGATGCCTTCCTCGGCGCGCTCTGGGAAGCCTGAGATCTGCGTCGCCGAGTTTGGATGATCGTCGCAATTGCACCGTCATCCCGGCCCTGAGCCGGGTTCGCTGCGGGCATCCGGGATGCCGGGGAACTGCGCGCTGCCGCGCCGGACGATGCCGGCTCACGGCCGGGATGAGCCTTGATTGGCGTGCGCAGTCACGGTCATCCACAAACAATCTCTAACCATCTGATTTCCATTTGGTTTTCTGGTGCATTCGGGGGTGAAATCCGGAGCCTGAAGCCCTATGTTCAGGAGACGAATCATTTCGCTGACCGTTCCGGGTAATCCCATGTCCGACACCAATCCGCCGATCGATCCCGCCGATGACTATGGCGCGGATTCCATCAAGGTTCTCAAAGGCCTCGATGCGGTCCGCAAACGGCCGGGCATGTATATCGGCGACACCGATGACGGCTCGGGCCTGCACCACATGGTCTATGAGGTGGTGGACAACGCCATCGACGAGGCGCTGGCCGGCCATGCCGATCTCGTCACGGTGACACTGAATGCCGATGGCTCGGTCACCGTCTCCGACAATGGCCGCGGCATCCCGACCGACATCCACACCGAGGAGGGCATTTCCGCCGCCGAGGTGATCATGACCCAGCTTCACGCCGGGGGTAAGTTCGACCAGAACTCCTACAAGGTGTCGGGCGGTCTGCACGGCGTCGGTGTGTCGGTGGTCAATGCCCTGTCGATCTCGCTCAAGCTCAGGGTCTGGCGCGCCGGCTTCGAGCATTTCATCGAGTTTGCCCACGGCAATGCGGTTGCGCCGCTCAAGGTGGTGGGCCCGGCGGGCGACAAGCGCGGCACGGAAGTGACGTTCACGCCGTCGCAGGAAACCTTCACCATGGTGGAGTTCGACTACAAGACGCTCGAGCATCGCTTGCGTGAACTGGCCTTCCTCAACTCCGGTGTGCGCATCATCCTCACCGATGCACGGCACTCGGAAGTGGTGCGCGAAGAGCTGATGTATGAGGGCGGGGTCGAGGCGTTCGTGCGCTATCTGGACCGGGCGAAATCCGCCATCGGACCGGGGCCGATCATGCTCAAGGCCGACAAGGACGGGATCGGTGTCGAGATCGCGCTGGAGTGGAACGACAGCTACCACGAGAACGTGCTGTGCTTCACCAACAACATCCCGCAGCGCGATGGCGGCACCCATCTGGCCGGCTTCCGCGCCTCGCTGACGCGCCAGCTTGTCGGCTATGCCGAGAGCACCGGCCTGTCGAAAAAGGAAAAGGTGGCACTGACGGGTGAGGATTGCCGCGAGGGGCTGACCGCCGTGGTTTCGGTCAAGGTGCCAGACCCGAAATTCTCATCGCAGACCAAGGACAAGCTGGTTTCGTCCGAGGTCAGGCCCGTGGTCGAGAATGTCTGCAACGAGACGCTCGGTGCCTGGCTGGAGGAGCATCCCGGCGAGGCCAAGGCCATCATGGCCAAGGTGATCGAGGCCGCCGCCGCGCGCGAGGCCGCCAAGAAGGCGCGCGAGCTGACCCGGCGCAAGGGCGCGCTCGACATCGCCTCCCTGCCCGGCAAGCTGGCCGATTGCCAGGAGCGCGATCCGGCCAAGTCCGAACTGTTCATCGTCGAGGGCGACTCGGCCGGTGGCTCGGCCAAGCAGGGCCGCAACCGCGAGTTCCAGGCCATCCT
>JALORF010000062.1 GCA_025459195.1 Beijerinckiaceae bacterium
GCGCTGTCGACCTTCAGAAGGCTGGAGCGGATGCGGGCCAGATCGCGGAACACCGGCTCGATGGCAGCGTCATTGGCCAGCGCATCGAAAGCCTTGGCTCCATCGGCCGGCTCGCGGCGCGCCGCTTCAGCCGCCAGACGGAACCGCGCCACGAGCCTGTAACCGTCACCGGCATCTTTTGTCAGTTCGGTCAGGGTCTTTTCGGCATCCTCGCCACGGTTCTCGCGAGAGGCCTTCAGCGCCTCTTCGAGGCGGGCGCTGACAGCCTGTGCCGCCTGTTCCTGGCGATATTGCCAGAAACGCCAGCCGCCAACCGCCACGACCAGCAACGTCAGCAGGATGATGACGAGATTGCCGTATCTCTTCCACAGGTCAGCCGCCTTGTCACGGCGGACCTCTTCATCGATCTCGCGGAGAAAATTGTCGGACATGGAACCAAAACAACCGGTTTGCAGGATTGCTGCTGCGGTTAGCACAGCCAGCCCGGCAACGCGAGAACCTTCGGCAGGGCATTCGGCGGCTGTCTGGCACCGTCAGCGCGCCGGAAACAGCAAGCTGGCATCGCCATAGGAATAGAAGCGGTAGTTCTGCGCGATGGCATGGGCATAGGCAGCCTGCATCGTGGCAAGGCCGCTGAAGGCGCTGACCAGCATGAACAGGGTCGAGCGTGGCAGATGGAAATTGGTCATCAGCGCATCGACCCCGGCAAAGCGATGCCCCGGCGTGATGAAGATCGCGGTGTCGCCGGAAAAGGGCTGGATCCGGCCTTCCACATCGGCGGCGCTTTCCAGCAGCCTGAGCGATGTCGTGCCAACCGCAACGATGCGTCCTCCGCGCGCCCGCGCTGCGTTCAGCCGCTCGGCGACAGAAGCGGGAATGGAACCCCACTCGGCGTGCATGCGATGATCAGCCGTGTTGTCCGCCTTCACCGGCAGGAAGGTGCCAGCCCCGACATGCAACGTGACGAAGACGTGATCGATGCCGCGCGCCGCCAATCGCGCCAGAAGATCATCGGTGAGATGAAGGCCGGCGGTCGGGGCAGCCACCGCGCCATCCTCGCGGGCGAAGACGGTCTGGTAGTCGGCCTTGTCGCGGGCGTCGAGCCGGCGCTTGCCGGCGATGTAGGGCGGCAGCGGCAACTCGCCGAGACGCGCAATCGCTTCGTCCAGCGCAGGACCGCCGACATCGAAAGCAAGCTCGACCTCGCCCCCCTCGCCCCTTGCGATGACCTCGGCGTCAAGCCTGACTGCCTCATCGCCGGTGGCAGCGAAGCGCACCGTGTCGCCAGGGCCGAGCTTCTTGGCCGGGCGCGCAAAGGCGAGCCAGCGCGCCGCTGATTGCCGCTTGTGCAGCATGATCTCGACCCGCGCGCCGCCCTCGCCCCGGAGGCGCAGGCCGAACAGGCGCGACGGAATCACGCGGGTGTTGTTGAGCACGAGGACATCGCCGGGCTGCAACAGCTCCGGCAGGTCTGTCACGCGGCCATCCGTGAGGCGCTGCGTTGGCAGCTCCGCGTCAGGCCGCACCACGAGCATCCGGGCCGAATCGCGCGGGCTGACGGGCCTGAGCGCGATCCGGTCTTCCGGCAGATCGAAATCGAACAGGGCAACGTCCACGGTGCGACCCGGCCTTGTCCGCGAGGGAGATCAGGCGTCGGCCATCACCTTCATCGAGATGATGCTGTCGGGATCGCGCACTGGCTCGCCGCGCTTGATCTTGTCGACATTGTCCATGCCTTCGACGACCTGACCCCAGACGGTGTATTGCTTGTTGAGCCAGACAGACTCCTCAAAGCAGATGAAGAACTGCGAATTGGCCGAGTTCGGGTTGCTGGAGCGCGCCATGGAGCAGGTGCCGCGCACATGCGGCTCTGCCGAGAACTCCTGCGCAAGATCGGGCAGATCGGAGCCACCGGTGCCGGTGCCGTGCGGGCAGCCGGTCTGTGCCATGAAGCCATCAATCACGCGGTGAAACTTGATGCCGTCGTAAAAGCCCCGGCGCGCGAGGGTCTTGAGGCGTTCGACGTGCTTGGGCGCAAGGTCGGGCCGGAGCGCGATCACGACCTTGCCCTTGGTGGTTTCGACGACAAGCGTGTTCTGGGGATCGAGGCTCATGGGATGTCTCTTTTGGTGTGGAGATTGATGTCAGACGTGCAGGCGGCTCAGCGGGCGTCAGCCATGAGCTTCATGCTGATGATCTTGTCAGGGCCGCGCACCGCGCCGTTGGCTGCGCTGTCGCCCTTCTTGATCTTGCGCACATTGTCCATGCCCGAGACGACCTCGCCGAACAAGGTGTACTGGCCGGTCAGCGGGCCGCAGCCTTCAAAGCAGATGAAGAACTGGGAGTTGGCTGAATTCGGGTCTTGCGCGCGGGCCATGCCGAGCGAGCCGACCTTGTAGGGCTCGCGGGTGAATTCGGCAGGCAGGTTCGGCAGATCGGAGCGGCCTGTGCCGGTGCCGGTTGGATCACCCGTCTGTGCCATGAAGCCGTCGATCACGCGGTGAAAGACGATGCCGTCATAAAAGCCGCGCCGTGTCAGCACCTTGATGCGCTCGACATGCTTGGGTGCGAGATCAGGCCTCAGCCGGATCGTCACCGGACCGTCCTTGGTGGTCAGAACGATCGTGTTCTGCGGATCGGCTGGCGTCTGGGCGCTGGCTGGCTGGAGCCAGGCACCGGCGGACGCCACCAGCAGGGCGACACTGAATCCGAGGGCTTTCATGGACATGGCAATGTTCCTTTGCATCGTGCCGCTGCATTGTGCTGTGGCAGGTGGCGTAGCGATTGAACCGGTCGCTGACAAGGAGGACACGCGCGCTTTCAGGTCTTCCAGATGCCTGTTCCGCGCTAAATCTCATCCCGAATTTCGGATCACAATCCAGCATGCAGAAAATTCAGGCAAGCCTGCTAAAAAAGATGACAGTCATCAGAAGTTCATGTAGCGTTTTTGAATTGGTCGGCGATGGCGCTTTTGAAGGCTCATTGCGGTCCAGGTCTCGGGAGGAGCAAACACCCGTTGCCGTGAGAACGCGCTGTGCAAGCGCGCCTCGGAGCGGGACAAAAAAAGCAAATTTGCAAAGCAAGGCTCCGGCCTTGCTTTTTCTTTTTGGAGGTCCCGTCACTCCGGAAAGCTGACTGTTGTCAGTGTCTTGAGACAGGGCGCTCAAACATCCAGATAGTTCCAGCCAACATAGACACCGGCAAAAACCACAAGCGCAACCGCGCTGGTGATCAGCGCCTTGCGGGCAAGCTGGGGCGCAACCGGTGCGCCAGGCTCGGTGCCATGGCTGATCTCGCCGGCCTCTGCCTGACTGCGGATGTCGAGCGGCAGGATGCAGAACAACACTGTCCACCAGATCACAAAATAGACAGCGAACGCGGCCAGCAACGACATCGGTGATTCTCCCCTCATGCTGATATGGGGCGGATCAGACCTGTTCCAATTCGGTCAGAGTGCCGCAGAAATCCTTGGGATGCAGAAACAGCACCGGCTTGCCGTGGGCACCGATCCTGGGCTCGCCATCTCCGAGCACGCGTGCGCCCGCTGCCAGCATCCGGTCGCGGGCGGCCAGGATGTCATCGACCTCGTAACAGATGTGATGGATGCCACCATCCGGGTTCTTGTCGAGGAAGCGGGCAATCGGCGACCCATCTCCAAGCGGCTCCAGCAACTCGATCTTGGTGTTCGGCAGTTCGATGAAGACCACAGTCACACCATGCTCGGGCAAGGCCTGCGGCACGGTGACATGGGCACCGAGCGTCTCCCGATAGCGCGCTGAAGCGGCGGCCAGATCACGCACCGCAATGGCAACATGGTTGAGACGGCCAATCATGGAACCTCCTGCTGGCGCATCGCTGCGAGCGCCGTGTCAGACCTCGATCACCAGTGCATGCACGACTGGTTTCTTGCCCCACTCCTCGCCGACCGCGCCGCGAACCGCCTTCTCGATGGAATTGCGCAGACCTTCAGGATCGCGCCGGCGCTGTTTTGGCATGTTCTCGACCAGATCGAGCACGGCGTCGTTCACAACATCGTCGAATGTATCACCATCGACGGTTTTTGGCGGCAGGCCCATGCAGGCGATTTCGAGGTCACCGGCGATGTTGCCCTTGTCATCGATGGCGATCGCCACCGAGACGATGCCGGCAAAAGAGAGTTTGCGCCGGTCCGGAACGGTCTTCTCGCCCGCTCCGATGCGCAATTCACCATCCTGGTAGATGCGGCCAGAGGGCACATCGTCGAACTTGGCGGGCCCGGACGGATCGAGCGCGATCATGTCGCCGTTGGTGACGACCAGCACATGCGGCACTTTCAGTTCCGTCGCAAGCCGGGCATGCTCGTGCAGATGCAGCGGCTCGCCATGGGCCGGAATGGCAATGCGCGGGCGCACCCAGCCATACATCTGCTTCAGTTCCTCGCGGCGTGGATGACCTGAGACATGCACCAGCGCCTGCCGGTCGGTGATGATCTCGATGTGCTGGTCAGCGAGGGCATTGTGGATGGCTCCGACAGCCTTTTCGTTGCCCGGAATGGTGCGGGACGAAAAGATCACACGATCACCCGGCGACAGGGCGATCTCCGGGTGCTCATCCATGGCGATGCGCGACAGGGCCGCCCGCGGCTCGCCCTGACTGCCGGTGAGAAGCGCCACGACCTTTTCGCGCGGCAGGTAGCCGAAGGTCTGGGCCGAGCGGAAATCGGGCAGGCCTTCAAGCATGCCGCAGTCACGCGCCACATCGATGACGCGCTCCATGGCGCGACCGACGACCACAACCTCGCGTCCGCAGGCCATCGCCGCTTCCGCGACAGCGCGAAGGCGGGCCACGTTCGAGGCGAAGGTGGTCACGGCCACGCGGCCCGGCGCAGTGCGGATCAGGTCTTCGAGCGTTTTCGCCACGTCTGCCTCGCCGGGGCTGATGCCCTCGCGCATGACGTTGGTCGAGTCGCAGATCATGGCCAGGACACCCTCGTCCCCCAGTTCGGTGAGGCGCTTTGAGTCGGTTGGCCAGCCGACATGGCGTGTGTCGTCGATCTTCCAGTCGCCTGTGTGCACGACAAGGCCGGCCGGCGTGCGAATGGCGAGGCCGCAGCTTTGCGGGATCGAATGCGCAACCTTGATGAACTCGACCGAGAACGGACCGAGTTCCAGCGGAACGCCGGGCACGACAACGTGCAGCGGCACTTTCGGCGAGCCGGGCTCTTGCAGCTTGCGGGTCGCAATCAGGCCGGCGGCAAACTGCGTGCAGTAGACCGGCGCGCGCAGCTTCGGCCAGAAGGTCGCCAGCGCGCCAATGTGATCTTCATGCGCATGCGTGATGATGATCGCCAGAAGGTCCTTGCGGCGTTCCTCGATGAAACCGAGATCGGGCAGCACGATGTCGACACCGGGCGCTTCAGGCCCGGCAAAGGTCATCCCGCAATCGACCAGGATCCATTTGCGGGACCGCTCCGGGCCGAAACCATAGAGCGCTGCGTTCATGCCGATTTCGCCGAGACCGCCGAGCGGACAGAAGACGAGCTGATCTGTTTTTGCCATGGGCTTGTCAGTAAGGGGATTGGCGCTGTGGTCAATCACCAAAGAACAGATCGCCCGCGTCAAACGTGCGTTCGCCATCCGCTGTGGCCAGAACCAGACAGCCGCGCGCATCGATGCCGCGCATGAGGCCGGAGACCTCGCCGCCCGGTGGCCGGATGCGGACCTGTGTCCCCAGCCCATGCGCCACAGCCAGCCAGGCCGCGCGCGTGGCAGTGAAGCCTGACTGCCAGACGGCCATGGCATCCAGCCAGTGCTCGCTCAGCGCCGCGAAAACCGCATCGCGCGTGGCGGCCGGTGCGGCATCGGCAAGACAGCAGGCTGGATAGGGTGTTTCGGGCGGCGCAGACAGGATGTTGACGCCGAAGCCGACAAGGACGGCGAACCGTCCTTCGATCTGGACGCCTTCGAGCAGCAGCCCCGCCACCTTGGCCGAGCCAAGCAGCAGATCGTTCGGCCACTTGATGCCGAGATGGGGATGGCCGAGCCCGGACACGGACGCCACTGCGCCATGCAAGGCAAGGCCCGCCACAAAGCTGAGTTCTGCCGCGCGCGCCGCCTCACACGGCGCGACCAGCGCCAGCGTGGCGTAGAGATTGCCGGGCGGGGACATCCATGTGCGCCCATGCCGGCCCCGGCCACCCGTCTGTTCATCGGCCACGAACCAGCACGGATCGGTGCGATGCGCACCGACATGGCCGCGTGCCTCGTCCATGGTCGAGGCAACCGAACCCTTGTGAACAAGGCCATAGCCGGCGGCGCGCGCTCCGGGGCCGAGAGCCAGCACGGACGGCTGGCCTCAGAACAGCGAGCGGGCGGCAGCCTGAGCGGCGGACACAAGCGGGCCCGGCACCAGCCAGAACAGCAGCACGGCTGCGCTGGAAGCGGCCAGGATGCCCTTCAGTGCTGGCGTCATGGTCTCGAACGCGCCCTTCGGCGCGTCGAAATAGATGATCTTGACGATGCGCAGATAGTAGAACGCGCCCACCACACTGGCGATCACACCGATGATGGCGACATAATACAGCTTGGCCTCGACGGCTGCTGTGAGCACATAGAACTTGGCGAAGAACCCTGCCAGCGGTGGAATGCCCGCCAGCGAGAACAGCAGCATGGCGAGACAGAAAGCCAGAAGCGGCTGCGACTGCGACAGGCCACCCAATTCCTCGATATCCTCGACCATCTGGCCATTGCGGCGCATGCACAGGATGCAGGCGAACGTGCCCAGCGTCATGACGAGATAGATCGCCATGTAGATGGCAACGCCCTGCACGCCGTTGACTGTTCCGGCGGCGAGCCCGACCAGTGCAAAACCCATATGGCCAATCGACGAATAGGCCATAAGCCGCTTGATGTTGCGCTGGCCGATGGCAGCGAACGCCCCGAGCACCATCGAAGCCACGGCCACGAAGATGATGATCTGTCGCCAGTCGCCAATCGCTGCCGGAAAGGCCCCGACGAACACCCGCACCGTCATGGCCATCGCCGCCATCTTGGGGGCGGCAGCGAAGAAGGCCGTGACGGCCGTCGGCGAGCCCTCATAGACGTCCGGCGTCCACATGTGGAAAGGCACCGCGGAGATTTTGAAGGCCAGACCAGCGGCGATGAACACCAGCCCGAAAACCAGACCCAACCCGATCTTGTGACCGCCCTCCCCGCCATGGCTCAGCGATGCGGCAATGCCATCGAAGGTCACGGTGCCGGTGAAGCCGTAAACCAGCGACATGCCGTAGAGCAGCATGCCGGAAGAGAGAGCGCCGAGGACGAAATACTTGAGGCCGGCCTCCGAGGATTTGGCGTCGTCACGGTTCATGGCCGCAACCACGTAGAGCGCCAGCGACTGCAACTCGACGCCGACATACAGCGCGATCAGGTCATTGGCGGAGATCATCATCATCATGCCGATGGTGGCAAGCACGATGAGGATCGGGAACTCGAACCGGGCCATGCCTTCGCGCCGGATGTAGTCTGATGACATCACCACGGCGGCGGCCGCGCCGACCAGCGTCAGCACCTTCATGAAGCGCGCGAAGCCATCGACCACGAAGGCCCCGTTGAACGTGACCTGCTTGCCTGTCTGGGTCAGCACGACAAAGCCGGCGACACCGAACAGGATGACAGCCAGCATCTCCAGCAGACGCAGCGATTTTTCGCCCTGCATGGCCCCGATCAGGACCATGGCGAGCGCGCCGGCGGCGAGCAACAGTTCGGGCAGCGCAGGCATCAGGTCGGGAACAGCCGCCATCGGGTCACATCCTCACGGGGCGGCCAGCATCGCCAGCTTCGCAGCGCTGACGGCGGCCTGATAGTTCTTGAGCAGAAGATCGGTGGGTGCGGCAAAGGCATCGAGGATCGGGCCGGGACGCACGCCGTAATACACGGTGAGGGCCGCCAGCGGGACCAGCAGCACCATCTCGCGGCGGCTGACATCCGTGATGCCCTTGAGCTCGGGCTTGTCGAGTTCGCCAAACATCACGCGGCGATAGAGCCAGAGCGCGTAGGCCGCCGACAGGATCACGCCGAACGTGGCGAAGAAGGCCACCCAAGGATTGGCCTTGAAGGCGCCGAGCAACGTCAGAAACTCACCGACGAACCCAGCGGTGCCCGGCAGGCCGACATTGGCCATGGTGAAGACCATGAACAACACAGCGTAGATCGGCATCCGGTTGGTCAGGCCACCATAGGCCTTGATCTCGCGGGTGTGCATGCGGTCATAGACCACGCCGACGCACAGGAAGAGCGCGCCGGACACCAGCCCGTGGCTGACCATCTGGAACATCGCGCCCTGAATGCCCTGCGGCGTCATGGTGAACAGGCCCATGGTCACGAAACCCATGTGGGCCACCGACGAATAGGCGATCAGCTTCTTGATGTCCTCCTGCATCAGCGCCACCAGCGAGGTGTAGATGATAGCGATGACCGACAGGGCGAAAACCATCGGCGCGAACATGGCCGAGGCTTCCGGGAACATCGGGATCGAGAAGCGGATGAAGCCGTAGCCACCCATCTTGAGCAGGATGCCGGCCAGGATGACAGAGCCCGCCGTCGGTGCCTCGACGTGCGCATCCGGCAGCCAGGTATGGACCGGCCACATCGGCATCTTGACGGCAAACGAGGCAAAGAAGGCCAGCCAAAGCCAGGTCTGCAAATCCTTGCCGAACCGGTGCGCAAGAAGCTGGGTGATGTCGGTGGTGCCGGCGCTCCAGTACATCGCCATGATGGCCAGCAGCATCAGCACCGAGCCGAGCAGCGTGTAAAGGAAGAACTTGAACGAAGCATAGATACGGCGCTTGCCGCCCCAGATGCCGATGATCAGGAACATCGGGATCAGGCCGGCCTCGAAGAAGATGTAGAACAGCACCAGATCGAGCGCGACGAACACGCCGATCATCAGCGTTTCGAGCACCAGAAACGCCACCATGTATTCCTTCATGCGGTGTTCGATGCTCTCCCACGAAGCAAGGATGCAGAACGGCATCAGGAAGGCCGTGAGCAGCACGAACGGCATCGAGAAGCCGTCGACGCCGAGCTTGAAGCGGATGGTTTCCGACAGCCAGCCATGGCTTTCCAGCAACTGGAATTGGGGGCTGGCCGTATCGAAACGGTTCCAGGCCACCAGCGCCAGTGCGAAGGTGATGATCGTGGTGATCAGCGCTGCCATGCGGGCGTTGGAACGCACCGAGGCCTTGTCGCCGCGCAGGGTCAGGATGAAGGCCGCGCCCACCAGCGGCAGGACGAGAAGACCCGAGAGGATTCCGAAACCGAACATCACATCACCCGCGCGTCAACAGATACCAGGTGACCAGACCACCCACGCCCATGATCATCGAGAAAGCATAGTGATAGACGTAGCCGGTCTGGAGCCGGACAACCCGGCTGGTGATGTCGACCACCCGCGCCGAGATGCCGTCGGGGCCAAGACCGTCGATCACCATGCCATCGCCCTTCTTCCACAGGAAGCGGCCGAGCCATTTGGCCGGGCGCACGAAGAGCCAGTCGTACAGCTCGTCGAAATACCACTTGTTGAGCAGGAACCGATAGAGGAACTCATGCCGGGCCGCGATCTCGCCGGGCACATGGGGCCTGAGGACGTAGCAATAGAAGGCCCCGGCAAAGCCCAGCAGCATGGCGACGAACGGGGACCAGACGACCCATTTCGGCACCTTGTGGAAATCGTGGATGATGTGGTTGTCCTTGCCCGTGAACAGGGCGGTCTTCCAGAAGCTCTCGTAATTGTGGCCGATAAAGGCTTCCTTGAAAACGAAACCGGCAGCAATCGCCCCGATCGACAGGACCGCCAGCGGCACCAGCATGACCCATGGGCTTTCATGCGGCACATGGGCGTGGTGATGGTCGCCGTCGTGGCCATGGTCGGCATGCGCGCCATGGTGCGCGCCGGCCAGCATGGTCGGAGCGGCGCCGTGATCGTGGTGCGCACCTCCGCCCCAGCGCGGCTTGCCCTCGAAGGTCATGAAATAGAGCCGCCAAGAATAGAAAGAGGTGAAGGCAGCCGCGACAACCAGCAGCACGAAGGCCATCGAGCCGATGCCAGTGCCCTTGGCAAAGGCGCTTTCGATGATCGCATCCTTCGAGAAATAGCCGGCGAGGAAGGGAAAGCCGGTCAACGCCAGTGTGCCGATGGTCATGGCAGCGGCGGTGAGCGGGATGTGCTTGCGAAGCCCACCCATGTTCCGCATGTCCTGTTCATGGTGCATGGCATGGATCACCGAGCCCGCCCCCAGGAACAGCAACGCCTTGAAGAAGGCGTGGGTGAAGAGGTGGAAGATGCCCGCGCCATAAGCGCCGACGCCGAGCGCCACGAACATGTAGCCAAGCTGCGAGCAGGTCGAATAGGCGATGACGCGCTTGATGTCGTTCTGGACGAGGCCGACCGTTGCCGCAAAGAAGGCCGTGATGGCTCCGATGATGACAACCACGGCCAGCGCGGTCGGCGAGTATTCGAAGACCGGTGACAGGCGTGCCACCATGAAGACACCTGCGGTGACCATCGTCGCGGCGTGGATCAGCGCCGACACGGGCGTCGGACCTTCCATCGCATCAGGCAGCCAGGTGTGGAGCATGAACTGGGCCGACTTGCCCATCGCCCCCATGAACAGGAGCAGGCTGATCAGCGTGACCGCGTTCCATTCGAAGCCGATGAACGTGAAAGTCGTGGTCGCAATCTCGGGGATCTTGGCGAAGATCTGGTCATAGGCCACGGAACCGGTCAGCCAGAACACAAGGAATATGCCGAGCGCGAAGCCGAAATCGCCAACGCGGTTGACCACGAAGGCCTTGATGGCGGCGGCATTGGCGGAAGGCTTCTTGAACCAGAACCCGATCAGCAGGTAGCTGGCGAGGCCCACGCCCTCCCAGCCGAAGAACATCTGCACGAGGTTGTCGGAGGTCACCAGCATCAGCATGGCGAAGGTGAACAGCGACAGATAGGCGAAGAAACGCGGCCTGTGCTCGTCCTCGGCCATGTAGCCGATGGAATAGAGGTGCACCAGCGCGGACACGGTGTTGACCACCACCAGCATGACGACAGTCAGCGTGTCGATGCGGAAGGCCCAATCGACCTGCATGCCGCCTGACTGCATCCAGGTCGCGACCTGCACCCGCGTCGTGCCCGGCCCGAACCCGACCTGCATGAACGCCACCCAGGAGAGCACGGCAGCGATGATCAGCAGCGAGGTCGTGATCAACTCGCTCGGGCGCGGCCCGATGAGCCGGCCGAACAGGCCTGCGATCAGGAAGCCGACCAGCGGCAGAAAGACAATGGCGTGATACATGCGCCTCAGCCCTTCATCATGTTGATGTCCTCAACCGCGATGGTGCCGCGGTTGCGGAAGTAGGTGACGAGGATGGCGAGCCCGATGGCGGCTTCGGCGGCTGCGACCGTGAGCACAAGAAGCGCGAAAACCTGCCCGACGATGTCATTGAGGAAGGTGGAGAAGGCCACGAGGTTGATGTTCACGGAGAGCAGGATCAGCTCGATCGACATCAGGATGACGATGACGTTCTTCCTGTTGATGAAGATGCCGAGCACGCCGAGCGTGAACAGGATGGCGGCGACGGTCAGATAATGGCCCAGTCCGATCATGATCGCCCCCTCACACGCCGGTCCGGGAGGGCACCTTGCGGACCTCCATGGCTGTGGCCTTGGTGCGTGCCACCTGATCGGCCACGTTCTGGCGCTTGACGCCATCCTTGTGGCGCAGCGTCAGCACGATGGCACCGATCATGGCGACCAGCAGCACGAGGCCGGAAGCCTGAAAATAGTAGACATATTTGGTGTAGAGCACGAGGCCGAGCGCCTCTGTGTTGGTGACCTTGGCCGGGTCCGGGATCGGCGATGTCGCGGCCTTCAGCGCGCCCGGATCAATGGTCCAGGCCCCGACCACCAGGGCCAACTGCACAAGGAAGATGAAGCCGATGATCAGCCCGATCGGCAGATATTGCAGGAAGCCCTGCCGAAGCTCGGCGAAATCGACATCGAGCATCATCACCACGAACAGGAACAGCACCGCCACCGCGCCGACATAGACGACGACCAGGATCATCGCCAGGAACTCGGCCCCGAGCAGCAGGAACAGGCCTGCCGCATTGACGAAGGCGAGGATCAGGAACAGCACCGAATGCACAGGATTGCGCGAGGCGATGACCATCACCGCCGACGCAACCGTGACGGATGCGAACATGTAGAAGAAGGCCGCGGCTGCGGTCATGATTCCAACGCTCCCCCGCCCCTTTGGCGGCTTGTTCTTGTGCGGCGCAATGTGACCTGCGCTGCGTGGTCTATAGTCGCCGACTCAACCGGCAACAACCCGGCGAATGGCTTAGTTCAGGCCCTCTTGAGCCCCACCCACTCATCCTCATCCTGAGCCTGTCGAAGGATGATTGGAAGTTGCCCGTCATCCGCGCGCCGCTCACATCCTTCGACACGCTCAGGATGAGGATTCGGAGTGGCCTTCAATTCACCTGTAGGGTGCATCCATCCTGATATTCCGGGCGATCTCGCGCTCCCAGCGATTGCCGTTGGCGAGCAACCTGTCCTTGTCGTAGAACAATTCCTCGCGGGTCTCGGTGGCAAACTCGTAGTTCGGGCCTTCGACAATGGCATCGACAGGGCAGGCTTCCTGGCAGAAGCCGCAGTAGATGCACTTGGTCATGTCGATGTCGTAACGCGTGGTGCGCCGGGTGCCGTCATTGCGGCGCGGCCCAGCCTCGATGGTGATGGCCTGGGCCGGGCAGATCGCCTCGCACAGCTTGCAGGCAATGCAGCGCTCCTCGCCGTTCGGATAGCGCCGGAGCGCATGCTCGCCACGGAAGCGCGGGCTGAGCTGCCCCTTCTCGAAGGGATAGTTCAAGGTCGCCTTGGGCTTGAAGAAATAGCGCATGGAGAGCGCGAACGCCCCGACGAACTCCTTCAGCAGCAGCGATTTGGCCGCCTGATCCAGTCGAAACGCCATACGCGTCTCCCCCTCCCGTTTGCCGCTAGCCGAACAGCCAGCGGCCCAGTGCATATCCGGCGGCGATACCGCCTGCGATGAACACGCCGTGCACGATCGCCCAGAACAGGCGGATGCGTGCGCGATAATCGGCGCGCTCGGTCTCGTTCTGAGAGCGGTCCGTTGCCTCCAGCGCCTTGATGACGACGCGGGAGACGATGGATGCGTTCAGATAGCCCAGCATGGCTCCAAGCGCTGCGCCTGCGAGCGCGGCGACGGACATGCCCTAACCCTTGACCGGCCCCCAGCCTGTGAGCTGGAGCACGAGCGCCGTCACCACCACCATGGCCAGCGACAGCGGCAGGAAGACCTTCCAGCCCAGACGCATCAACTGGTCGTAGCGGTAGCGCGGCACAAAAGCCTTCACCATGGCAAAGCCGAAGAACACCAGGCAGACCTTCAGCACGAACCAGACCACGCCCGGCACCCAGGTGAACGGCGCGAACGGAAACGGCGGCAGCCAGCCTCCGAGGAACAGGATGGTGGCCATGGCGCACATGGTCATGATCGCCACGTATTCGCCGAGCATGAACAGCAGATACGGCGTGGACGAGTATTCGACCATGAAGCCTGCCACCAGCTCCGATTCTGCCTCGGGCAGGTCGAAGGGCGGCCTGTTGGTTTCCGCCAGCGCCGAAATGAAGAAGATCACGAACATCGGGAACAGTGGCAGGAAGTACCAGCCGAGCAGGCCGTAGGGGCTCGCCTGCGCCTCGACGATCTTCGTCAGGTTAAGCGAGCCGACGCAGAGCAGCACCGTGATGATCACGAAGCCGATGGAGACCTCGTAGGACACCATCTGCGCGGCCGAGCGCAGCGCACCGAGGAACGGATACTTCGAGTTCGAGGCCCAGCCGGCCATGATGATGCCATAGACGCCGAGCGACGACACCGCGAAGATGTACAGAATGCCGACATTGATGTCGGCAATCGCCCAGCCGGCATTGACCGGCACCACGGCCCAGGCCGACAGCGCCAGGATCACCGTGACCAGCGGCGCCAGCAGGAACACGCCCTTGTTCGCGCCAGACGGAATGATCGGTTCCTTCAACACGAACTTGAGCAGGTCAGCGAAGGACTGAAGCAGCCCCCATGGGCCGACGACGTTGGGGCCACGCCGAAGCTGCACGGCCGCCCAGATCTTGCGGTCGGCATAGAGAATGTAGGCGATGAAGACGAGCAGGCAGGCGATCAGCAGCAAGGTCTTGCCGACGATGATGGCCAGGGCAATGAGGAGTTCGGGGATCATCGGCTCATGTCCTCATTCTGCCGCCTGCCGCGCGCGGCCATCGGCCAGCGACTGGCATTCGGCCATCACGGCGGAAGCCCGCGCGATCGGATTGGTCTGGAAATAGGCCGTCACCGGCGAGGCGAACGGTGCCTTTCCGAGCTTGCCGCCGCGCCTGGCCAGCGCTGCCACGGCACCGGGGTCGGTCGCGGCCACCGCCCCGACCGCAGCGAAATGCGGA
>JALORF010000063.1 GCA_025459195.1 Beijerinckiaceae bacterium
GGCTGACGAGCGGGGACAGCGGGGCAAACCTGATTGCCGGGCGCGGCCTGCAATGCTAACCCGCGCCCATGACCAAGCCGATCATCATTGCGCCTTCGATCCTGTCCGCCGATTTCGCGCGGCTGGGTGCCGAAGTGGCTGCCATCGACCGCGCCGGAGCGGACTGGATCCATTGCGACGTGATGGATGGTCATTTCGTGCCGAACATCACGTTTGGCCCCGATGTGCTGAAAGCGATCCGCCCGCATACGCACAAGCTGTTCGACGTGCATTTGATGGTCGCGCCTGTCGATCCTTACATCGAGGCGTTCGCGCGGGCCGGGGCCGACCTGATCACCATCCATGTCGAGGCCGGCCCCCACCCGCATCGCAGCCTTCAGGCGATCAGGGCGCTGGGCAAGAAAGCTGGCATCGCGCTCAACCCCGGCACGCCGGAAAGCGCCATCGCATACCTTCTGGACAGCGTTGACCTGGTGCTGTGCATGACGGTCAACCCCGGTTTTGGCGGGCAGGCCTTCATTCCGGAGGTTTGCGACAAGATCGCCCGGATCAAGGCCATGATCGGCGACAGGCCCATCGCCATCGAGATCGATGGCGGCTGCACGCCGGTCACGGCACCGCTCGTGGTTGCGGCAGGCGCCAGCGTGCTGGTGGCAGGGTCTGCCGCCTTCAAGGGCGGCGAGGGCGCCTATGCCGGCAATATCGCCGCCATCCGCAAGGCTGCGGAAGGCGCGCTGGGCGGCTGGGTTTAGGGTGGACGTCATTGCGAGCGCAGCGAAGCAATGCAGATGCCCGGCGCAAGGAAGCTCGACTGCTTTGCTGCGCTGGCAATGACGATCGAACCCGGGATCAGGGCCATGTTCTGTGAACGCAGCGAACCCGTAGTGAAAGAAGCATCATGATTCCGCGCTATTCCCGCCCTGAAATGGTGGCGATCTGGGAGCCGCAGACGCGGTTCCGGATCTGGTTCGAGATCGAGGCGCACGCCACCGACAAGCTGGCGGAACTCGGCGTCGTGCCGAAGGAGGCCGCTGCCGCAATCTGGGCCAAGGCCGGCAACGCGGTGTTCGATGTGGCGCGGATCGACGAGATCGAGCGCGTCACCAAGCATGATGTGATCGCCTTCCTGACGCATCTGGCCGAGATCGTCGGCCCTGAAGCGCGCTTCGTGCATCAGGGCATGACCTCTTCCGATGTGCTCGACACCACACTGGCGGTGCAGCTTGCGCGCGCATGGCATCCATGCCGAGCCGGTGACCTTCGGGCTGAAACTGGCGCAGGCCTATGCCGAGTTTGCCCGCTGCCGGGCACGGCTGGTGGCGGCGCGGGCCGAGGTGGCAACCTGCGCGATTTCGGGTGCGGTCGGCACCTTCGCCAACATCGATCCGGCAGTGGAGGCCCATGTCGCAGCGAAGATGGGGCTGGCCATCGAGCCGGTGTCGACTCAGGTCATCCCGCGCGACCGGCATGCCATGTTCTTTGCCACGCTGGGTGTCGTCGCATCCTCAGTCGAGCGGCTGGCAACCGAGATCAGGCATCTGCAACGCACCGAGGTCTATGAAGCCGAGGAGTTCTTCTCGCCCGGCCAGAAGGGCTCTTCGGCGATGCCGCACAAGCGCAACCCTGTGCTGACGGAGAACCTCACGGGCCTGGCGCGTCTGGTGCGGGGCATGGTGGTGCCGGCGCTGGAGAATGTGGCGCTCTGGCACGAGCGCGACATCTCGCATTCTTCGGTCGAACGGATGATCGGCCCTGATGCCACCGTGACGCTGGATTTCGCGCTGGCGCGGCTGACCGGGGTCATCGACAAGCTGCTGGTCTACCCGGCCAACATGCGCAAGAACATCGACCGTCTCGGCGGCCTGCACAACTCGCAGCGTGTGCTGCTGGCCCTGACTCAGGCCGGTGCCAGCCGCGAGGAGAGCTACGCGCTGGTGCAGCGCAACGCCATGCGCACCTGGGAACATGGCGAGGATTTCCTGACCAATCTCAAGGCCGATGCCGACGTGAAGGCCCGGCTCAGCGATGCCGAGATCGAGGGGATGTTCGACGAGGCCTATCACCTCAAGCATGTCGACACGATCTTCCGGCGTGTGTTCGGCGAGGGCTGAGCGCTGTCCGTGCCGATCCGCCCTGCCACGGGAGATGACCTGCGCGCCGTCACGGCGCTGATCGAGCGCGCCGTCCGCATCAGCAATGCGACGGACTACACCGCCGAACAGCAGATGCAGGTGCTGTCCGACTATTCGCTGCCGGCAATGCAGCGCAGGCTGGCACGTTCAGCAGCATTTCTCGTCGCGGAAATGCCGGTCTGGGCCAGCGCCGAGCGCATCGTCAGCGGCGTGGCCGTCGTCGTGCGGTCGCGCCGGGCCAGCGCCGATGATGTGGCCAGCATCGAGGCGCTGTTTGTCGATCCGTCCGCGCAGGGCATGGGTGTTGGCGGGGCGCTGGTCGATGATCTGGTCGAGCGCGCGGGCCGGGCCGGCATTGCCCGCATCATGGTGTCAGCCTCGCTGACGGCGGCCGACTTCTATGCCCATATGGGCTTTTCGCGCCTGGGCCGCTCGCGCTCCAACACCGGCGTCGAGACCGTGATGATGGAGCGCCTGATCGGCTAGCCGTGTTGCCATGCTGCCTTGTCCATCCCATCTGCCGTGCTTGCTCCCTGATCGTCGGCTCATCGCCCGAAACGGCAGCGGGAACCCTGAAACCACCTTGATCGCGGCACTTTTCCCATGCGCACTTCCGATGCTGACATCCTGATCATTCCCGGCTGGGGCGGCTCTGGTCCCGAGCACTGGCAAACCCGCTGGGAAGCCAGGCTGAGCACGGCGCGACGTGTGGAACAGGCCGACTGGAACAAGCCGCACCGGGCTGAGTGGGCCGCCAACATCGTCGCAGCGGTCAAGGCTTCGACGCGGCCTGTGGTGCTGGTTGCGCACAGCGCCGGTGTCAGTTCGGTGGCCCATGCAGCCGGTGAGCTTGCCGGCCTCAACGTGGCAGGGGCGTTTCTGGTTGCTCCCGCCTCGGAGAGGGCGCTGCACGCGATCCCCGGCATGCCGGCCGATTTCGCGCACCATGACCGGCACAAGCTGCCATTCCGCTCGGTGCTGGCATCGAGCACCACCGACCCTTACTGCACGGTCGACGAGGCGCAGGAACTGGCCGGGGCCTGGGGGGCCGAATTCTCGGATGCCGGCGATGCCGGACACATCAACGTCGCCTCCGGCCATGGTCCGTGGCCGGAAGGTCTGATGCGGTTTGCCGGCTTTCTCAGGTCACTCGGCTAGGTTGGCTGCGCCTCAGAGGCCGAGCAGGCCGCTTGCGAGCTTCAGCAACACCTGACCGCAGGCCAGGCTCCAGAAGCCGGCAATGATCGTGGCAATGGCGACGAACGGGATTGGCCGGCCCTCGATCTGACGCCCCATGATGGTGTTGCGCAGGATGATGAACGGGGCCGAAAACACGACCACCGGCACACTGGCCACGGCCAGCACCCCGCCGGTTTCCAGCAGCTTGAAGCTGGCACGCCTGGCTGTGAACAGCTCGAAGGCGCTGGCCACAAGGCCGGCGAAGGCAAAGCCGACAAACAGCGCCTGGAAGGCGTGAATCGCTTCCGGTTCCAAATGCAACACCACGCCCTCCGCCACGCCACGCGTTAACGAAAGGTTATCGCGCATCCTTAAGCAGACGTTAAGCGACGCCTGCTTTCATGCTTAACGCTGTCCGGTCCGCCGCGCTCGCGCGCGAGCCAGACGGTGTTTCCGTTCTGGCGAGACGTCCATCCATGTCGCAAGCACAAGCCTACCCGTCCGCTTCCGGCCAGAGCGCCGCAGCCCTGTTGCGCACGCGCCATCACGTCACCGTCAAGCCTGCGCCAAGGGCCGACGGGCTGATCTGGGCCTTTGTGGTCATGCTGCTGCTGCTGGCAGCAGGGGGAATCGCCGGCGGGATGTGGTGGGCTCAGCGTCCGCCTGCGCCGCCGCATATGGTCGAGATGCGCATCGGGTCCGAGACGCTGGTGATTTCGTCGGACTACAAGGGGCCGCGCACCGCCGACATGGGCCGCGAGGTCGGCATGACGCGGTTGCGCGTCACCTGGCCGGAACTGGCCGCTGCCGCGCCCGGCGACATCGCCGAGGTCCACATCACCATCGGGCCAGCCTCGCCGGCCACCGATCCCCGTGCCCAGTTCGCCACGCTGGCGCGCTTCCTGATGCCCGGGGCCTGGTCCAATCCGGGCGGGCTGGTGGCCCGCTCCTTCAAGAAGGGCTCACCCTTCGAGGCGGAAGAACTGTTCATGTCGATGCCGGACGGGGCCAGCTTCTTCGCGCGCTGCACGGCGGACGTGGCGCGCACCGGGCTCGACGAGGGCTGCCGCACGGTGCTCAAGCACGGGCCGTTCGACATCACGCTGCGCTTCCCGCGCGAGGCCCTGACCGAATGGGGCGCGCTGTCGGACGGCGTGCGAGCCCTGGTCGACAGTTTCCGCAAGCCGGGCTGAGCGGCTGTGGTGGTGCGGCGTCTGATCAGTCCTCCAGATCGACGTCGAGGATCGCCATGGTGAAGTTGAACGAGCGGTCGCCATCCTCGTCGTCGACATGGATGATGCCGACATACTCATCACCGATATAGACCTCGGCAGAATCCGTCTTCTTGGGGCGTGCCTTCACGGCAATGCCGTGGTTGGCGAAGGTGCGGCGCAAAAAGCGCTCGAGTTTGGCGAGTTCAGTCTTGTCCACGATGAGCTGGTCCCGAAACAGGCGATGAGAAAAGGCGAGGCCGGCAGCGATGCCATGGCCGCAGCCCAAGGGCAAGCTCTTAGCCACGAGAGGCTTGCCGGGGGGCTGCCACCTGCTGCCGAGCCTGTGCTGTCGACTGTTGCGGGCGTCCGCCGCGCCATGCGCCATCGGGCGAAACAACAAAGCAGCGCCGAATGGCGCCCCTGTGCATAATCGTTGCGCAAGGAGCGCTGGAAAATACAGCACAATCGAAATCTGTACTTTTTTGTGACAGCCATGCGAAAATGCGTTGTCGGCCATGCAACCGGTTGCTAGCAATGTCAGGCAGACCAGACGACAGCCGGCAGCGCATCTGCGCCGTCCAGAAGCTGCCGCGGGCCGCGACAGAGGGGACAGGCGTTCGACATGGAAATCTTTCTCCAGCAGCTCATCAACGGGCTGACCCTGGGCTCGATCTACGGCCTCATCGCCATTGGCTACACGATGGTCTTCGGCATCATCGGCATGGTCAATTTTGCCCATGGCGATGTGTTCATGCTGTCATGCTTCATCGCGCTGATCTTTTTCATGCTGATTTCCTCAGTGCTGGGCACGGGCATGGTGGTTGTCGCGCTGCTGCTGGTGCTGGTGATCGGCATGGCGCTGACGGCCTTGTGGAACTGGGCCATCGAGCGGGTCGCCTACCGGCCCTTGCGCGGCTCGTTCCGGCTGGCACCGCTGATTTCGGCCATCGGCATGTCGATCTTCCTGATGAACTTCGTGCAGGTGGTGCAGGGCCCGCGCAACAAGTCGCTGCCGCCGATCGTGGATGGCGGCCTCGTGTTCTTCGCTGCCTCAGGCTATCCGGTCAGGCTGGCCTACAAGCAGATGATCATCATGGCCGTGACGGCGGTGCTGCTGCTCGGCTTCTGGTATCTGGTGCAGAAGACGTCGCTCGGCCGCGCCCAGCGGGCCTGCGAGCAGGACCGCAAGATGGCCGCTTTGCTCGGCATCGATGTCGACAAGACCATTTCCATCACCTTCGTGATCGGCGCTGCGCTCGCGGCGGTGGCCGGCGTGATGTATCTGCTCCAATATGGCGTGATCAGCTTCAATGACGGCTTCATCCCAGGTGTGAAGGCCTTCACCGCTGCGGTGCTGGGCGGCATCGGCTCGCTGCCCGGTGCCGTGCTTGGCGGGCTCATCATCGGGCTGATCGAGGTGATGTGGTCGGCCTATTTCTCGATCGACTACAAGGATGTGGCGGCTTTTTCGATCCTGGCCATCACGCTGATCTTCCTGCCTTCCGGCATTCTGGGCCGGCCCGAAGTGGAGAAGGTCTGATGGCGAAGGTCGACAACCGGATTGTCGAGCAATCCGGGCCGGTTCAGTCCGGGCCGATGGCGGCGCTGAAGGAGGCGGCCTTTGCCGGCCTGATCACCTTCGGCCTCAGCATCCCGATCATTGCCTATGGCACCCGGCAGGACATCAACAACCGGCTGGTGCTCGATGCGCGCTGGGATGCGGTGGCCTGGGCCGTCGCCATCGTCTTCATCGGCCGGCTGCTGGTGACGCTCAATGCGCAGCGGCGGGCGGCGGGTGGCGGCAAGCTGATGCGTGTGCCGCAAGCGCTGCAACCGCTTCTCGGCCGGCTGAAGCCGGTTCTGGCACCGCTGGCCATCGGCTTCCTGTTCGCCTTTCCGGTGATCTCGCTCCTGCTGTCGGGTTGGCAAGGCTCGACCAAGTGGATCGACAATTTCGGGGTGCAGATCCTGATCTATGTGATGCTCGGCTGGGGCCTCAACATCGTGGTCGGCCTCGCCGGCCTGCTCGATCTGGGTTATGTGGCGTTCTATGCCGTCGGGGCCTATTCCTACGCGCTGTTCGCCACCAAGGTCATTCCCGCCACCTATCCGGCGCTGGGTGTCTGGGCGTTCTGGATCTGCCTGCCGGTGGCGGGCATCCTGGCGGCCTTCTGGGGGATCCTCCTCGGCTTTCCGGTGCTGCGCCTGAGGGGCGATTACTTGGCCATCGTGACGCTGGCCTTTGGCGAGATGATCCGGCTGGTGCTGATCAACTGGACCGACTTTTCCCAAGGCTACGCCGGCATTTCCGGCATTCCGAGGCCGAGCTTCTTCGGCATCCCGTTCAATGCCAGTGACAACGGCTTTGCGGCGACGTTCGGGCTGGAGTTCACGCCGATCTACCGCACCATCTTCCTGTATTACCTGATCCTGGTGCTGGCGCTGCTGACGGCTTTCGTCACCATCCGGCTCAGGCGCATGCCGGTGGGCCGCGCCTGGGAGGCGCTGCGCGAGGACGAGATCGCCTGCCGCTCGCTCGGCATCAACACGACCACGACCAAGCTCACGGCGTTCTCGCTGGGGGCGGGCTTCGGCGGCATTGCCGGGGCGTTTTTTGCGGCCAAACAGGGCTTCATCTCGCCCGAGAGCTTCACCTTCATGGAATCGGCCGTGATCCTGGCCATCGTCGTGCTCGGCGGCATGGGTTCGCTCTGGGGCGTGGCCATCGCTGCCGTGGTGATGATCGGCGGGCCCGAACTGATGCGCGAGATGGAGTTCACCAAAGCCATTTTCGGCAAGGATTTCGACCCGACGCAGTATCGCATGCTGATCTTCGGGCTGGCCATGGTGGTGATCATGATCTGGAAGCCGCGCGGCCTGATCTCGACGCGCGAGCCCACCGCGTTCCTGAAGCAGAGCAAGGCGGTCTCCGGCAGCCATGTCAAGGAAGGGCACGGCTGATGAGCACCCAACCCCTGCTCAAGGTCGAGCATCTCACCATGCGCTTTGGCGGACTGGTGGCGGTCAATGACCTGTCCTTCGACGTCCACAAAGGCGAGATCACGGCGCTGATCGGCCCGAACGGGGCTGGCAAGACCACGGTGTTCAATTGCATCACCGGCTTTTACAAGCCGACCGAAGGCATGATGACGCTGACGCAGGCCGATGGCAGGCACTACCTGCTCGAACGCATGCCCGATTTCCGGATTGCCGCCGAAGCCAAGGTGGCCCGCACTTTCCAGAACATCCGGCTGTTCACTGGCATGACCGTGCTGGAGAATCTGCTGGTGGCACAGCACAATGTGCTGATGAAGGCGTCGGGCTACACGATCATGGGCCTGCTCGGCATTGGTGGCTACAAGGCCGCCTCCGCCGCCTCGGTCGAGAAGGCCAAATACTGGCTGGAAAAGACGAGGCTGACCGACCGGGCCGATGATCCCGCTGGCGACTTGCCCTATGGCGACCAGCGCCGGCTCGAAATCGCGCGGGCAATGTGCACCGATCCGCTGCTGCTGTGCCTCGACGAGCCGGCTGCCGGCCTCAATCCGCGCGAGAGCCTCGAACTCAACACCCTGCTGCGCTCGATCCGCCAGGACGATGGCGTCTCCGTGCTGCTGATCGAACACGACATGAGCGTGGTCATGGAAATCTCGGACCATGTGGTCGTGCTTGATTATGGCACGAAGATTTCCGATGGCACGCCGTCGCATGTTCAGAACGACCCCAAGGTCATCGCTGCCTATCTTGGCGTCGAGGACGAAGAGGTCGAGGCGGTCGAAGCGGAGGTGGGCCTGTGAGCGCGACGACAGGAACAGCCCAGGCCGCTGCCACTGCCGCGCCGGAGCCGGGCGCGACCATGCTCAGCGTGCGCGGCGTCAAGACCTATTATGGCAACATCATCGCGCTGAAAGGCGTCGACATCGATGTGAAACAGGGTGAGATCGTCACCCTGATCGGTGCCAACGGCGCCGGCAAGTCGACCTTGATGATGACGATCTTCGGCAACCCGCGGGCGCGCGAAGGCAGCATCCTCTACGATGGCCGTGACATCACCGCGATGCCGACGCACGAGATTGCCCGGCTCGGCATGGCCCAGTCGCCGGAAGGCCGGCGCATCTTTCCGCGCATGACCGTGTTCGAGAACCTCCAGATGGGGGCATCCGTGGCCGGCATGACGCACTTCAGCCAGGATCTGGACCGGGTCTGCACGCTGTTTCCGCGCCTCAAGGAGCGTCTTCAGCAGCGTGGCGGCACGCTCTCGGGCGGCGAGCAGCAGATGCTCGCGATTGCCCGCGCGCTCATGAGCCGGCCAAAGCTGCTGCTGCTCGACGAGCCTTCGCTCGGGCTCGCCCCGCTGATCGTCAAGCTGATCTTCGATGCGATCCAGGATCTCAACCGCAGTGAGGGCTTGACCGTGTTCCTGGTCGAGCAGAACGCCTTTCATGCCCTGAAACTGGCCCATCGCGGCTATGTCATGGTCAACGGCGTCATCACCATGAGCGGCACCGGCAAGGAATTGCTGGCCAATCCGCAGGTGCGCGCCGCCTATCTTGAAGGCGGGAGGCATTGATGCAGGGCATCCTCTACGAAGAGCCGTCAATCTGGCTGTTCATGCTGGTCACCATCATCCTGGGCGGCTGGACCGCCTGGATGACTGGCCGCGCCATCGCGCTGACCTGGCGGCCGCTGTGGCAACTGCCGCTCTACATCCTGATCCTGGGCCTGTTCGTGCGCTTCATCCATTTTGCGCTGTTCGAAGGCACCTTGCTGTCGCCCTACTACTACGTGGTCGACACCCTGTTCCTGATCGTCTTCGCCGTGGTGGGCTACCGCTACACCCGCACGACCCAGATGACGACGCAGTATCGCTGGCTCTACGAGCGGGCAGGGCCGCTGACATGGCGGCCCCGGCAGGGCTCGGAGGGCTCGGCCGGCTGATCGCGCTAACTTGCCGTAAAGGCACCAGAAATGCGACCTGAACGTTGAAATTTCACAAGCTTGACGGGTGACATGACCGTGAAAACGCGCAAGACTGCGGATCACGGTGAGGTTACGCGCCGGGACAGGCCGGAGCCAGGGAGCGGCTGGTCTGTGTCACAACAAGGGAGAAGTCATCCATGAAGAAAATCCTGTTGAGCGGCATTGCCCTCGGCACCGTGCTCGCTTTCTCGAGCGTGGCGCAGGCGCAGATCAAGCTCGGCGTCGCCGGCCCGATCACCGGCCCCAACGCAGCCTTCGGCGCACAGCTCAAGAACGGCGTCGAACAGGCCGTTGAAGACATCAACGCGGCTGGCGGCATCATGGGCCAGCGCATCACCGTCTCGATCGGCGACGATCGTTCGGACCCGAAGGAAGGCGTCTCGGTCGCCAACAAGTTCGTGGCCGATGGCATCAAGATGGTGCTCGGCCACTTCAACTCGGGCGTCACCATGCCCGCTTCGGAAGTCTATGCCGAAAACGGCATCCTGATGATCACGCCTTCGGCCACCAATCCGCGCATCACCGAGCGCGGCCTGTGGAACGCCTTCCGCACCTGCGGTCGTGATGACCAGCAGGGTGCTGTTGCGGCCGACTACATCGTCAAGAACCTGAAGGGCAAGAAGGTCGCCGTTGCCCACGACAAGACCACCTATGGGCAGGGCCTCGCCGACGAAACCCGCAAGGCCATGCGCGCTGCCGGCGTCAACGACGTGCTCTATGAAGGCGTGAACACCGGCGAGAAGGACTTCTCGGCGCTCGTCTCCAAGATCAAGGCATCCGGTGCCGACGTCCTGTATTGGGGCGGCCTGCACACCGAAGGCGGCCTGATCGTGCGCCAGATGCGCGACCAGGGCCTCAAGACCGTGATGATGTCCGGTGACGGCATCACCTCGGACGAGTTCGCCGCCATCGGTGGTCCGGGTGTCGAAGGCACGTTGATGACCTTCCCGCCAGACCCGCGCAAGCGTCCTGAAGCTGCGGCCGTGCTCAAGCGCTTTGAAGCCCGCAAGTTCAACCCGGAAGCCTATACGCTCTATTCCTATGCCGGCGTTGAAATCATGAAGCAGGCCGCGGAAGGCGCCAAGTCGCTCGACCCGAAGAAGATGGCCGAGTTCATGAAGACCGGCTTCAAGTTCAAGACCGTGATCGGCGAAATCTCCTTCGACAAGAAGGGCGACATCACCCGTCCGGACTACACCATGTACACCTGGAAGAAGGGTGCCGACGGCAAGATCACTTACATCGAGAATTGATCGACGCCCGATCGGGCTTAGGGTTGAACCCGTCCGGAGCGATCCGGGCGGGTTTTTCGTTGGCGGGTGTGGAGCTTCACTCCTGTCGCCGATGGCGACCTGTTTCAAGCCCGTCGCCGACGGCGACCTGTTTCAAGCCCGTCGCCGACGGCGACCCCGGCCTTCGCTTGCGCTCAGGCGTTCGGCTCCTTTGAAAGGTCCACCGGACCTTTCAATCCGCTGCGCGGACCGGAGCCTCACCCCAGCGTTGCCAGCCCCGGGAATGTTTCCAGCAGCCAGAAGGCCATGCGTTCCATGCCGCCGGTCAGAAAAGCGACCCCGGTGATAACGAGCAGCCCGCCCATGGCCAGTTCGATCTTGCGGAAATGCCGCTTGATGCCGGCCATCGCGGTCATGAAGCGCTCGATGCCGAACGCGGCGATGATGAACGGAATGCCGAGGCCCAGCGAATACACCGCCAGCAGCGACATGCCGCGATAGACCGTATCGGATGAGCCGGCCACCGCCAGAATGGCCGCCAGGATGGGGCCGATGCACGGTGTCCAGCCGAAGGCGAAGGCCAGGCCCATGAGATAGGCCCCGCCCGGCCCCGCCGGCGTCGCCACATCGATGCGCTTCTCGCGATAGAGCATGGCCACGCGGAACAGCCCGAGGAAATGCAGCCCCATGATGATGATGGCAAGGCCGGCGGCCCAGGACAGAACCCAGAGATAATCCCGCAGGATCTGGCCCAGCGCGCTCGCCGTGGCCCCCAGCAGCACGAATACGGTGCTGAAGCCAGCCACGAACGCGATCGCTGCCAGCATCACATCTCGGCGGGCGGCGCGCGTGTTGGCTCCCTCCTCGCGCATTTCCTCGACCGTGGTTCCGGCGAGGTAGCACAGATAGGGGGGCACCAGCGGCAGGACGCAGGGGCTCAGGAACGACAGCACGCCTGCAAACAGCGCCGCCAGATATCCGACATCGGTCATGATCCGCTCATAGCCTGAACTTGCGGCGCGCGCCTAGGGCACGGATGCACGATCCGGCAGGCGTCGCATGAACGTGAAGGACATCTCGGGGCACAGGGACGGTCTATTCTGCCCTTTCGCATCGGCCTATCCTTCGCCATATCATGTCAGGGTCCGGCAAGCGCAGGAGCAGCGAATGACAGCAGGCAGCAGCAACACACGGCAGCAGGGGCAGCCGGCTGCACTCGGGATTGTCGATCCCGCCTGGGCGCGTGTGCGGCAGGAGTCCGAACGGCTGATCGAAGCGGAGCCGACGTTGGCCGGTTTCGTCCTCTCCACGGTTCTGAACCAGCCCGGCCTCGATCAGGCCATTGCCCACCGGGTCGCGGCCCGGCTCGGGCATCCGGTCGTGCCGGCTGACCTGATTGCCCAGACCTTCGATGAGGCGCTGGCGCGGGATGCCAGCATCGCGGAGGGCTTTCGCGCCGACATGGCTGCCGTCGTCGACCGCGATCCGGCTTGCACGCGGCTGATCGAGCCCTTGCTCTACTTCAAGGGCTTCCACGCGCTCCAGACGCACAGGCTCGCGCACTGGCTGTGGACGCGGAACCGAACCGATCTGGCGCTCTACCTGCAAAGCCGCTCGTCCGAGGTGTTCCAGACCGACATCCACCCGGCGGCCCGCATCGGGCGCGGCGTGTTTCTCGATCATGCGACCGGGTTGGTCGTCGGCTCGACAGCCGTGATTGGCGACAATGTCTCGCTCTTGCAGGATGTGACGCTCGGCGGCACAGGCAAGGAGAAGGGTGACCGCCATCCCAAGATCCGCTCCGGCGTGCTGATCGGGGCCGGGGCCAAGATCCTCGGCAACATCGAGGTTGGCGAGTGCGCCCGCGTCGCCGCTGGCTCGGTGGTGCTGGCGTCGGTGCCGCGCAACTCGACGGTGGCCGGCGTGCCGGCAAAGGTCGTGGGCGAAGCGGGCTGCGCCGAACCGGCCCGCGCCATGGACCAGTTGCTGGCCGAGATGGACTGAGCCTGCCCTGTTGCGGCCCTGGTTGCTCAATCCTTGAGCTGGAAACCGGCCCGGAGCGGATCGCGGTCATCGATGAAGATGGTGTTGTAACCCGTCATCCGCGCCCAGCCCTCGATGGATGGGATGATCGCGTCATGCGGGCCGACTTGTGACGCGGCTTCCACGCGGCCCCGGAACAGGGTGCCGATGATGCTCTCGTGGATGAAGTCATCGCCGACCGCGAGCCTGCCCTGCGCCGCCCACTGCGCCATGCGCGCGGAGGTGCCGGTGCCGCAAGGGCTGCGGTCGATGGCCTTGTCGCCATAGAACACGGCGTTGCGGGCATGGGCCTCGGGGTGCTGCGGCTTGCCGGTCCATTGCACGTGGCTGAGACCGTTGATCGCCGGGTTCTCGGGGTGGATGAAGCTGTAGCGGGCGCGAAAGGCCTCGCGTACTTTCGGGCTCCAGCGCAGCAAGTCCGAAGGGCTGACATCGGCGATGTCCGAGAAGGCGGCCTGCGCGTCGATGATGGCGTAGAAGTTCCCGCCATAGGCGACGTCGGCGGTGATCTCGCCAAGGCCCTCGACATGGGCGGTGAGACCGCTGGCATGCAGGTAGGATGCGACATTGGTGATGCGCACGGCGTCGATATACGGCCCGTTGCGCACATAGGTTGCGGTGACCAGGCCGGCGGGCGTATCGATCCGGACCACGCCTTCCTCGCGCGGGGTGATCAACCCGCGTTCCAGCCCCATGGTCACGGTGCCGATGGTGCCGTGGCCGCACATCGGCAGGCAGCCTGACGTCTCGATGAACAGGAAGGCGATGTCGGCATCGGGGCGCGTCGGCGGATACAGGATCGCGCCGGACATCATGTCATGGCCACGCGGCTCGAACATCAGGCCGGTGCGCACCCAGTCGAACTCGGCGAGAAAATGGGCACGCTTCTCGACCATGGTCGCGCCCTGAAGCACCGGCCCGCCGCCGGCCACGAGCCTGACAGGATTGCCGCAAGTGTGGCCGTCGACGCAGAAAAACGTGTGGCTGCTCATGGTCTTGGCTGTCCGTGCTGAGATTGTGAATCCGGCAGTTCAGAGATCGATTCAAGGTTGCCTGGCTGCTCAGAAGCGCTGCGCGCTGAACGGCGTGGCATCGAAGCTGGTCTTGCGGCCAGCGATCATGTCGGCCACCAGACCGGCTGTGACATGCGACTGCGTCATGCCCAGATGCCCATGCCCAAAGGCATAGATGATGCGGGGCGAGGCCCGCGACGGCCCGATCACGGGCAGCGAGTCGGGCAGGGAGGGTCGGAAGCCCATCCAGACATCGCCGCTCCCGAAGTCCGGCAAGCCGCTGATGAAGCGTGAGCATTTTTCGTAGAGCGCCCTTGTGCGCGCATGGTTGGGTTTGGCCTTGAGGCCGCCGAACTCGACGGCACCGCCGATGCGTATGCCGGAATCCAGCGCATTGATGATGAAGCCGTGATCCTTGAAGGCGATGGGCCGCGAGGTCAGGCCGGTGACACCCTTGAAACTGACATTGTAGCCACGCTCGGTGTCCAGCGGGGTCTTGTCACCCAGACCGGCGGCGAGCGTGCGCGACCAGATGCCGGCGGCCAGCACGATCGCATCGGCCTCGATCACGCCGCCGTCGGTCAGCACGGCGGGCTTGCCGTCAGCCGACAGCGCGCGGACCGTGGCCGGCAAAGAGTTGGCACCGCGCGCGATGGCCGCCTCGAACAGCGCCGTGGTGAGCCAGAGCGGATCGGAAATATGCGCGGAATCGGCATGGAACAACGCACCTGCAAAGACATCGCGGATGGCAGGTTCCATCTGGCGTGCCTCGTCAAGCGAGATGACGTCGACATTGATGCCGGCCTCACGCTGGGCCTTCGCCTCGATCCGGGCCTTTTCCACGCTTGATGGCGTGTCCAGCATGTAAAGGCCGCCCTTGCGGTGAATGTGCTTTTCGAGGCCCAGCGCGCGGGCGCGGGCCAGCCAGGCGGGCAGGGCGCGGGTCTGGAGGTCAATCAGCGCCCGTGTCGATGCCGCGACCGCCGAGGGGCGGGAGGCCCAGAGGAAGCGCGCCAGCCATGGCAGCAGCGGCAGCAGATAGCCCGCACGGATCGCCAGCGGACCAAGCGGATCAAGCAGCATCCGGGGGGCTTCCAGCACGATCTTCGGATGGGCGAGCGGCAGGATGTCCGCCGTCGCGATCCATCCTGCATTGCCGGCGGAAGGGGTGCCGCGCTCGCGCGCTGCGCTGCCATCGGGATCGATCAGCGTGACCGTGTGGCCCTCGTCGAGCAGGGCGTGGGCGGTGGCCGTTCCGGTGATGCCGGCACCGATGATCAGGACATGCATGGGAGGTTCATTTGAATTATCCAGTTCCGATCTGTCAGATAGGGCAGTCCTGCTGGCTCTGCCAATGCATCGCGGGATTACGGCGCTGGCTTTTTCGCCGGGGCGGCCTACATGAAGAGGCACGGTCGCCGTAGGGCGGCGGCCAGATCAGCAGAGTTTGCATGACAGCCAGACCTATCTTCCCGGCGGAGGGCAGCTTTGCCCCCGCTCCCGTGCCATCGGTCGCATTCCGGCAAGCCATGGCGCAGGTCACGGCTGCCGTGCATGTCATCACCACGGCGCGGGACGGGCACCGGGCGGGGCTGACCGCCAGCGCCGTCACCTCCCTTCGAGGCCAACGGCCTGTTCTGCATCAACACGCTCTCGGGCGAGGATCAGGCCGTGGCGGAGACCTTTGCGGGCCGCAAGGGCCTGGAAGGCGAAGAGCGCTTCGGCGTGGGGACATGGACAATTGCCGTCACCGGCGCGCCCGTGCTGGCATCCGCGCTCAACAGCTTCGATTGCCGGCTGGTGGATGTGCGCACCATGGCCACGCACCGCATCGTCATCGGCGAGGTTCTGGCGCTGGGCGGCTCGCAGGATGGGCCGGGCCTGATCTACCGCAATCGCCGCTTCGGGGCGTTCTGACGCGCGGGCCAGGCTGCTCAGCCGGGCGTGATGCGTCCCCTGGCATCGATGGCGAGGCAGCCCGTTAGCTGAGGCTGCGCCGTCCTGTCGAGCTTCAGCGCCATCGGTGCCTGCCACCCCATCTCGCGGGCGACGATGAGGCCAAGAAGCAGGATCGCGTCGGGCTCGTGCAGGATGATCGCAGCCGGCGCCAGCCCTGTGCGCACCAGTTCGAGCAGCACGGCGGACGCCGATGACGAGCCGATCGTGCCGGGCAGGGCCAGCACGGTGCCGGCGATGTTGCGGCCGCGCTGCGGATGCCGCGCATCGATGATGGCTGCAGTGAAGGGATCGACGCCGCCCCAGAAGCTGATCGGGGCGTCCAGCACCAGCGCCTCGCCGCTGGCGGCAGCGCCGGGGATCAGGATCTCGGCTTGCACGGGCTGCAGGATCGCCGCCATCAGACGCCTCCGCTCTCAGCCATGACGGGGCGGCCGGTGATGGCGCTCTCCAGGCAATCGGCCATCGAACCGTAGATTACGCCATAGCCGGTATTGCCGGGCGCATAGTGGGCAAACTTGCCCGAGTTGGTCATCAGCACGCCGTCGATGGCCGGCAGGATCGGCGTGACCACCACACAGGTATCGGCCACGATGATGACATTGAGTCTTTCCAGTGCCTTGCGCAGACCTGTTCGATCAGCTTCGCGCACCACATGCCGGCCTGTGCAGGCATAGACGGGCACGCGGGCTGTCCGGCCTGCCAGAAGCTGAGAAACCGATTCAAGTTCCTCAAGCGACAGGTGAGGACTGCCAATGGCGACCGCGTCGATGCGGTTTGCGCCAGCGGCAGTGGACAGGCCGGCCTGCGCGGCGCGGATCATCGCAGGCGTGACGGTGATGGAACCGGCGGCCTTGGCAGCGCCGGTGGCCGTGGCGAGATCGGGCGCTTCTGGCGTGATGCCGATGATGTGGAACAGGCCGACGCCGCCAGCCGAGGCGGCTGCCGCGCCAAAGGCCTTCAACCTGTCCTCCGAGACAGGGCCGGCGACGCCGCTGACCGCGCCGATGGCGGTGCCCACCTCGCGGCCGAACAGCGTGCCGAGCACTGGCCAGATCCAGTCACTGGCAAGCCATGAGGGAGCGATGGCCGTGACATCGAAAACGACGGTCGCGAGCCGGTTCTCGGGGCGGTGCAGGCCGCAGTCGGGTGCGCGGCCGGTGATGGCACAGGCGATGTCGAGATAGTCGCCATAGCGATTGGTGCGGGCCCCAAGCACCGAATTGCAAAAGGCAACTGCATTGCTTTCGCCCCAGGCCACATCGCTGCCCTGTGCCGGGCGGTGTCCCGCCTGATAGGGCGCGCAGGTCCAGGTGCGCTCG
>JALORF010000064.1 GCA_025459195.1 Beijerinckiaceae bacterium
CGGCGGGTTTCGACAAGGCCGAGCTTGTTGACATAGAAATCAAGCGCGGCATCGAGATCGCCAACGCGCACCATCGTGTGCAGGTATTCCATGGGATTGTCTCCTCGGACGGGTGGTCTGGTGGGCCTGCACCGCATGGCAAGGTTGATCTTGATCACCAGATCGGGGCACAGAGCATGGCAATCAAGTGCTCCCCTTCCACTGCCTGTGCAAGGGGCGCAGCCGTGAAACCCCGATCCCGCGTGGCGCATGACCGCAAAGCCTGACAGCGAAATACCGGCCCTGGAATCTCCTGCCATGCGGGTTTCCCGGATGAAGCAGCGCGCCGCCATCGTCTCCGTGATCGCCAGCATTGTGCTGACGCTGGGCAAGGCGCTGGCAGCCTACATGTCCGGCTCGCTGGCCCTGCTGTCGGAGGCCGCGCACGGCCTGATCGACATCGCCGCCACGCTGACGACATGGTTCGCCATCCGTGCCGCCGACAAGCCCGCCGATGACGAACATCACTATGGCCACGGCAAGATCGAATCGCTCGCGGCGCTGGCCGAGTGCGCCCTGCTGTTCGCGCTGGCCGGCGCTGTGGCCTGGGAGGCCGGCACGCGGCTGTGGAGCGGGGTGCATCCGCCGGTCGAGGTGACGCCGCTGGTGATCGGGGTCCTGGTCGTGGCGATCCTGATCGACGCGACGCGCTGGCGGGCGCTGCACATCATCGCCAAGGCCACTTTCTCGGAGGCGCTTGCGGCCGATGCCCTGCATTTCGCCTCCGATCTGGTGTCGACGGTGCTGACCCTGTTCGGGCTGGCCATGGTGCTGGCCGGCTTCCCGCATGGCGACACGGTGGCGGCGCTGGGCGTGTCGCTGTTCATCATCAGCGCGGCGACCAAGCTGGCACTGCGCACCATCGGCACGCTGGTCGACACCGCCCCCAAGGGCATGCGCGCCAGCCTGGAAGAAGCGGCGCTCAAGGTGCCGGGCGTGGCGGCGGTGGAGTGGCTGAGGCTCAGGCCCGGCGGCGGCCGCACCCATGGCGAGATCGGGGTGAAGGTGGCGCGCACCCTGTCGCTGGAGCAGGCGGCCGAGATCAAGCAGGTGCTGGCCGGCGCGCTGGCGGTGGCAGCGCCCAATGCCGAGATCACGATCACGGCCAATCCGGTGCAGACCGCCAACGAGAATGCGCTGGAACGGGTGATGATGATCGCGGCGCGCCTTGGCGTGCCGATCCATCACTTCACCTTGCAGCAGGTCGGCGGGCGGGCCTGCATCAGCCTCGACATGGAGGTGGATGCGCGCATGCCGCTGGGCGAGGCGCACAATCTTGCGACGCGGCTGGAAGCGGAGATCAGGGCCGATTTCGGCCCTGACACCGAGGTCGAGACCCATGTCGAGCCGCTGGTGATGACGGCTGGCGATGGCGAGAATGCCTCAGCCGATGTGGTGGCGGGGCTGACGGCGGTGCTGGCCGAGGCGGCCGCTGAAGGCAGCGTGATCAGCGATGTCCACAATGTCCGGGTGCGCAGCACGGAGGCGGGGCTGATCGTCAATTTCCATTGCCGCGCCGCGCCCACGCTCGATGTCGCGGCGGTGCATGTGGCCGTCGACGACATCGAGCGGCGCCTGCGCCAGAGCCGTTCGGACATCGCCAGGGTGGTCGGTCACGCCGAGCCGCTGGTGCCCTGATGTCCGCACGGGGCAGCGCCGGCAGGGCGCGACAAAGCGGCACGGGCCGAAGCCTACACAAACCTGTGTGATGCGCCGTCATGATCTTGCAACAGCGCCCTGCAACATCAATGTCTTGAGCCATGCGCACAGACGAATCCCCGATGATCAGGCTCGAAGACTACCGGCCCTCGGACTACCTGATCGATACTGTTCATCTCGACATCCAGCTTGATCCGGTCGCGACCAGCGTGCGGGCCCTGCTCTCGCTGCGGCCCAACCCGGCGGGCAGCAAAGGCGCGCCGCTGGTGCTCGACGGGGACGAACTCGCGCTGGTCTCGTTGTTGCTCAACGGCACCGAGCTGGACGCCTCGGCCTATGTTGTCTCGCCGCAGGGACTGACGCTGGCCAACCCGCCAGCCAAGCCCTTCACGCTGACCATCGAAACCCGGCTCGATCCTTCGGCCAACACGCGGCTGATGGGGCTTTATCGCTCGAACGGCGTGTATTGCACCCAGTGCGAGGCCGATGGCTTCCGCCGCATCTGCTATTTCCTCGACCGTCCCGACGTTCTCTCGGTCTACACGGTCCGGCTTGAAGGCCCGATCAGCACCACCCCGGTCCTGCTCTCGAACGGCAACCTCCTGGCGAGCGGCTCGGTGCCCGGCACGGACCGGCATTTCGCGGTCTGGCATGACCCGTGGCCAAAACCGGCCTATCTGTTCGCCCTTGTCGGCGGCGATCTGGGCACGGTGCATGACAGCTTCGTCACCGCTGGCGGGCGCAAGGTGGCGCTGGGCGTGCATGTCGAGAAGGGCAAGGAGCTTCGGGCCGGCTATGCCATGGACGCGATCAAGCGCTCGATGGCATGGGACGAGGCCGTGTTCGGCCGCGAATACGACCTTGATGTGTTCAATGTCGTCGCCGTCTCGGACTTCAACATGGGCGCGATGGAGAACAAGGGCCTCAACATCTTCAATGACAAGTATGTGCTGGCCTCGCCCGACACGGCCACCGATGGCGACTATGCCAACATCGAAGGCATCATCGCGCACGAGTATTTCCACAACTGGACAGGCAACCGCATCACCTGCCGCGACTGGTTCCAGCTTTGCCTGAAGGAAGGCCTCACGGTCTATCGCGATCAGGAGTTCACCGCCGACGAGCGTTCGCGGCCGGTCAAGCGCATCGCCGACGTGATGCGGCTCCGGCTGACACAGTTCGTCGAGGATGCCGGGCCGCTGGCGCACAATGTGCGACCCCGCGCTTACAAGGAGATCAACAACTTCTACACGGCGACGGTCTATGAGAAGGGCGCGGAACTGATCCGCATGCTGAAAGTGCTGATCGGCGACGCGGCCTTCGCGCGCGGCATGACCCTGTATTTCGACCAGCATGACGGCTCGGCCGCCACTATCGAGGAGTTCCTCGAATGCTTTGCCGTGGCCTCGGGGCAGGATCTGGGCCAGTTTGCCCACTGGTATGACCAGGCCGGCACGCCGAGCCTCGTCGCCGCCGGGCACTATCATCCCGAAGCGCGCAGCTACACGCTCGATCTGGCACAATCGACACCGCCGACGCCGGGGCAGGACAAGAAGCTGCCCATGGTCATTCCGGTCCGCATCGGGCTGGTCGGCCAGCATGGCGATCTGGCGTTGAAGCCCAGCGGCGATGTGCCGCTCAAGGGCGATGTGCTGATCCTCGACCGGGCGGCGGCGACCGTCACCTTCCACGACATCGACGAGGAACCGGCCCTGTCGCTGCTGCGTGATTTCTCCGCGCCGGTCAGGCTCGACGCCCATCTGGGCACGCCCGAACTCCTGCGGCTGGCGCGCATCGACAGCGATCCGTTCAACCGCTGGCAGGCTTTGCGCACGGTGATGACCGCCGCGCTGCTGGCCGGGGCGCAGGCTGCACGCCAGGGCGCGGCAACCAGCGTCGATCCCGCGCTGATCGAGGCGGTTGGCCACGCGCTCGCCAGCCAGCATGAGGCCGAGCCGGCCTATGTGGCCCAGCTCATCAGCCTGCCCTCCGCCAGCGACATCGCGCGGGAAATGGCCAGCCATGTCGATCCGGATGCGATCCAGACGGCCCTGCTGACCATGGCCCGCAGCATCGGCAGCGGGCTGGCCGCCGAACTGGCCGCCACCCATGACCGGCTGGCCACGGATGCGCCCTACAGCCCCGATGCGGCCAGCGCCGGCGCACGGGCGCTGCGCAATGCCTGCCTCGGCTACCTGTGCCACGGGCTTGGCGAAGCCGGTGCGGCGCGCGCGCTGGAGCAGTTCCACAAGGCCGGCAACATGACAGACCGGCTCGGAGCCATGAGCGCGCTGACGCACGCCCCCGGCCCGGCGCTGGATGAGGCGCTGGCCGGTTTCGAGGCACGCTACCGCGATGATGCACTGGTGCTCGACAAGTGGTTCGCCCTTCAGGCCACGATGCCCGGCGCGCAGGCGCTCGGGCGGGTCAAGGCCCTCGTCAATCACCCGCGCTTCTCGATGCGCACGCCGAACCGCGTCTATGCCTTGCTGTCATCGTTCGCGCACGGCAATCCCAGCGGCTTCCACCGCGCTGACGGCGCTGGCTACGACTTCATCGCCGACATCGTGGTGGCCGTCGATGCGATCAACCCGCAAGTGGCCTCGCGCCTGATGTCGTCCTTCCGCACCTGGAAGACCCTTGAGCCGCGCCGGCAGGCCCTGGCCCATGCCGCCATCCGCCGCGTGGCCGACATGCCCGGCCTGTCGCGCGATGTCACCGACATCGCCGAGCGGGCGCTGGCCTGAGCGGGAGCCGCTGGACAAGGCTGCATTGCGCCTGCGGCGCGAGCGGCCACCGTTGTGCGGCTGACGGGCCGCCTCGACAGCGCTGCCAGCGGCCTTCGTGGTTATCCGGCTTCAGAGTCGCATTTAAATCGGTTTGACCGGACGCAGGCCGGCATTTCCTCGCTGCCCGCCACAAAGGTTAACAATTGATTGCGCGCAAAAGATTCGGGCCGATTCCGGATGCTCGCCAAGGTTGTAAATCGCTGGCAATGCGCACTTAAGGTCTAGACAGTCTGATTCCCGAAGATTCATAGTGAGGGTGATTCGGGAGATGCGGCACGTCTTCCCGGAAAGACGGACAGAGAACCACCAAGGGGGCCCACCATGGCGCGTGCAAACGCAGCCAGCACTTCTGCACGCGTGGGCACGATCATGGGCGTGGCCCGTTCGATGTCCCACCCGCTACAGATTGCGCTGCACCGCTCAGAGCCTTGGCTGAAGCTGGCCATTCCGTTGCTGGTGGCCGTGTTCGCGGTGCTGCTCGCGTTGGCGGGAGCCATGTACGTCTCCGTCAGCCAGCACGAAACACTGGAAGATGCCAGCAACAACATGGATGTGATCGCCAGCCTTGCTGCCCGCGAGATCACCAGCCAGGCCGGCACCATCAACCCTGGCGCGGCACCCACGGGCATGTTGCCCGGGCTTCATCCGATGACCTTCAGCAGCGGCCGGCAACTGGTCATCACCAATGCCGCCGGCACGATCATCGCCAGCCAGCCGCCGGTGCAGGGCGGACAGACCACGTTGATCGACGTGCTGGGCTCCAGCCAGCCGCTGACCACTTTCGCAGAGAAGGCCGGCGTGATCAGCATTGCCATGCCCGGCGCGCGTGGCGAGACCTCGCCGTCCGCCCGTCAGGCGCTGGCGACCGTGCGCAACCTGCCTGCACCGCTCGGCCAGATGGCCCTGATCCAGCCGACACGGATGGCGCTGCAAAGCGCCGAGACCCGGAGCAATCTCGTGGTCATGCTGCTCACGGCCTCGGTTCTGGTTCTGGCGCTTCTGACCACCGCTTTCCTGATGCAGACCGGCCGGGCCCGGGCCGCCGATCTCGACTGCGACCGGGTGCGCCAACGCATCGATGCGGCGCTCAACAGCGGCCGCTGCGGGCTGTGGGACTGGGACCTGTCGCGCGGCACGATCTACTGGTCGGATTCGATGTATGCCCTGCTCGGCTATGGCCGGCGCGGGGAATTCCTGTCCTTTGGTGATGTCAACGCCCTGGTCCACCCGGAGGATGCCGACCTTTACCAGATCGCCAAGCTGCTCTCCGATGGCAACCGCAGCGAAATCGCCCATGATTTCCGCATCCGCGATGCCGATGGCGAATGGCTCTGGATGCGGGCGCGGGCCGAACTGGTGGTCGACCGCAGCAGCGGGCGCAAGCATCTGGTGGGCATTGCCGTCGACATCACCGAGGAGCGCCGCATCGCAGCCCAGTCGGCCACGGCGGACCTGCGCCTGTGGGACGCGATCGAGGCCCTGCCGGAAGCCTTCGTGCTGTGGGATGCGCAGCAGAATCTCGTGACCTGCAACTCCCGTTTCCAGAAACTGCACCAGTTGCCCGACGATGCAATCCAGCCGGGCCTGCACTACGACCTCGTGATGGCGCAGGCAGCGCCACCGGTCATTGCCGAGGACATCCTGCGCCAGAACAACCTGGAAACCCGCTCGCGCCTCAGCGAGGTGAAGCTCGAGGACGGGCGCTGGCTCCAGATCAGCGAGCGGCGCACCAAGGATGGCGGCTCGGTCTCGGTCGGCACCGACATCACCATCATCAAGGAGCACGAGCACAAGCTGATGGACAGCGAGCGGAGGCTTCTCGCCACCATCACCGACCTCAAGGCCTCGCGCCGGCAGATGGAGGCGCAAGCCCAGCAACTGACCGATCTGGCCGAACGCTATCTCGAACAGAAGGCCGAGGCGGAAATCGCCAGCCAGGTCAAGACCGAGTTCCTCGCCAACATGAGCCATGATCTGCGCACGCCGCTCAATGCGATCATCGGCTTTTCCGACGTGATGCAGAGTGGCGTGTTCGGCTCTCTCGGCTGCGAGCGGCATGCAAGCTATTGCCGGGACATCAAGACCAGCGGCGAGCATCTGCTCTCCATCGTCGATGACATTCTCGACATGTCGCGGCTCGAAAGCGGCAAGATCCGGATCGCACCGCAGCGCGTGGCGCTCCAGCCGCTGATCACGGACGCGGTCGCCGGCACCAAACCCTCGTTCGAGGACAAGGACATCGCGCTCAGCGTCGACATCCCGGATCACCTCGCCGCTTTCGCGGACAGTTCCGCTCTTGGCCAGGTGCTCGGCAACATCCTGCAGAATGCCGCCAAGTTCACGCCCGAAGGTGGCGAGGTGTCGCTGCGCGCCCGCAGCCATGGCGAGATGCTGCACATCTACATCGCCGACACCGGGATCGGCATTCCTGCCGAACGGCTGCACCGGATCGGCCGGCCCTTCGAGCAGGTCGAGGGCGGCGCCACGGCGCGCTCCCACAAGGGCTCCGGGCTGGGGCTGGCGATTGCGCGCTCGCTGTGCATGCTGCATGGCGGAGCGTTGCGCATCCGCTCGCAGGTGGGCGTCGGGACGGTCGTGATGGTGCGGGTGCCGGCAGCCGCCGAGGAGCCGGCGCTGGTCAACTGATCAGGCGCCGGGAGCGGCCCCGACCACGCGCTCGAAGACACGGCGCACCCCTGCCCGCGCCTGCGCCAGCGTGGCAGCCAGCACCTTGCGGTCCGGCGCATGGGCGGCGCGGGCGATCAGCCGCATCACCGGTGCAGGCACCGTCTGGGGATCGAAGGCCCCGTCGATGGTCAGCCGCTGCCACTGGATGACATCGTTCATCAGCCGGTGGCCACGGGTCAGGATGTCAGCCTCCTCCGGCGTCAGCAGTCTGGCCCCGGCCGCCACGGCGAAGACGCGGGCGATGTCGCTGGTCAGCAGGTCCGGATGATCGGCCGCATGGGCAAGGATCAGGGCCTCTGCGCAGAAGTCGATGTCCGTGAGCCCGCCTGCCACGAGCTTCAGGTCCCAGACCTTGTCATCACCCTTGCTGTCGGCAATCGTCGCGCGCATCTCGCGGACCGCACGCGCCACCGCGCCCGCGTCGCGCCGGCGGGCCAGAACCTCCGCCACGATGGCCATCGCCGCCTTGCCCAGCGCCTCGTCCCCGGCCACGATCCGGGCCTTGGTCAGCGCCATGTGCTCCCACAGTTCCGCATCCTCGGTCTGGTAGGCCACGAAACTCGACAGCCGCACCGCCAGCGGCCCCTTGCTGCCCGAGGGGCGCAGACGCAGATCGACGTCGTAGAGTGTGCCGCGCCGGGTCGGGGCCGTCAGCGCCGTGACCAGCCGTTGGGCCAGGCGCTGCGCCCAGGTCACCACATCCAGCGGGCGTGGGCCGGCGCTGCGGGCCTCCATGTCCGGCGCATCGTAGAGCACGACCAGATCGAGATCGGACGAGGCGGTGAGATCGCGCGTGCCGAGCCGGCCAAGCCCGAGGACAGCGACGCGCACGCCCGCCACATCGCCATGCACGGCGGCCAGATCGCGCCGCGCCTCGTCGAGCGCCACCCGCACGATGCCATCGGCGACCTTGGCATAGGCAAGGCCCGCGCGCTCCGGCGCATAGATGCCGGAGAGCAGGCGCGCGCCGATCAGGAAATTCTCCTGCCGGGCTGCATCACGCATGCGGTCCAGCGCCTCCTCGAGGGATGGCGGCGGATCGCCCACGACCGAGCGGATGCGGGCGGCGATGGCCTCGCGGTCGATCCCCGCATCGCCGAAGGCGGGATCGATGACACCATCGAGCACATGGGGATTGGTCGCCACGATGCGCGCCAGCCGGGGCGCACTGCCCAGAATGGTGGCGAACAGCGACAGCAGGGCCTCGTGCGAGAGCAGGATGGAGAGCAGTTCGACCGCAGCGGGCAGGCGCGCAAAGGCGCTGTCGAGCGCGTTCAGGGCCGCATCCGGATCGCCTGACCTGCCAAACGCCACAAGCAGGGCCGGCGTGAGTTCGGTCAACGCCTCGCGGGCGCGGGCGCTGGTGACAGCCGGCCTTCGCCCGAAATGCCAGCCGCGCACGATCTCGGCGGCGGCCGCCGCGTCGCGGAAGCCGAGGCGCTGCAAGGTGGCGAGGGTTTCCGGGTCGGCTTCGGCACCGGTGAAGCTCAGCGTGCCGGCCTCGGCGGCCAGTGAAGGGCCTTCCTCGAACAGCAGCGCATAATGGCCTTCCACCCGGCGCGCGACAGCGGTGAAGGCCGCCGAGAAGGCCTGTGTGCCGGTGTGGCCGGCAAAGCGGGCAAAGGCGGCCAGATCGTCGGCATCCACCGGCAGGCGCTGGGTCTGCTCGTCATGGCGCATTTGCAGGCGGTGCTCGATGGTGCGCAGGAAGCGGTAGGCCGCCGCCAGCTCGTCGCGCGCGGCGGGCGTGATCCAGCCTTCGGTGGTGAGGGCGGCAAGCATGTCGAGCGTGCGGCGACCGCGCAGACCGGGCCTGCGCCCGCCGAAGACCAGTTGCTGGGTCTGCACGAAGAACTCGATCTCGCGGATGCCGCCACGCCCCAGCTTCACATCATGCCCGGCCACCGCAATCGCCTCGTGGCCCTTGACCGCCTGGATCTGGCGTTTCATGGCATGGATGTCGGCAATCGCGGCAAAGTCGAAATACTTGCGCCAGATGAAAGGCCTGAGATCGGCCAGGAAGGCCTCGCCGAGCGCAAGGTCGCCGGCAATGGGGCGGGCCTTGATCATGGCCGCGCGTTCCCAGTTCTGGCCAACGCTCTCGTAGTAGGCATAGGCGGCGCGGGTCGAGACGGCGGCCTGCGTGGAGGCCGGATCGGGCCGCAGCCGCAGATCGACCCGGAAGACATAGCCGTCCGCCGTGCGCTCCTGAAGGATGCGCGACAGATCACGCGCAAGGCGCACGTAGAAGGTCGAGGGCTCGGCGATGCCGGCCGCTTCGGCCACCTCGGCATCGTAGAACAGCACGATGTCGATGTCCGACGAGTAGTTGAGTTCGCCCGCGCCATGCTTGCCGAGCGCCAGCACGATCAGGCCCGAGCCCTTGCCAGGATTGCCCGGATCGGGCGGCTGCCAGGCCCCGCGCTCGGCAGCCTTCCCCAGAAGCATGTCGACGGTGGCCGCAACGGCGACATCGGCCGTCAGGGTCAGCGCGGCGATGGCCTCGTCAACGCTCCACGCCCCGCCGCAGTCGGCCAGCGCGATCAGCAGCGCGGCCTGCTTCTTGAGGTGGCGCAGGGCGCGCATGATCCCGGCCTGATCCTCCGCCTGGGCCGCAGCGGCAATGGCCGCGTCCAGCCACAGTTGCAGTTGCTGTTCCGGGGCGTTGGCAAGCGCGGCCGCCAGCCAGTCCGGATGACGCCGCATGATCTGGGAGAGAAAGGGCGAATGGGCCAGCAAGCCCGCCACCAGCGCACGGGCCGGCTCGCCTGCCAGCAGCGGCGCGAGAAGCGCGCTCTCATCGGCATCGAGATGGCTGGTGAGGCCTTGCGCCAGCACCTTGCCGGCCTGCTGGCGGGGTGGCAGGAGCGGCGCAGCGCAAAGCCGCGCCAGCAGCGGCTGTGCCGCCGGAGCCGGCTCAGCGATCATCGGGCTCTCCGGTTATCGGGCTGTCCGGTCATCGGGCTCTCCTTGGGCGCGGGCCGCAGGGATGGTCAGCACCACAGCCAATCCCGGCGCGTTGTCCTTCAGTTCCAGCGTGCCCTCATGGATCTGCGCCACGGCGCGCACGAGGCTCAGGCCAAGCCCGAAGCCGGGCTGGGAACGGCTGGCATCCAGCCGCCCGAAGCGCTCCAGCGCCCGGCCATGCTGGTCGGGCGGGATGCCGGGGCCGTGATCGCGGACGCTGAACACCACATTGCCGCCCTCGCGGGCCAGGCCGAGCGTGATCATCGGGGCGCTGCCATCGGCAGGCCTGCCGTATTTCAGGGCATTGTCGATCATGTTCGACAGGGCCTGCCCCACCAGTTCCCGGCTGCCGAAGGCGCTGATGTCCGGCGTGATGGCACAGGTGAGGCTGGCACCAGCCTCCTCGGCCAGTGCCTCATAAAGTTCGGCGACGCCCTGGGCGGCGGCGCTGGCATCGAACGGGGCCATGACCTCGCGGGCCTGCCCGGCTTCGAGACGGGCGATCATCAGCAGCGCGTTGAACACCCGGATCAGGTTGTCGGCATCGTCGGTGACGCCTTCGAGCGCACGGCGCATGTCCTCCTGCGTCGCGTTGGGGCGCAGCGCCTCTTCGGCGCGGTTGCGCAGGCGCGTCAACGGCGTCTTGAGATCATGGGCGATGGTGTCGGAGACCTGCCTGATGCCGCCCATCAGCACGGTGATGCGGTCGAGCATGGTGTTGAGATTGCCGGCCAGCCGGTCAAGCTCATCGCCATTGCCGGCCAGCGGCAGGCGGTCCTTGAGATCACTGCTCATGATCGACACGGTGGTGGCGCTCATCGCATCGACGCGCTTGAGAATGCGGCGGGCGATGACAAAGCCGCCGAGCACGCCCAGCACCAGCACCACACCGAGCGACCAGCCGCCGGCGCGGCGCACGATCGCCCTCAGCCGGTCGCGCTCGCTGGCATCGCGGCCAACCAGCACGCGGAAGCCCGCCGGCAGCAGATAGACCCGGACGATGGCGACAGCCGGGCGCGCGGAGGGCTGGTCCTCGCCATTGCGGGAGAACGGAATCTCGCTCTCGCCGGCCCGGTCAAGAAGGCCGACCGGCACCTGCTCGACATTGCCCGCCAGCCGTTCGCCGAACGGGGTGGTGACCAGATAGAGCGAAGCGCCTGGCCCCCGGGCGCGCTGCTCGATGACATTGACCAGGCGGCGGATGCCGCCCTGCCGGAACTGTTCGGACAGGCCGGTGATCTCGGCATCGATGGTCTGGCGGATCTGGTCTTCGATCAGGTTGCGGGCATTCCAGGCGACATAGCCGAGCGCGAAGGTCGCGAAGATCGCGAACACGCCCATGTAGAGCAAGGTCAGGCGGAAGGCTGTGGAGCGGAACAGGGCCGAGCGGGGCTGGCTGGCCTTTGCGGCAGGCCTGGGCGCACCGGCTGCCGGCGTCACCACGTCCGGCACGGCACCGGCGCGGGGGGCAGTGGGCCGCACAGCCCTCACCGCCCCTCGACGCGCAGCGAATAGCCGGCGCCGCGCACGGTCTGGAGCAGCGGCACGGCCTGGCCCTTGTCGAGCTTGGCGCGCAGGCGCGAGACATGGACATCGATGACATTGGTCTGGGGATCGAAGTGATAATCCCAGACATTCTCCAGCAGCATCGTGCGCGTCACCACCTGGCCGGCATTGCGCATCAGGTATTCGAGCAGGCGGAACTCGCGCGGCTGCAGCACGATGTCCTCGCCGGCGCGGGTGACCTTGCGGGTCAGACGGTCGAGTTCGAGATCAGCGACCTTGTAATGTGTCGGCTCGGCGCTGGCAGCGGCAGCGCGGCGGCGCGAGAGCACCTCGACGCGGGCCAGCAACTCGGAGAAGGCATAGGGCTTGGGCAGGTAATCGTCCCCGCCGGCGCGCAGGCCCTTGACGCGATCATCGACCTGGCCGAGCGCTGACAGGATCAGCACTGGCGTGGTGTCGTTCTGGGCGCGCAGCGAGCGGATCAGCGACAGGCCGTCCATGCGCGGCAGCATGCGGTCGACCACCAGCACGTCATAGCCGCCGCCCTCGGCCATCGCATAGCCGGTCAGCCCATCGGCGGCATGATCGGCGACATGGCCTTCCTCGCGAAAGGCTTTCACGAGGTAAGTGGCCGAGTCCGAATCGTCTTCAATGATCAACAGACGCATCACGAACACCTAACATGACAGGGCCGGGTGATGACACCCGGCCCCGGTTGCTTCAGCACAAACGCTGATCAGGCGGCAGGCTGGCGCCCGACATCGAGCGAGACCGCGCGCTCCCGGCCTTCACGCCAGAGCGTGATCTTGACGGTTTCGCCCGGCTTGAAGCCGGCGATGCGGCGGGAAAGATCGCGCGCATCCTTCACCGCCTCGCCGTTGATGGCGCGGATCGTATCGCCGCGCCGGATGCCCGCCCGCGAAGCCGGGCCATCGGGCGACGCATCCGCCACCAGGGCACCGGTTGCGCCCGACAGGCCGATGGCATCGGCGATCTCCGGGGTGACGGGCTGGATCTGCACACCAATGAAGCCGCGCGAGACGCTGCCCTTGGCCTTCAGATCAGCGACCACCGCCTGAACAGTCGCCGCCGGAATGGCGAAGGCGATGCCGACATTGCCGCCCGACGGCGAGACAATGGCGGTATTGACGCCAATCACGTCGCCAGCGGCGTTGAAGGTCGGGCCGCCCGAGTTGCCCCGGTTCACGGCAGCATCGATCTGGAGATAATCGTCATAGGGCCCGGCCCCGAGATCGCGGTTGCGTGCCGACAGGATGCCTGCCGTGACGGTGCCGCCAAGGCCGAACGGATTGCCGACGGCCAGCACCCAGTCGCCGATGCGCGGATTGCCGGGCGCGAGTTTCACGAACGGAAAGGTGCCGCCATTGGAGACCTTGAGCAGGGCAAGATCGGTGCGCGGATCGGTGCCGACGACCTTGGCATCCAGCGTGCGGCCATCCTCGGTGACAAGCTGCACCTCGACGGCATTGTCGACGACATGGTTGTTGGTCACGACATAGCCATCCGCCGAAATGAAGAAGCCCGAGCCTTGCGACATCTGCACCGGGCGCTCGCCACGGCTGCGACCACGAGCCCCCGGCTGCGCGCCATTCTCGCCGAACTGGCGGAAGAAGCGCTCCAGCGGGTGGCCGGGCGGAATGTCATCCAGTGCCGGTGCGCCGCGCTGGCTGGTGGCCTCGGCGCGGGCCTTGACGCGCACGGAGACGACCGAGGACTTCACCTGATCCACGACATCGGCAAAGGATGGCGGGCCGGCAAACGAGACGGCGGTCTGGGCTGTTGCGGGGAGAGAGCCGGTGGCGAGGCTGGCACCAAGGCCGGCCACAAGGCCAACGGACAGGGCAGCCGCACCGGCCAGCAGGGCGGCACGGCGCAGCACGGAACGGGACACGCTCACGGAACGGGGGGACAGGTTGGACATGCACGGTTCTCCATCAGGCCGGCAAGAGGAATGCCGGGCTTGGAATCGACCATGCAGGAGGGCGGATTACGCCGCGATGGGAGCCGGATTACAGCTTGGTAAGGTCGGCAGGCCGCGCCTCATTCAGCCGGTTCGGCCACCGTGCCGGCCACTCCGGCGGCTTGCGGGTTCCTGGCCATCGGGTTGTTGGGATGCTCCATCCAGGTGCGGTGCCCACCGACGGCAATGCCGGTGCGCGGATCGACACCCTCGGTCATCTCGACCATGGTGATGCAGTTCTCCACCGGGCAGACGACCGCGCACAGGTTGCAGCCGACGCACTCTTCCTCGATCACCTCGAAACGGCGGACGCCATTGACGAGGTTGGTGATCGCCTGATGGGAGGTGTCCTCGCAGGCGATGTGGCAGCGCCCGCAACTGATGCACAGATCCTGATCGATATGGGCCTTGACCACATAATCGAGGTTGAGGTGCTGCCAGTCGGTGACCTTGGGGGCCGCCATCCCGCGGAAATCCTCGATGGTGCGATAGCCCTTGGTGTCCATCCAGTCAGACAGGCCGGCTTTCATCTCCTCGACGATCTTGAAGCCATAGACCATGGCCGCCGTGCAGACCTGAACCGTGCCGCAACCCAGCGCCATGTATTCGGCAGCGTCCTTCCAGCTTTCGATGCCGCCGATGCCGGACATGGCGATGCCGCGCGTGGCCGGGGTGCGGGTGGCCGGGGTGCGGGCGATCTCGGCCACCATGTTGAGGGCGATCGGCTTGACCACCGGCCCGCACATGCCGCCATGGGTGCCCTTGCCGCCGACATGGGGCCAGGGCGACATGGCATCGAGGTCGACGCCCATCATCGAATTGACCGTGTTGATCAGCGAGACGGCATCGGCCCCGCCCTTCACGGCCGCCTCGGCCGGGCGCAGGATGTTGCCGACATTCGGCGTCAGCTTGACGATCACCGGCATACGCGTGTGCTGCTTGCACCAGCGCGTGACCATCTCGACATATTCGGGCACCTGGCCGACGGCTGCGCCCATGCCGCGCTCGCTCATGCCATGGGGACAGCCGAAATTGAGTTCCACTCCGTCGCATTCGGTCCATTCGACGCGCTGGAGGATCTTCTTCCAGCTCTCCTCATCACAGGGCACCATCAGCGACACGACCATGGCCCGGTCCGGCCACTCCTTCTTGACGCGCTTGATCTCCTCGAGATTGACCTGAAGCGGGCGGTCGGTGATCAGCTCGATGTTGTTGAAGCCGATCACGCGCCGGTCGGAGGCGTGCATCGCGCCATAACGCGGGCCGCTGACATTGACGATGGGCGGACCTTCCTCGCCCAGCGTCTTCCAGACCACGCCGCCCCAGCCCGCCTTGAAGGCGCGCACGACATTGTATTCCTTGTCGGTGGGCGGGGCGGAGGCCAGCCAGAACGGGTTGGGGGCCCGGATGCCGGCGAAATTGACGCTGAGATCAGCCATGGTCTGCTCCTCGTTTCTCATCCGTCAGTGCGAGGAGCGCAGCGACGAAGCAATCCAGAACAATGCTGCGGCGAGGCTGGATTGCTTCGCTGCGCTCGCAATGACGACGCATCTACTCGGCAGCCTGAGCTGCCGTGCCCCGCAGCGTCCGGTCAATCGACAGCGCGGCCTGCTTGCCGTCCTCAACGGCGGTCACGGTCAGGTCCTGTCCGCCAGCCACGCAATCACCGCCGGCCCAGACACCGGCCCACGAGGTGCGGCGCTCGGCATCAATGAGGATGCGGCCCGATTGCATGGTGATGCCGGCACCCGCGTCCGCGATGTCGGCGGGCACGAAGACCTGGCCGATGGCCTTGAACACCTGATCGCACGGCATGGTCACGATCTCGCCGGTGCCGACCAGCTTGCCCTCCTCCAGCCGCGTGTATTCGAGATCGACCCCGCTCAGGGCACCCGCTTGCGCATGCAGGCGCACGGGGCGCATCCAGTGGCGGATGGTGACGCCGTGGGTCTGGGCCACATCCTGCTCGTAGGGCGAGGCGGACATCTGCTCCTTGCCGCGCCGGTAGACAATCGTCACCTCCGCTGCGCCGAGCTTGCGGGTCTGGGTGGCGATGTCGATGGCTGTCATGCCGCCGCCAATCACCACGACGCGGCGGCCGACCGGCAGCGCGGCCTTGTCCGGCGCCTGCCGCAGGGCCGCGATGTAGTCCACCGCATCGAGCACGCCCGCCGGCTCGTCGCCCAGGCCAAGATCGTTGGTCTCGCCAAGGCCCATGGCCAGAAACACCGCGTCGAATTCGCGCCTCAGGCCAGCCACCGTGATGTCTCGCCCCAGCCGCTTGCCATGCTCGATGGTGATGTTGCCGACCGCCATGATGTAGTCGACCTCGCGCTGGGCAATGTCATGCGTCGCCTTGTAGGCAGCAATGCCGAACTCGTTGAGCCCGCCAGCCTTGTCCCTCGCCTCGAACACCGTCACCGCATGGCCCAGCGTGGCCAGCTTGTGGGCGCAGGCAAGGCCGGCCGGCCCTGCCCCGACGACGGCAACACTGCGCCCTGTGCTGGCTCCTGCGCTGTAGAACTGCCGGCCGGCATCGAAGGCCGCATCGGTGGCATAGCGCTGGAGACGACCGATCTCGATGGCCTTGCCTTCCGAGACCTCTCGCACGCAGACCCCTTCGCAGAGGTTTTCGGTGGGGCAGACCCGGGCGCACATGGCACCCATGATGTTCTGGTCGAGGATGGTGCGGGCAGCCCCGATCGGGTTCTGCGCCGCGATCTGGCGGATGAAGAGCGGAATGTCGATGCTGGTCGGGCAGGCCTTCACGCATGGCGCATCATGGCAGAACAGGCAGCGCTCGGCAGCGACACGCGCCTCATTGCGGGCAAAGCCCGGCAGCATGTCGGAAAAGTTGTCGCTGAGGCTGCCCCCGTCCAGTCGGCCCGCCTTGATGTCCGGCATGTTGGCTCCTTGAGCAGGATGCGTGTTGCAGGAGGGAGAGTGCAGGATCTGTGCCGGCTACGCCGCAAGGCCGGCAGACATTCTGGAATGCGACGAATTCAAGGTTTGACCATCTGATCAAAACGTCATTCCGCTGTCAATCAGGTGTCACCGCCGACGTCTGCGGACACGTCGGGGCCGGCCTCGCCGGCGCGTGCCCCACGCAGCGCGTGCAGTTCGGCCTGGGCATGCGCCAGCACATGCAGGCGCAGGGCGGATGACAGGTTGGTGCGGGCCCGCCGGCCATCGATCACGGCCACCAGTGCCGCGAGGCTGATCCCTTGCGCGCGGGCGATCAGGCGCAAGGCCTGCCAGAAGGGCTCTTCCAGTGAGATCGAGGTGGCATGCCCCGCAATCGCAATGGAGCGCTTGACCACACCATCACGCACCAGGGGCGGCACCGGGCCGGACGCCGTGCGCCGCGCCGCGCGCACGCGCAGGGCCGGGCGCTTGCCAGGTTGCGCCGGACTATCCGTCATCACCGCTGCGGGCGGGCGCTTCGCGCCGGTGACTGTCGAGATGGCGCGCGGCTTTCTCGCGGGCACTGTCCTGCGCCTCGCGCTCCGGCTTGCTGCGCCCGAACAGGGCGCGATTGGCGGCGGCCAGGCTGTCAGCCTCGGCGCGCGCCTTGCGCTTGCGGGCCTGCCGGAGATTGACGATGTCGGCGCTCATGGCGCGCCCTGCGTTGGCATCGCCAGCGGACCGAAAGGGAGCCCCTGCACAGGGCTGGCCGATGGTTGCCCGCGGCTGGAGAGATCAGGGCTTCTTGCGGAACGCATCGAGGCTGACCACCTGGGCGGACTGCTTGTCATCGCCATCGTCAACCGGCGCCTCCTCGCTGGCGGCGGCAGCGGCCGAAGGAGGCGGCACGTCAACCTTGGCCGCGCGGGCCTTTGGCTGCGCCTTCGGCGAGGGCCTGGGCAACGCGTCCGGAGCGGACGGATCAGGCTGGCCGGCACCGGCCTCATGGTCTGCCTCGCCATCGGCCGGCGCAACCGCCAGCCGCGGGCCGGCCAGACGCGGCTTGTCGCGGCCGGTCTCCTGGGCGGCAGAGGCCTCCGTGCCGGCAGTGGCAGCCTGACCTTCGCCATTCAGCTCGAACTTCAGCCCGAACTGCACGGATGGGTCGAAAAAGCCGACCAGTGCATCGAACGGGATCAGCAACCGTTCCGGAATGCCGTTGAAGGACAGGCCGACCTCGAACGTGTGTTCGGTGATGCCAAGGTCCCAGAACTGGTGCTGCAGGACGATGGTCATTTCCTCTGGATACTTCTCGCGCATGCGCTGGGACAGGCGCACGCCCGGAACATCGGTCCGGAACGAGATGTAGAAATGGTGATCGCCCGGCAGACCCTCGCGGCCGGCATCGACCAGCACCTTGCGCACGACGCCCTTGAGCGCGTCCTGGACGAGAAGATCGTAGCGGATCAGGTCTTTTGCGGGCGGAGACTGTATCATGACGCCGACGAAAATACCCGATTCCGTGGGGAAGGCGAGACGTTTTCGAGCATGCTCCACGCGGCATCTTGCAGCGCGCGCCCAAGCCCGGCGGCCATCAGCGCTTGTCGAGAATGCGCGCCAGTTCGGCCTCTTCGCCGGCATCGAGCGCCACGCCAACCCCCTTGCCGGCGGCGCGGCGGCGCATGCGCCAGACGCCGAAGGCACCGGCCAGGAAGATCAGCGCAGGGCCACCCCAGAGCAAGGCCGTGTGCAGGCCGAAGGGCGGCTTGAGCAGGACGTATTCGCCATAGCGCGCCACCACGAAGTCGGTGACCTGCGTGTTGCTGTCGCCGGCCTTGATCCTGTCCCGCACCAGCACGCGCAGGTCACGCGCCAGGGGGGCTTCGGAATCATCGATCGACTGGTTCTGGCAGACCAGGCAGCGCAAGCCGGCGGAGACCTGCCGCGCCCGCTGCTCCAGCGCCGGATCGGCAAGCCGCTCCTGCGGCGTTACCGCAAGGGCGGGCATCATCGTGGCCACGAGCAGAACAAGGCCGACGAGAGGGCGGATCGGCATCAGGCTCACTCCGCAGGCTGGGGCGAGGGGCCGCCCGGCGAGCCGTGTGTGCCCTTCGGCGCGCGGGCCTTGGCCGGTGTCGCCACGCGGAAGCGGCGGTCGGTGATCGAGAGTGCGCCGCCCAGGCCCATGATCAGCGAGCCGATCCAGATCAGCAGCATCAACGGCTTGGTGTAGAGCCTGACGCCGACCGAGCCATCGGGCTGGATCTCGCCAAGGCTGACATAGACCTGGCTGACGCCGAAGGTGCGGATGCCGGCCTCGGTGGTCTGCATGTTGTTGCGGGTGATGAAGGTGCGCTTGGTGGAGTCGATGTCGCCGCGCTCCTTGCCGTCGATCTCCACCCGGAAACGGCCGACCAGTTCACGGAAATTGGGGCCGGTGCGCGGGAACACCTGCTGCAGCACGATGGCCGTGCGGCCATTGGCCAGACGGTCGCCAGGCTTCATCACGGCGATGTCCTCGGTGGCCCAGGCGGTGGCGGCAATGCCGATGACGGTGACACCGACGCCGGCATGGGCCAGCGCCGTGCCATAGGCCGAACGCGGCAGGCCGACGGCGCGCGACCAGATCGCCCGCGCACCCGAGGCGCGGCCGATGATGCGCTCGCCAAGGTCCCATACGGCGCTGGCGATCAGGAACACGCCAAGCCCGATGCCAAGCGGGGCCGCCACCGGACCGCCATAGGTGGCCGCAAAGATGCCGATGGTGGCGAGGATGCCGACGCCGATGGCGACGCCAAGGCGCTGCGCCGTGCCCAGCAGGTCGCCGCGCTTCCACGCCATGGACTGGCCGAAGGGCAGCAGCAGCAGGAGCGGAATCAGCAGCGGCAGGAAGGTGGCGTTGAAGAAGGGCGGGCCGACGGAGATCTTGGCGCCGGTCAGGCCTTCCAGAGCCAGCGGATAAAGCGTGCCGATGAACACGGTGGCGCAGGCGGCGGCCAGGAACAGGTTGTTGATGACCAGCGCGCCCTCGCGGGAAACGGGTGCGAACAGCCCGCCTTGCCGCAGCATCGGCGCGCGCCAGGCAAACAGCGCCAGCGAGCCGCCGATGAACAGCATCAGGATGATCAGGATGAACAGGCCGCGCGAAGGATCGGTGGCGAAGGTATGAACTGACGTCAGCACGCCGGAGCGCACGAGGAAGGTGCCGAGCAGCGACAGTGAGAAGGTGAGGATGGCGAGCAGGATCGTCCAGACCTTCAGCGAGTCGCGCTTTTCCATGACGATGGTCGAATGGATCAGTGCCGTGCCGGCCAGCCAGGGCATCAGCGAGGCATTCTCGACCGGATCCCAGAACCACCAGCCACCCCAGCCCAGTTCGTAATAGGCCCAGTAGGAACCCATGGAGATGCCAAGGGTCAGGAAGATCCAGGCCACAAGTGTCCAGGGCCGGACCGCGCGGGCCCAGACCGCATCGATGCGCCCGTCGATCAGCGCCGCGATGGCGAAGGCATAGGTGATCGAGAAGCCGACATAGCCGACGTAAAGCAGCGGCGGATGGATGGCGAGGCCAAGATCCTGCAAGATCGGATTGAGGTCATTGCCTTCGGGTGGGGCCGGATCGAGCCGGTTGAACGGGTTCGAGGTGAACAGGATGAAGAGCAGGAAGGCCACGGTGACCGAGGCCTGCGCGGCCAGCGTGCCGGCCCTGAGCCGGTCCGGAAGCGAGGTGCGCGCCAGCGCCACCAGAGCGCCGAACAGGGCCATGATCAGCACCCAGAGCAGCATCGAGCCCTCGTGATTGCCCCAGGTCCCGGTCAGCTTGTAGATCATCGGCTTGGCCGAATGGGAGTTCTCGGC
>JALORF010000065.1 GCA_025459195.1 Beijerinckiaceae bacterium
AAGCGCGCAATCCCTTCCCCAAGAAGGGCGACGTCGAGCCGCATCACGGCGTGCGCGACGCCAAGCGCAAGATGATCCAGGGCATCGATGTCTCGCGCTGGCAGCAGGACATCGACTGGGACCGTGTGAAGAGCGCCGGCACCCGTTTTGCCTTCATCAAGGCCACCGAAGGCGGCGATCTGCTCGACAGGCGCTTCCGCGAGAACTGGGAGGGCGCACGCGCTGCCGGCATTCCGCGCGGAGCTTACCATTTCGTGTTCTGGTGCCGCCCGGCGCGTGACCAGATTCGCTGGTTCATCCGCAATGTGCCGAAGGAGCCCAACGCGCTGCCGCCGGTGCTCGATGTCGAGTGGAACAACCATTCCAGTTGCGCGAGGACCGAGCCGGCCAAGGCACGGCAAAAGATGCGTGAGATGCTGCGCGCCTTTGAAGCCCACTACGGCAAGAAGCCGATCATCTACACTGACATCAACTTCCACGCCGACGTGCTGGAAGGCACGACCGAGTTCAACGATTATCCGTTCTGGATCCGCTCGACAGCGGCCCGCCCCGAAAAGCGCTACGAGAACCGCCCGTGGGAGTTCTGGCAGTTCACCACGACGGGGCGCGTGCCGGGCATCACCGGCGATGTCGACCGCAACGCCTTCTTCGGCAGCGAAAAGCAGTTCACCGACTGGATTGCCGGCCGCTACGACATCGGCGCAAGACGGCCAGTGAATGCCAATTCGCGGATTGCGCAGCCCGTTCCGGTGGATCCGGTCCCGCGCCGCCCGGCGCAGGCTTCCGGCCCGGCGACGCCGAGGCTGTCAGGCCCCATGGACCTGCGGCCGCCCCGCAGCGTTGGGGTGACTGGCAGCGTCGCGCGCCAGAGCAACGGCGAGCAGCGCTGAGGCGGCAGGCCGCCCGCCATCAGAGCCAGCGCCGAACACGCCCTGCATAGGCTGCCCACGCCGTTCCGAAGCGCGAGGCAAGATGCGCTTCCTCGCGGATGATCGCCAGCCGCGTGACAGCCAGCATGAACGGCGCGATGACCAGCCCATACCACAGCGAAGCATTGACCAGCGCGAGCCCGAATAGCAGCACCGCTTCGGACAGGTAGATCGGGTTGCGGCTGAAGCTGAACGGCGCGGCTGTGATCAAAGCATCGGCACGCCGGATCGGCAGCACCGAGGTCTGATGTTGCCGGAAGGCGAGGAATGCCCACAGCATCAGCCCGAGTCCGGTCGCGACCAGCAGCCAGCCCACCGGCTCCAGCAACCAGCGCGGACCGGGGAACGGCACCGGCAGCACACTGCTCAACAGATTGGCGAGGGCAAGCGCCCCGAGAAACAGGATTGGCGGCCAGGGGATGACATTGGGCCGATCATCGAAGGAGGACATGGCGCGACCCCTCACAGCACGCGGATGACGGCCTCGATCTCGACCGTGATGTTGTTCGGCAAGGAGCCCATGCCGACAGCCGAGCGGGCATGGCGACCATTCTCGCCCAGCACGGCAACCAGAAGATCGGAGCAGCCATTGATGACCTTGGGATGATCGGCGAAATCAGGCGTGGCATTGACCATGCCCAGCAGCTTGACCACCTCAACCCTGTCCAGCGTGCCGGCGGCCTGCTTCATCGCGGCCAGAAGTCCGAGGCCGGTGAGCTTTGCATGCTCGTAGGCCTGTTCCCAGGTCACGTCGGCACCCACCTTGCCGGTGTGGTTGCTGCCATCGGGCCTGCGCGGCCCTTGCCCCGACAGGAAAACCAGATCGCCGACGCGCTTGAAGCGCACATAATTGGCGATTGGTGCCGGCATCTCGGGCAAGGTGAGGCCAAGCTGCTTCAGGTTGTCTTCTGCACTCATGTTCGTGCCCTCATCTGGCCTTGCGGAATTTCGACGAACGCTTCGGATGCCACCATCGGCCCTTGAGCACAACGCCTTCGGAAACGATACGGCGATCCCCGATCAGATGCTCGCCCACCACATCGACATAGTCGAAGCGCCCTTCCCTGACCGACAGGATGGTCGCATCGCCCAGCGAGCCGGGCTTCAGCGAACCATACTCCATGCGCTGGAGGGCAAGGGCGGCATTCAGCGTCGACGCCTTGATCACATCAGACAGGCTCATGCCCAGGCACAGGAACTTCGACATGGTGGTGACCTGGTCAAAGGCCGGCCCATCGATGCACAGGGTGTGAACATCGGACGAGATCGTGTCTGGCGGAAAGCCGTTGGCCAGCATGGCGCGTGCGGTCTTGAAAGCGAAAGAGCCGCCGCCATGGCCGACATCGAACAGAACACCCCGCTTGCGTGCATCCAGGACAGACTGCTTGACGCTTCCCTGCCCGGTGCAAGGCGCATTGGGAAACGGGCGGAAGCAATGGGTGATGACATCGCCGGGCCGGAGCATCTCGACCACCTCTTCATAAGATGGTGGCGGATGGTCGATATGGGCCATCAACGGCATCCCGACCTGCTCGGCCACCTGCAAGGCAGCATTGAGCGGAGCGGTGCCCTGATCGCCCGAGGAGTGTCTGCCGACGCGCACCTTGATGCCAACGATCAGGTCACGGTTGCGGTCTGCCACCTCGGCGCATTCAGCCGGAGACAAAAGGCGCACATTCTCGCTCTCGCCGACCATGACTGCCTTCGAGAAGCCGAAGATGCCCGCATGCGAGACGTGCAGGTAGGCCAGGATACGCGCCTCCGAGCGCTCGATGACATGCTTGCGGAAGCCGGCCCAGTTGCCCGGCCCCGCGCTGCCTGTATCCACCGAGGTGGTGACGCCCGAGGTGCGGCAGAATTCGTCCGCGTCAATGCCGAGCGAGGTTCCGCCCCAGTAAACGTGGGTATGCAAGTCGATCAATCCGGGCGAGACGATGTAGCCTGATACATCACGCACCTCGGTTCCCGGGCCTGCCGCAAGGTCCTGGCCGATGGCCGAGACCCTGCCGGCGCTGAAGGCGACATCGCGCACACCATCGAGGTTCTGTGACGGGTCGATGACGCGCCCGCCCTTGAGAACGAGATCATGGCTCATGCAGTGACATCCTCCGGAGATTGCCCGACCAGCGCACGATAGACATCGGGGTCGGTCGCTCCCTCGGTGCCATAGACGACGATGCGCGACGCGTTGTCGATTTGCAGGGCCGCGCGCATGGCTGGATCCTGCGCTGCCAACCTGAAGCCGGCCAACCCCGCCACGCCGGATTCCCCGGCCACGATGCCGAGCGTGGCCAGATCGCGCATTGTCTCGATGGCTGCCGCATCGGGAATGGCCATGAACGCATCGGCACCCGGCTTCAAAATGTGCCAGGCCAACAGCGAGGGTTCGCCGCAGGCAAGGCCTGCCATCACCGTGTCGAGATCCCCATCCACTGCGGTCGGAATTCCGGCGTGGGCGCTGGCCAACAGGCAGGCGGCCTTGTCGGGCTCGACCACTGTCATGATCGGACGGTCCGGCCCAAATCTTTCCCAGCGATAGGAGAGCACGCCGGCGGCAAGGCCTCCAACACCGCCCTGCACGAAGATATGGCTTGGCCTGACCCCTTCTGCCTCGATCTCCATGGCCAGCACGGCATAGCCCTGCATCACGGCTTTCGGCGTGTCCTCATAGCCTGGCCACGACGTGTCGGAGACGATGTGCCAGCCATGGAATTCCGCTGCCCTGGCAGAGGCGCGAACGCTGTCATCGTAGGTGCGGCCTTCGCGCCGGACCTCGGCCCCGAAAGCGCTGATGGCCTTGGCCCGGCCTTCGCTGACACCCTCATGCACAAAGATCACGGCCCTGATGCCGGCGCGCCGCGCTCCCCAGGCCACCGCCCGGCCATGATTGCCATCGGTGGCGCATGTCACGGTCATGTTTGCCGGGCCGTATCGTTCGACCAGCCTCTGCACGGCATAGGCACCCCCGAGAGCCTTGAAACTCTTGAGGCCGAAGCGCTGGCCCTCATCCTTGTATTGCACCGACGCGACACCGCAGGCGGCGGCCATGGTCGGCAAGGACAACAGGGGCGTGGGCTTGTAGCCTTCCCAGAGACGGATCGCCGCCAGCGCATCGCGGCCGCCCGCCATCGACAGAATGGTGCGTTCATCGGCACCGTATGGCTTCAGGCGATCGAGGGATGGATTGAGCAGGAATCTGGTGGGAAGCGGGTTGATCGGCATGCTCCCATGGTCCTCCCGCAGAAGGCTAACGGTCAATCCACATTGCCGCATGGCGGGGAGCCGCTGCGGCTCATGGCGCTGACGTCAAGGCGCAAATGTCAAAGCGCGGGCTTGCGAGGCCAATCGAGCGCCCAGCCACCGCCCGTGACCATCACCGATCAGGCCGGCCTTCGACTTCAGGCTCGGCTTTCTGAGGCTTGCGCAACAGGGTCTCGGGCTGGATCAGCCCGGCCGACATGACCAGCTTGGCCGCTTCCTCGACGCTGATCGGGACATCGATGACGTCCTTCCGCGGCAGATAAAAGAAGAACCCGGTGGTCGGGTTGGGGCTGCACGGCAGGAAAACACCGACCAGATCATCAGGGCCGGGCAAGCGCTCAGCGATCTCGCTGGCGGCCGGCTTGGAGATGAACACGATCGACCACATGCCCTGCGCCGGATACTGCACCAGACCGACGGTGCGAAACGTCGTGCCACTTCCGGAGAACACGGTCGAGAAGATCTGTTTCATGCCTTTGTAAAGGCCGCTGACCACGGGCGTGCGCTCCAGCAGCCCCTCGCCGGCTTCGATCAGGGCGCGCCCGACCAGATTGGCTGTGAGGAAACCCAGCAGGGTCAGCCCGAACAACGCCACCAGAAGTCCGAAGCCGGGAATGGCGAAGGGTAGGTAGCTCTCAGGCAGCCAGGTTGCCGGGATCAGCGGCTTGACCCAGCCATCGGCGAGGCTGATGAACCACCAGGTGACAGCCGCCGTGATCGCCAGCGGGCCGGCAATGACGACGCCCGTCAGGAGGTAGCGCCTCAGCCGCCCGATCGCACCATGCGTGCGGGCGTGCTCGCTGGCCATGTCATGCACCACCGCGCCGACGTGCCGGGGATCAGGCGCTCGATCCATCGATCTGTCTCATCTCCATGCTGCGTTGGCCTGGGCGCACTGGTTGCCGCAATGACGGCACGCACGCTCGTGCTTCCACACTGGTGATGGCATGGATGCGAACACCGTGCCACAGCCGCGTCCGTTTGGAAGCGGCAAAGCCTTACTCGACGGTGACAGACTTCGCCAGATTGCGCGGCTGGTCGACGTCTTTGCCCATGACCAGCGCTGTGTGGTAAGCGATGAGCTGCACTGGAATGGCATAGACCATGGCGCTGAAGGTCGGGGCCATGGTCGGCATGATGATCGTGGCTTCCGTCGCAATCGTGGTTTCGGCCGCGCCCTTCTCGTCAGTGATCAGGATAATGCGCCCGCCGCGGGCGGCCACCTCGTGCATGTTCGAGGCGGTCTTTTCGAACAGGTGGTCATGCGGCGCAACCACGATCACCGGCATGTCCTCGTCGATCAGCGCGATGGGGCCGTGCTTGAGCTCGCCGGCCGCGTAGCCCTCGGCGTGGATGTAGGAAATCTCCTTGAGCTTCAGCGCTCCTTCGAGCGCCAGCGGATAGCTCGTGCCGCGCCCCAGATAGAGCACATCACGCGCCTTGCTGAGCTTGTGCGCGAGGCGCTCGATCTGGACCTCGGTCTTCAGGGCCTGTGTCATCAGCCCCGGCAGCATGATCAGTTCATGCACCAGTTCCTTTTCGCGGGCCGATGTGATGGTCCCGCGCGCCCGGCCTGCCGCGATGGCGATGCTGGCCAACGTGACCAGCTTGCAGGTGAAGGCTTTGGTCGAAGCAACGCCGATTTCCGGCCCTGCGGTGATAGGCGCGACAATGTGGCTTTCGCGCGCAATCGTCGATGTCGGCACATTGACGACCGACAGGATCGTCTGGTTCTGGGTCTTGGCATAGCGCAAGGATGCCAGCGTGTCGGCTGTCTCGCCTGACTGCGACAGGAACATCGCGACGCCGTTCTGCGGCAACAGCGGCGGCTCACGATAGCGGAACTCCGAGGCGACATCGATGTCGCAGGGCACGCGCGCAATGGTCTCGAACCAGTAGCGCGCCGTGAGGCCGGCCAGATAGGCCGTGCCGCAGGCGGACATGGACAGCCGCTCGACCTTGCTCCAGTCCAGCGGTTGCTCGAACGGCATGCGGACCTTTGCCGAAACCATGTCGATATAGGTGGTCAACGTATGGGTGACGACCTCAGGTTGCTCGTGGATTTCCTTGGCCATGAAATGGCGGTGGTTGCCCTTGTCGACCAGGGCTGCCCCAGCCGCGACCATCTGTGCCGGGCGCTGCACGACCTTGCCGGTGACATCGCGGAACTCGACGGCGTTGCGATGCAGGATCGCCCAGTCACCATCTTCAAGATAGGCGATCATGTTGGTGAAAGGAGCCAGCGCGAAGGCATCCGAGCCCAGATACATCTCGCCATCGCCGATGCCGACAGCAAGCGGCGGGCCATTGCGCGCGCCGATCAGCAGATCCTCTTCGCCAGTGAACAGGAAGGCCAGGGCGAAGGCCCCGCGCAGGCGCGGCAACACGGCGCCGACGGCCTCCACCGGCTTGAGGCCACGATTGATCTCCCGCGTCACCAGATGGGCGACGACTTCGGTATCGGTCTCGGATTCGAATCGGTAGCCTTCGGCTTCCAGTTCAGAACGGAATTCGGCAAAGTTCTCGATGATGCCATTGTGCACCACGGCCAGCTTGTCGGTGGCATGGGGATGGGCGTTCGGGACACTGGGACGGCCATGGGTCGCCCAGCGGGTATGCCCGATCCCGATCAGGCCGTTGAGTGGCTCGCGCGACAACTTTTGTTCAAGGTTGCGCAACTTGCCTTCCGCGCGCCGACGAGTGAGCTGACCATCCTCAAGCGTGGCGACACCGGCCGAATCATAACCGCGATATTCGAGCCGGCGCAGGGCCTCCACGACCTCCAGCGCCACGGGGTTCTTGCCCAGAATTCCTACGATGCCGCACATTTGTCTGATCACCCTTCGCTTGCCGGCACTCCTGGCCGGCCTGTTCGCGGAACAAGGCTCGCGGCCATGCCGCAACCCAGCCGATTCACCGCCCCCAGCCGGTCCGACGCGGCCAGCGGTAGCGACTCCGGCCTGCCCGCACCAATCACAATGGATGACCAGTTGTGAATATTCCCCGTCAAATCGGGGTTAATCGGGGCTTTTCAGGCCTTCCGGGACGATGCCTTGCGGGCGCGGAACTGGCTGGCCCAGCCGGCGATCTCGACCTGACGGGCCCGCCCGACAGCCAGAGCGTCCGCCGAGACGTCCTTGGTCACCACCGTGCCCGAGCCGACATAGGCCCCGGCAGCAATGGTGACAGGCGCGACGAGCGAGGAGTTCGAGCCGACAAAGGCCCCTTCCCCGATGACGGTGCGGAACTTGGAAAAGCCGTCATAATTGCAGGTGATCGTTCCGGCACCGATGTTGGCCCCTGCCCCGACGCTGGCATCGCCGATATAGCTCAGGTGGCTGACCTTGGCACCGACACCAAGGCTTGCAGCCTTGATCTCGACGAAGTTGCCGACCTTGGCCTTCTCGCCCAGATCGGCACCGGGCCTCAGCCGCGCGAATGGGCCGACGCTGGCCTTGCGCCCCACATGCGCCCCTTCAAGGTGCGAACAGGCGTGAATCACCGCCTGATCTTCGACGACAACGCCGGTTCCAAAGAACACATTGGGTTCAACAATGACATCGCGGCCGATCTTTGTGTCATGACTGAAGTAGACCGTTTCCGGGGCCAGCAGGGTTGCGCCGGCGCGCATCGCGGCGTCCCTCAGCCGCTTCTGCATGGTTGCCTCGGCGCGTGCCAATTGCACCCGGTCGTTGACACCTTGCACCTCATCCTCCGGCGCAATCAGCACCTGGGCCGACAGACCCAGCCCGCGGGCGATCTTCACGGCATCGGTCAGATAATACTCGCGTTGGGCATTGTCGTTGCCGACGCGGCTGATGATGTCCAGGGCGTGCCGGCCCGACAGTGCCAGAAGGCCGGCATTGCACAGCCCAATGTTGCGCTCGGCCTCGCTGGCATCCTTGTGTTCGACAATGGCGCCCAGGCCTTCGCTGTCCAGAACCATGCGGCCATACCCGGTCGGATCGGCAGCTTCGAAGCCGACGGCAAGCACATGCGTGCCAGAGGCAATCGCCGCGCGCATGCCAGCGAAGGTGGCGGTGGTCATCAGCGGCGTGTCGGCGAAGGCCACCACAACGTCGTCATGCCCTTCCATTAGCGCCTCGCGCGCTGCCAGCACAGCGTGGGCTGTGCCGAGCCGCTCATGCTGCACCACAATCCGCGCCTTGCCGAACGTGGCCAATGCTTCCTTTGCCACATCCGCGCGATCCGGGCCGACCACCACAACGACATCGGTCGCACCTGCGCCGACCAGGGCCGTGATGGCGTGACCGAGCATGCTGCGCCCGGCAATGGCATGCAGGACCTTCGGCGTGTCCGACTTCATGCGCGTCCCCTCGCCTGCTGCAAGGACGATGGCGAGGCATGAGCGGGAGCCTGACGCGGGAGCCGTGCGCGTGGCGATCATAGTTTGGCCTCTTGCGTGATGTTGAACGGCGCGGTTGCCGGCCTTGAAGGGGGATGACATGGGCAGCATCCCGCAAAACTCCGAAGATTCACTAACCGACGAAGTGAGCGATTTCAAACCCGACTGGCGCATGGCACAAAGCATGCTATGAGCGCTCGCGGCGAACGTGGGTTTCCCGATTTGGCAATTTTCATCTGACCTATGGCGATCCATCTGACGCGTCGCGATACCTTGGCTGGCCTTGCGGCCGGCGGGTTTCTGGCTGCTGTGCCCGCCAGCGCCCAGCAGAACGGTGCAGGCACGGCGCCCGTCAGCTTTCCAGGCTCCATCGGTGACGGCCAGCGCTTCGATGCATCACAGGTGGTCGAGCTGGCGCGGGCTCTGGCGAGGCGGCCCATGGTGTCCGGCCCTGCCGACCTGCCGGAAGGTCTCGGCACACTATCGCTGGACGCCTTGAGCGGGATCAGGCTTCAGCCGCAGGCCATGGTCTGGGCCGGGGAATCACGCGGATTCGTGATTGAGCCCTTGCATCGCGGCGGGATCTTCAGCCAGCCCGTGGCCCTGTTCGTGGTCGAGGACGGTGTTTCGCGGCGCATCAGCTTCGACAAGAGCCGGTTCGACTATGGCCGGACACCGCCTCCGGCGAGCGCCAACGATCTCGGGTTCTCGGGCTTTCGCCTTCATGTCGCCGGCGAGCGGCTTCAGGAGGTTGCCGTCTTTCAGGGCGCGACCTTTTTCAGGGCCATGGCGCGTGGCCAGATGTTCGGTGCGGTGGCGCGCTCGCTGGTGCTGCGGCCCGGCGAACAGCGCGGCGAGGAAGTGCCCTATTTCCGCGGCTTCTGGATCGAGCGGCCCGGTCCTGCCGCGCCTGCCCTCACCGTGCATGGCCTGATCGATTCAGACAGTGCCGCTGCCGCCGTGAGGATGACGATCCGCCCGGGCGACATGACCATCAATGACATTGAACTGACGCTGTTCGCCCGGACGCAACTCGACAATGTCGGGTTCGGCGGCATGCTTGGCAGCTTCCTGTTTGCCCCCCAGCGCCGCCGCGTGTTCGATGATGTAAGGCCGGCTGTCCACGAGATTTCCGGCCTGCAATTGCGCACCGGCGCGGATGAGTGGATTTACCGGCCACTCAACAACCCCGAACAATTGCAGATTTCGGCGTTCGTCGACAACAACCCCAAGGGTTTCGGGCTGGTCCAGCGCGAGCGCGACTACAACGCTTATCAGGATGACGACCAGCGCTTCGAGTTGAGGCCCAGTGTCTGGGTCGAACCTCTCGGCGATTGGGGACCGGGCACGGTGCAGTTGCTTGAGGTTCCGACCGAGTCGGAGATCAACGACAACATCATCGCGCATTGGCGTCCGCGCCAGCCCATCGCCGCCGGCTCGGAGACCACCCTGTCCTATCGCCAGTTCTGGTGCTGGCAGCCACCCGAGACGCCGCCGGTCGCCATCGTGCGCTCGGTCAGGCAGGGGCGTGGCTCGCAAGGGCGGCGGCGACGCTTCTTTGTCGACTTTGCCGGCGAGATGCTGGCCGATCCGGCTCTTGGGGCCAACACCAGGGTCATCCTCTCGGCAACGCCGGGGACCATTCATGGCATGCGGCTGGTGCCCTATCCGGAAAGGCGGACGATGCGCGTCTCGTTCGAGCTTGATCCGGGCGCCGAGAACGCGTGCGAACTGCGCCTGCAACTCGATCTTGCCGGAAAGCCACTCTCGGAAACCTGGCTGAACAGATGGACACCGTGACCTCCGGACGCTCTGCCATCGTTGTCGACGACGACGGCACCGCGCCCACGATGCAGCCCTTTTCCGCGCTGCCGCCCGAAGCGCGCCTCGACATGCCGACGCAGTCTCTCAAGCGCTGGTCGTCGGCCGACGAACGCAAGCGCTTGACGACCTGGCGCACACCGTGGCTGTCGCGGTTGCTGGTTTTCGGATCGGCCTTGCTGCTGACGGCTTATGGCGCGCGCGAGATGTACGAGGTCGTCTCGGTGAGCCGCACGACCGCCTTGCAGTATGTGCTGCTGGTGCTGTTCACCGTGAATTTCTCATGGATCGCGCTGGCCTTTACCAGCGCCATCCTCGGGTTCATCGTGCTGCTGTTCAAGCGCGGCGAGACGCAGCGCGCGATGGCGCTGAAACAACGCACCGTCATCGTGATGCCGATCTACAATGAATCGACGGCGCGGACGTTTGCCGCCGTTGCAGCCATCAGAGAGTCGGTCGACGCCACCGGTCTTGGAGAGCATTTCGACTATTTCATCCTGTCGGACACCACCAACCCCGATGTCTGGATCGCCGAGGAGCGCGCTTTCGTGGCGCTGCGCGAACGGCTTGGCGACGATGCGCGGCTCTATTACCGGCACAGGCCGAAGAACCACCACCGCAAGGCCGGCAACATCGCCGATTTCGTGACACGCTGGGGCGGACATTACGAACACATGGTGGTGCTCGATGCCGACAGCCTGATGACTGGCACCTGCATCGTCCGGCTGGCAGCCGCCATGGAAGCTGACCCGGATGCCGGCATCATCCAGTCGCTGCCATTGATCATCAACCGCAACACGCTGTTCGCCCGTTTGCAGCAGTTCGCCGCACGCGTTTACGGGCCGGTGATCGCCACGGGGCTGGCGCAGTGGGCGGGGCGCGATTGCAACTACTGGGGGCACAACGCCATCATCCGAACCCGGGCATTCGCAGCCCATTGCGGTCTGCCCGATCTGAAAGGCAAACCTCCTTTCGGCGGCCACATCCTCAGCCACGATTTCGTCGAAGCCGCGCTGATCAGGCGCGCGGGGTGGGCTGTCTACATGCTGCCCGATCTCAACGGGTCGTATGAAGAAAGCCCGCCATCGCTGATCGATCTGTCGGCGCGTGACCGGCGCTGGTGCCAGGGCAACCTCCAGCACAGCCGTGTGATGTTCGCCAGCGGGCTGAAATGGTCGACGCGCCAGCACTTCGCCACCGGCATCATGGCCTACATGGCGTCGCCCTTCTGGCTGATGCAGCTCGTCGTCGGCATCGCGCTGGTCCTGCAGGTCAAGTATGCCAGGCCGGAGTATTTCACCAACGAGTTCACGCTGGTGCCGGTCTGGCCACGCTTCGATCCGGAGCGCTCGCTGGCCCTTTTTGGACTCACCATGGCGATCCTGCTGGCACCCAAGCTGTTCGGCTGGCTGCTGACCTTGCTGAACAGCGCCGAGCGCAGGGCCTGCGGCGGCGGCATCCGCCTGACGCTCTCGGCCATCATCGAGGTCATCATGTCAGCCTTGCTGGCCCCGATCATGATGGTGATCCAATCCGGATCGGTGTTCCAGATCATCGCAGGGCGCGACACAGGCTGGAACCCGCAACGGCGCGATGATGGTTCGATTCCGTTCCACGATATCGTCCGCCGGCATCGCATGCACACGGCGCTTGGCGTGTTCACCGGGATCATCGCTTTCCTGATTGCAACTTCGCTGTTCGCCTGGATGTCACCGACGATCCTGGGCCTGTTGCTGGCCATTCCGCTGTCATGGGCGAGCGGGCAACTGGCCATCGGGCTCTGGCTCAAGCGCCACAAGCTGTTGCTGACGCCCGAGGAAGGCGCACCGCCGGCCATCGCAACGCGGGCCAACCAGTTGCAGGGCGAGTTCGCGCGCCACGGCTTCGACGATGCCGACGGATTGCTGGCCATCCACCAGCATCCGGACATCGCGGATGCTCACGAGGCGATGCTGCCGGCTGCGGTGGCGCGGCCACGCGGCCAGATCGAGGCTGATCGTGCCCTGGCGCAGGCCAAACTCGTCGAAGCCAGGACTATCGAAGAGGCCATGGCATGGCTGAAGCCCAAAGAGCGCATGATCGTGCTGCATGATCGCGCGCTGCTGTTCCTGCTCAAGCAGCTTGACGGCCCGAGCGGCTCACGCCCCATCGTGACGCGCTGAGCCCGGAGAGAAGCTCTGCGTCAGAAGATCATGGCGGCTGCGGTGACCAGACCGGCAGCGAGGGAAGCTGCGCCCAGAAACAGCGCCGAAGCCACCTCGCCATTGGCGATGCGCTGCGACAGGTTGGTCAGCAAGAGCCTGACCAGCCAATAGACCATGATCTGGATGATCAGCGCGACAATGCCATAGACCAGCAGATCCACGATGGTCTTGGAATTGACGATGGCGCTGGACAGCGGGATCGCGAACCCCATCAGGCTCAACCCCAGCGAAGCTCCTGCCGCAACGTTGTTCTGGCGGATCAGCTCGAACTCGTTGTGCGTGGTCGAGAGCGTGTAGAGCACGAGATAGAGCGCGGTCAGGCCCATCGCGGCACTGAAAAACAGCAGGAAATCCGGCAAACCCTGAATGGATGTGTAGAGCATGGAGCCTCTTTCGCCGGCGTGTCAGGCTTGCTCGAATGCGATCGCCGCACCGAATGCCTCGACCACGACTCGGGAGCCGTATCTTGCGTGAGCGATGCCCTGTTCGTCCAGCCGGCGTTGCAAGGCAACCTGATCCGGCAGGCGCACCGTCACGCCGGCCAGGGACAGGGCCGGATGTGCCGCGCCGTTGCCGAAGAATCCCGTTGTCTTTCCGGCATGATCCGGCGTGACAGTCTCGACGCAGCCGCGCGGCAAGGCCAGCGTCCAGCCTGCCTCGTGGCTGACCGGACCGACAGCGCCCGTGAAGCCTTCGAAGAAACGGATGTGCGCGGCAGGGTCCGATGCGACCAGCGTCACAGCGGCCACGGATGATGCACCATTGGCATGCGCCTGAAAGCGCGGGTTCCAGAAATTCTGCGGCTCGTGCTGCTGGCACACGAAGAAGCTGGGTGCCGGGGTGCGCGGCTGGCTGGCAAAGGCCAGCGTGAAGGCCACGCGCACGGATGTGCCATCCGGACGGCTTGCCTGACGTTCAAAGAAAAAAGGTTCGGTGCCGCCAAGACCGAGCGCATGAAACGCGGCGTTGTCGGCCAGCGCATCGCGGCTTTCCAGCACCAGCATCGAGATGCCTTCACCGGCCGCCAAAGCATCGCGCACCGCAGCCCCGAAGGAGAAGCGGTGTTCGGCGTGGTCTGGGATGAGGTCCGGCTCGCCGACCGTGATCAGCTCAAGAAAGAAGCCCGGAAACTGCACGATGCGGTTGTGGGTGCCCCAGGGATGGCGGTTGCGCGCACCGACCGTGAAGCCGAGTTGTTCGAAAAACTGCCCTGCCCGGTCCAGATCATGGACACCATGGACGAGATGATCGAGGCCGCGCGCCATCACACCAGCCGCGACTGCGCCTTGGCCGCCTCGATGAAGCTGGCGAACAGCGGGTGCGGCTCGAAGGGGCGCGACTTCAGTTCCGGATGATACTGCACGCCGATGAACCAGGGATGGTCCTCATACTCGATTGTCTCCGGCAGCAGACCATCGGGCGACAGGCCGGCAAAGCGCATGCCCTTGGCTTCCAGCATCGCACGGTAGGCCATGTTGACCTCATAGCGGTGGCGGTGGCGCTCCGAGATCGTCGTTGCACCGTAGATCGCAGCAATGCGCGAGCCCTTGGCAAGCGCCGATTCATAAGCGCCGAGCCGCATGGTGCCGCCGAGATTGCCGCCTGCGGCGCGCGTTTCCAGCTCGTTGCCCTTGAGCCATTCGGTCATCAAC